>JBQCZX010000067.1:0-19751 GCA_052089485.1 Marinobacter sp. | reverse complement strand
TATAGGGTGAGCGCGTGTTCGGATTGTTCGGAAAGAAATCCAGTGCAGTATTGGGCGTTGATATAAGCTCAAGCTCCGTCAAGCTCCTTGAACTGTCAAAGCAAGGAGATCGTTATAAAGTCGAGAGTTACGCCGTAGAGCCATTGCCGGCTAACGCTGTCGTTGAAAAAAACATTACAGATGTAGAAGCCGTTGGTGAAGTTCTTAAACGGGTGGCTTCTAAGTCGCGCACCAGCACCAAGCAGGTGGCAGTTGCTGTATCTGGTTCCGCTGTTATTACTAAGAGCATCCAGATGGATGGCGGTCTCAACGAGTTTGAAATGGAAGATCAGATTGCCCTGGAGGCAGATCAGTATATTCCCTATCCGCTTGATGAGGTTGCGATTGATTTTGAGGTGCAGGGCCCCTCAGAAGCCAACCCGGATCAGGTGGATGTGCTTCTGGCCGCGTGCCGCAAAGAGAACGTCGACATCCGTGAAGATGCGCTTGAGATTGCCTCCCTCAATACAAAGATTGTGGATGTGGAAGCCTACGCCCTTGAGCGTGCTTACGCGCTGATTGAGTCTCAGCTTGATTCTCAGGGCGAGGATCTCGTTGTGGCAGTCGTTGATGTAGGTGCAACCATGACGACTTTGAGCGTGTTAGCCGAAGGGAAAACGGTTTACACCCGAGAGCAGATCTTTGGAGGCAAGCAGCTTACCGAAGAGATTCAACGCCGTTATGGCCTGTCTGTTGAAGAGGCTGGCCTTGCAAAGAAGCAGGGCGGGCTGCCTGATGATTACGAATCCGAAGTGCTTACTCCTTTCAGGGAGGCCGTTGTTCAACAGGTTGCGCGCGCGCTTCAGTTCTTTTTCGGGGCCAGTCAGTACAACGCGGTGGACTACGTAGTGCTCGCAGGTGGTACTGCTTCGATTCAGGGGCTGACGGAAATGGTGGAAGAGAAAACAGGAACGCCGACACTGGTCGCGAACCCTTTTGCAGAAATGGCGGTTGGCTCGCGGGTTAACGCATCGGCATTGAGCAACGATGCTCCCTCGCTGATGATTGCTTGCGGCCTGGCAATGAGGAGCTTCGACTAATGGCAATGATTAACCTCAGACCCTGGCGCGAAGAGCTCCGAGCAGAGAAGCAAAAACAGTTTATTGTGATGATTCTGGGTGCCGCTATTATCGCTGCTGGCCTCACGTTTCTCTGGAATTCCGATTTGGACAGCGGCATTACGTATCAGCAGTCCCGGAATGCGTACATTGAATCGGCTACCAAGAAGCTGGATGAGCAGATTCGAGAGATTGAAAGCCTCAAGAGTAAGCGTGACGAACTGCTGGCTCGTATGAAGGTTATCCAGGACCTGCAAGGCAAGCGCCCCGTGATCGTTCGCGCATTTGATGAGCTGGTGCGCACGCTGCCCGACGGCTTGTTCTATACAGACCTAAAGAAGGCGGGTGATCGGGTGAGCATTGTTGGCATGGCGGAATCGAATAGCCGGGTATCAACATTGATGCGGCAGTTTGATGAATCCGACTGGTTCACTAGCCCGAGTCTCTCAAATGTATCATCGGCGGACAGCCGGCGCGCTGGCTACAGCCAGTTCACTATGACTGTTCAACAAAAAACACCAGAGCCCGAAGGGGAGGATAAGTAATGAGCCTCGCGGACTCACTTAAAAGCCTCAATGAATTTGATATCAACGATCTTGATGTAAACAACGCTGGCATCTGGCCGGCCCCTATCAAGGCCATTGTTGTTCTGATTATATTCGGCCTGATTCTTGGCGGCGGTTACTGGTTCTTTATTAAGGATCAGTACGCTCAGCTCGACCGAGTTGAGAAGACCGAACAAGATCTGCGCACAAAGTACGAACAAAAAGCCTATCAGGTCGCAAACCTGGAGGTTTTTAAAGCGCAGATGGTAGAGATGGAAGAAACGTTTGGCGCGCTTGTCCGGCAGCTTCCGAGTGAAACCGAAGTTCCAGGGCTACTTGAGGATATTACCAATACGGCTTTGGGTAGCGGTTTGGCGCTTCAGGAAGTAAAGCTCCAGGCGGAGCAAAAGCGCGACTTTTATTCTGAATTGCCGATCAATATCCGAGTGTCCGGCTCGTACCACGAGCTGGCATCGTTTGTAAGCAGTGTCGCAAGCCTTCCACGGATTGTAACCCTGCATGATTTAACCATTAAACCAACTGGCGGAGACGGCGAGCAACTTGATATGCAGGTTGTTGCCCGTACCTACCGCTACCGGGCTGGAGAATGAGCATGGCAGTAAAGCATGCAGGAAAAGCCTGGCTGGGTGTTTGTCTGGTGTCACTCCTGACAGCCTGCTCCCAGGGCAGCGGTTTTTCCGATCTGGATAAGTTCATGGCAGACACGCGCGCAAAACCGCGAGGGCACGTTGAACCATTGCCTGAGTTCAGCGCATACGAGGCATTCAGTTATTCAGCGGCAGATAGACGGGCACCGTTTGAGCCGCCAATCGATGTTCAGCTGACGATGATTGATGAAAAACCAGTCAGTGATGTTGAGCCTAATTTGGATCGGCCAAAAGAGGTGCTTGAGAATTTTGATTTCAAGAGCCTCGATATGGTGGGCACGCTCCAGGGCGTGTCAGGAAATCTATTTGCGCTAATCCGGGATAATACCGGAGGTATTCACCGGGTCCGTTCCGGGAATTTCATGGGGCAGAGCTATGGCCGAATTATCGGTGTGAGTGAAACCCGGATCGAGCTTATCGAGATCGTTCCCAATGGCCAGGGTGGTTGGGTAGAGCGTCCGCGCTCTCTGACCCTGGACGAGGGTGCAAGTTGAGGAGCGACTGGATGAAGATTGAAAGAAACATGCATATACAAAAAAGTTTAGGGTCGAGGCTAGCGATGTTCAGAAAGCTCAACGTATACGTCAGCGCAATTGCTTTTGGGTTGTTATCCGGCCTGGCCAATGCGGTCACGCTGGAAGACGTGTCGTTTTCGTCGCTACCGGGAGAGCGGCTGGAAGTGACACTTAAATTTGATGGTCAACCACCCGAGCCATCGGGTTACACCATTGAGCGCCCAGCGCGCATTGCGGTGGATTTGAGTGATACGACCAGCGGGCTTAACAGCCGGAGTATTCCGCTTGGGTCGGGTAATGCTCAGAGTATGACCGTGGTCGAGACCAAGGATCGCACTCGTCTGATCTTTAATCTGATTGAGCTTGCCCCTTACGAGACAGAGCGGAATAACGACTCTCTTGTGATGACCATTGGCGGTGACTCCGGGGCTGCCCCGGTTGCAGCCAGCTCATCTGAAACAACCGCGACCACGCAATCTGCGCCTAGAGCCGATACGCTCGCGGGCGTCGATTTTCGCCGCGGACAAAATGGCGAAGGTCGTGTAATCGTAGATCTCGGCAGCCCCAGGGCACCGGTAGACTTGTCTGAGTTGGGTGGCAAAATTCGACTCACTATGGACGGTATTGCCGTACCGCCGGATCTGCGCCGCCGCCTTGATGTCACCGACTTCGCAACACCTGTGAGCCGTATTGACACCTTTGTTGAAGATGGCAATGCGGTGGTCGAAATTCGCCCAGAGGGCAATTACGACTACATCGCTTACCAGTCTGGAAGCCAGTTCACTGTGAGTGTCGAAAAGCTTACCGAAGAGGAAGCGGAATCACGCCGTGAACAGAAGTTTCCATACTCTGGCGAAAAGCTCTCTCTGAACTTTCAGGATATTGAAGTGCGCTCCGTACTGCAGCTGATCGCAGACTTTACCGGGCTAAACTTGGTAGCCAGTGACACGGTAGGTGGCAGCATCACTCTGCGTTTGCAGAATGTGCCTTGGGATCAGGCTCTGGAACTTATTCTGAAAACCAAGGGGCTGGATAAGCGCCAGATCGGTAATGTTTTGCTGGTTGCGCCGGCCGATGAAATTGCCGCCCGTGAGAAGCTTGAGCTTGAAACCACCAAACAGATTGCAGAGCTTGCGCCGGTTCGGTTGGATATCATTCAGGTGAACTATGCCAAAGCGGCCGATATTGTTGGCCTGATCAAGGAAGATAAAGAGCTTATTTCTGATCGTGGTTTTGTGTCCTCTGATGTGCGCACCAACACCATTAGCGTTCGTGAAAGCACGGGTAAGCTGGAGGAGATTCGCCGCCTGGTGTCCACTTGGGACGTACCGGTGCGCCAGGTGTCTATCGAAGCCCGCATTGTGCGCGCTCAGACTAACGTGGCGGAAAACCTGGGTGTGCGCTGGGGTGGTGCAGGCTACGATGTAAGTGGGGATAACGTGTTTTCGGTAGGCGGTTCTCAAGGTGCTTCGGGCGAAGCGCGTGATGCCGCAGGTGGCGGTACGGGTGGCATTACCTTCCCGGGCGCGCTAGCTGTTGATCTTGGTGTAACTGGCGAAGGCGCTTCATCATTCGCCGTTGGCTGGGGCAGCGACAACTTCCTGGTAGATCTGGAACTGTCAGCGCTTGAAACCGACGGCCAGGCAGAAGTTGTTTCCCAGCCGCGAGTGGTAACCGCAGATCGCCAGACGGCCTCCATCAAGTCGGGTGAAGAAATTCCGTATCAGGAAGCCTCTTCCAGCGGCGCGACCTCTGTATCGTTCAAAGAAGCCGTGCTGTCTTTGGAAGTGACGCCGCAGATCACACCAGATGACAAGATCATCATGGATCTGATGGTTAATCAGGATTCCCGTGGCGAAGTAACGGGGGGGATTCCTTCCATCAACACCAACGAAGTGACTACGCAGGTATTGGTTGGCAATGGTGAAACAGTGGTTCTGGGCGGTATTTTCCAATCAGAAGTCGCCACACAAACCACTAAAACACCGTTCCTGGGCGACATTCCTTACCTTGGGCGCCTGTTCAAGCGCACCGAAAAAATTAACGAGCGCAGTGAATTGCTGATCTTCATTACACCGAAGATCATCAAAAACGACCTGATTCAGTAACAGGGTCAGCAAGAAAAACCGCCGCGTAAAACCGGCGGTTTTTTTGTGCCTGTATGTTCCGTGTGCTAACCCTGAAGCTTATGCAATCTGTAGCCCTGTGATATTCTCACCCGCCTGAACATTATTGAGCGGAAGTTATGTCTTTGCCCACACGCGTTGTCTTGGTTGGCCCAATGGGCGCCGGTAAAAGCACGATAGGCCGAATGCTTGCCCGAGAACTGGGGTACCGGTTTCTTGATTCTGATCGAATCATTGAAGAGCGTTGTGGGGCAAACATTCCCTGGATATTCGATGTTGAAGGCGAGGCTGGGTTCCGGCTGCGTGAAACCGCGATGCTGAACGAGCTGTCTGCCGAGCCAGAGACCGTTCTAGCCACTGGTGGCGGGGCCATAATGCGAGCCGAAAACTATCCGCTGTTGAAAAAAGATGCCGTGATTATCTACCTGCGCACATCGATAGAGCAGCAGGTGGAGCGCACCCGCAAAGACCGGAACCGACCATTGTTGCAGAACGACGATCCCGAAGGCGTTCTGCGCGGTCTGTTTGCCATCCGGGACCCTCTGTATACCGAACTTGCCGACATTATTATGTTTACAGATCGCAAAAGCCCTCGGCTTGTTGTGCGTCAGCTCGTCAATCGCATAAACCCGAAAACGCCGCGACAACAAAGACAGATGCGAAAGGAAGGCCGCAACCATGTATAACCTGCTTCACGAACTTCCCGTTGACCTGGGAGAGCGCAGTTACCCCATTATGATCGGCGAAGGTATGTTGGGGGGGTACGACCTTTCTGGTTACGTTGGCGGCTATCAAGTAATGATAGTGACCAACGATGTGGTCGGCCCTTTATATTTGGAGCAGGCCAAAGCCTGCTTTCCCGGTAAAACGGTAGACACCGTTGTATTGCCAGATGGCGAAAAGCATAAAGACTGGCAAACGCTGAATCTGATCTTTGATGCCCTGCTGGAAAACAGACACACCCGAAAAACCACGCTGGTGGCGCTGGGTGGTGGTGTTGTTGGCGATATGACAGGGTTTGCGGCGGCTTCTTATCAGCGCGGCGTGCCATTCATACAGATTCCAACCACGTTGTTGTCTCAGGTTGATTCATCTGTGGGTGGTAAAACCGGCATTAACCACCCACTCGGCAAGAACATGATAGGGGCTTTCCATCAGCCAGAAGTGGTCATGATCGATACCGATACCCTTCAGTCTCTGCCGCCGCGGGAAGTGTCTGCCGGGCTGGCTGAGGTTATCAAGTATGGCTTGATCCGGGATACCGCCTTTCTGGGCTGGCTGGAAGCGACAATTGAGCCGCTGGCAGCCTGTGATAGCAAAGCTCTGGCAGAAGCCATATTGCGCTCATGCGCCTGCAAGGCAGATGTTGTGGCTCAGGATGAGCGTGAGAACGGGCTTCGGGCGACGCTAAACCTTGGTCACACGTTTGGCCACGCCATTGAGACCTTCGCCGGCTACGGCAACTGGTTACATGGAGAGGCTGTAGGCACTGGCATGATCATGGCCGCGGATTTATCAGCCCGGGAAGGTTTGATAAGCCCGTCTGATTACGATCGTGTTGTACACATAGTTCATAGCGCCAGCTTGCCCGTGCGGCCTCCAGCCGAGATGACGCCCGCGGATTTCATGAGTCTGATGGCTGTTGATAAGAAAAATGTCGACGGCCAATTGAGATTGGTGCTGCTTCGTTCCATAGGCGATGCGGTGATTACATCGCAAGCGTCCCCAGAGAACCTTACGGCAACCCTGGAGGCGTTTTGTCAGCAGGAAAGCTGAGCAGAGGTTTTAACATTGAGCAGCAGGGATTTAAGTGACTGACGACAGCTTCAACAGCCTGGACGGTGGAGGGTTGTTCCCCAGACTACAGCAGCGATATGGCCTGAGAGATAACCCTCTGGAAATGGAAACGCCTTTCTTTCCGGATGGTATGCGCCATCATGCCTTGGAGGCGCTTCGCCATCTTTGCGGGTTTGGCGATATGGCGCTGCTTCTGACGGGCGCCCCAGGCTCGGGCAAGAGTCGGCTGCTGGCAGAGTTGGTGCGCAGTGAATCATCACGTTTAGGTTTCCATCGGCTGTCTGCGGCTGCCATGACAAGCTCCGGCGCGCTGGCAAAAGACCTCAAACAGGTAGTCCGTTCTGGTGCCAGCCCGGACGATAGCCCACGTGAAACCGTGTATCGTTTTTTTCGTTGGTCTGAGAGCAGGGTGAGCAAAGGCCAGCGCATGGTGTTGCTCATTGACGATGCTGATCGAGCGCCCCCTGACGTTCTCAGGTTGATTCTAGACGGATTCTTGGCCGCGGACGGTGCCAAGGCGGCGGTTCCGGTGTTTGCCGGCGAGGATCGCCTGGTCACGCTTCTGGGTCTTGAGGATTCAGCGGCACCCGTTCATCAAGTTCATTTACGCCCACTTACTCGGGAAGAGGTGTTTTCTTACCTGGAACCGCGAGTGCACAAGGCAGGCGGCAAGGTAAACGAACTTCTGACCCCCGCTCGGCTTGCGAGAATACATGATCTTAGCCAAGGCAGCTTTTCTCGACTGAAAAGAGTCACACCTGGCATTTGGCTGGATATTGTTTCTGGTGCTTCAAGGCAGAAACGCTCGCCAGGTATCAATTTTAAGCAGCTGCGCCTGCCCGCACTGGCGCTCGTGCTTTTGGGAGGTTCTTGGTGGTTTGTATCCCAGCAATATGACGAGACCGTTGCTCTGGAGCAGAACACGGTTCCGGAATCTGAGCCGGTACGTAGGAGCATCACCATCGGCCCCGCTATGCCGGGAGAGCTGCCAGACGAAACACCCCCGCCATTGACAGAACCTGAGACCCCGCCGGATCCTGTTTCTGAGCCTGAGCCTGAGCCTGAGCCTGAGCCTGAGCCTGAGCCTGAGCCTGAGCCTGGCTTCATCCCAAAAAACGCCAGTAAGTATGTGAGCGCTGAACAGCTGCGCAATCGCAGCCTGGGCTGGACGATTCAGCTGGTGGCCGGAAACCTGGAACAGACGGCGTTGAGTGTCATTGCCCGCTACCCATCTTTCGATGCAATGGTTTATACCATGGGTGAGCGTAAGGGCGAACCGTGGTTTATGGTGTTTTATGGGAACTATTCCTCTAAGGAAGAAGCCCGAAAAGCAGCCTCCCGCCTTCCCGATGCACTAGTTTCGCGCACTCCTTGGGTGCGTACAGTCGAGGCGTTGTGATCGATTCGTAAAATAGTAAAAGCGTAGTAACTCCCTGTTTCATATCGAACAGGGTCCCCTGCAGTGGAACCCTCATCCAAAAGCACTGTCAAACATATTTGCATGCGTATTTATACGTGTGTATAGTCATTCGCCCATTTTTTTAGTGTCGGTTGGTTTTTTGCACTGCATTGGTGCATAAGTCGCTGATAAAGACGTATGTATATGCAAAAGGGCGCTTATGAAGTCAGGTTTGTATCACCCCGACGAATTCAAAGACAACTGTGGATTTGGACTGATCGCTCACATGAAGGGCGAGGCCAGCCATAAGTTGTTACAGACTGCCATCGAGTCGCTCACTTGTATGACTCACAGAGGTGGTATTGCGGCCGACGGAAAAACCGGTGACGGCTGTGGCCTGCTGATCCAAAGCCCTGACGCCTTCCTGAAAAAAGCGGCAAAAAAAGCCTTTGGCGAAGAGCCGAAAGGGTTGTTTGCGGTCGGTCAGGTGTTTCTCAATCCTGACCCTGCGAAGGCAGCTAGCGGGCGAGCCGCTCTTGAGGCGAGATTGGCCGAGCAGGGGCTCGGCGTTATGGGCTGGCGTGAAGTGCCGGTTGATGACAGTTGTCTGGGGCCAATAGCGTTAGACAGCGCGCCGCGGATAGAGCAGGTGTTTGTAACGCCCGCCGCCAAGACGGAACAAGAATTTGCCATCAGCCTGTTTATCGGTCGCCGCCATGCCGAGGGGGACATGGCAGATGATCCGGAGTTCTATATCTGCAGCCTTTCTCATCGCACTCTCGCCTATAAAGGCCTGATGATGCCGGCGGATCTGGCAAACTTTTACAAGGATTTGGGCGACCCGGATTTCGCCACCGCCATTTGTGTATTCCATCAACGCTTCTCCACCAACACCATGCCGCGCTGGCCATTGGCTCAGCCGTTCCGTTACCTGGCGCATAACGGCGAAATCAATACCATTGACGGCAACCGTAACTGGGCGATTGCCCGGGCTGCCAAATTCAGCTCCCCAAACCTGCCGGATCTACAAACGTTGCAGCCGCTGGTGAATCTGGCGGGCTCGGATTCTTCCAGTATGGACAACATGCTGGAGATTCTACTGGCAGGCGGTGTGGATTTGTTTCGTGCAGCGCGAATGATGATTCCCCCGGCTTGGCAGAATGTCGACACCATGGACTCTGACCTGCGGGCGTTCTACGAATACAACTCCATGCACATGGAACCCTGGGACGGCCCCGCAGGGCTGGTTATGTCGGATGGTCGTTACGCCGTTTGCATGCTGGATCGCAATGGCCTGAGACCCGCTCGCTGGGTGGTTACCAAAGATGATGTCATTACTCTGGCGTCGGAAATTGGCACATACAGTTATCAGCCAGCGGATGTTGTCGCAAAAGGCCGTGTCGGGCCAGGTCAGATGCTGGCCATTGATACCGAAACGGGCGAGGTGCTGCACACCCGGGATATCGATCAGCGGCTTAAAACCGCAAAGCCCTACAAGCGCTGGCTGCGTGAAAATGCGCTGCGAGTGGAAACCACCCTTAACCAGGAAACACCCGATTTCCGGCTGATAGATGCGGACGAACTGCTGGTGCACCAGAAGATGTTTCTGGTGTCTTACGAAGAGCGAGACCAGGTTCTGCGCCCGCTGGCGGAAAACGCCCAAGAGGCTGTCGGCTCCATGGGGGATGACACGCCCATGGCTGTGTTATCCAGCAAAGTGCGCCATGTGGCAGACTATTTCCGCCAGAAATTTGCCCAGGTAACCAACCCGGCAATTGACCCTCTGCGCGAAGCGATCGTGATGTCGCTGGAAACCTGTTTGGGCGCAGAGCGCAACGTTTTTGAGGAGACTGCCGAGCACGCAGACAGAATCATCCTGACCACGCCGGTTCTGTCTCCTGCCAAATTCCTTCGGATCACCAACAGCGAGCGCCCGGGTTTTGCGGTTGCCCGGATTTCCATGAGTTATTTTCCGGAACAGGGGCTTGAACAGGCTATTCGCCGCATCTGTGATGAGGCCGAGCAAGCGGTTCGCAACGGTAAAGTGCTACTCATTCTCTCAGACAAGGATCTGAAGCAGGGCGAGTTGCCAGTCAGTTCGCTGATGGCAACAGGAGCGGTTCACCATCATCTGTCGGAAAAACGCCTGCGGTGTGATTCCAACATCATCGTTGAGACAGGCTGGGCCAGAGATCCTCACCATTTTGCGGTGCTGTTCGGCTTCGGCGCCACGGCTATTTACCCGTATTTGGCCTATCAGGTGCTGAACGATTTAATTCGTACCGGTGAATTGCTGATGGATCCCATCCAAGCCAAGAATAACTACCGCAAAGGCATCAACAAAGGGCTGCTGAAGATACTGTCCAAGATGGGCATTTCTACCATTGCTTCTTACCGCGGGGCCCAGCTATTCGAAGCGATTGGCCTTGCGGATAACGTGGCCAATCTGTGCTTTAAGGGCGTGCCCTGTCGCGTTCAGGGCGCAGGGTTTGTGGATTTTCAGCAGGATCAGGAGCAGTTGGCGTCGGTTGCCTGGAAGCCGCGCAAACCCATTGCTCTGGGCGGTTTGCTGAAATATATGCACGGGCAGGAATATCACGCGTTTAATCCCGATGTGGTAGGCAAACTGCAAGATGCGGTGACCTCTGGTGATTACGGTCATTACAAGGAGTACGCAGCGCTGGTAAACGAGCGTCCGATAGCTACGCTGAGGGATCTGTTCGGTTTTCGTGAGGGTATTAACCCTATCGATGTTTCTGAGGTTGAGCCGGTGGAGCAGATCTTTCCTCGGTTCGACTCCGCAGCTATGTCGCTGGGTGCTCTGTCACCTGAGGCTCATGAAGCGCTGGCCGTCGCCATGAACACATTGGGCGGTCGTTCGAACTCCGGTGAGGGCGGTGAAGACCCGGCCCGCCATGGCACGGTAAAGCGGTCCAAAATCAAGCAGGTAGCTTCCGGTCGCTTTGGCGTCACGGCAGAGTATCTGCGCAGCGCCGATGTGATGCAAATCAAAGTGGCTCAGGGTGCCAAGCCTGGCGAGGGCGGTCAGTTGCCCGGCAGTAAGGTGAATACCCTGATTGCACGCCTGCGTTACTCGGTGCCTGGCGTTACCTTGATTTCTCCGCCGCCGCACCATGATATCTACTCCATTGAAGATCTGGCCCAGCTGATTTTTGATCTCAAACAGGTCAATCCGAAAGCTTTGGTATCGGTAAAATTGGTCTCTGAGCCCGGTGTTGGCACGATTGCGGCAGGTGTGGCAAAGGCGTATGCGGATTTGATTACCATCTCCGGCTACGACGGTGGCACGGCAGCCAGCCCGCTGGCGTCTATCCGCTACGCTGGTTCGCCCTGGGAGCTCGGACTAACCGAAACCCAGCAGGCATTACGTGCCAATGATTTACGTGGAAAGATACGCCTGCAAACCGATGGCGGTATCAAAACCGGCTTGGATGTAGTGAAAGCCGCCATTTTGGGCGCTGAGAGCTTTGGCTTTGGTACCACGCCCATGGTATCGCTTGGCTGCAAGTTCTTGCGTATCTGCCATCTGAACAACTGCGCAACCGGTGTGGCGACTCAAAACGAGCACCTCCGTGAAGAATACTTCACAGGCACGGCAGTAAAAGCCATGAACTTTTTCCGCTTTGTGGCGGAGGAAACCCGGGAGTGGATGGCCTTGCTGGGTGTTCGCAGTTTGGAAGAGCTTGTTGGGCGTGTGGATCTTCTTGTGCGCCTACCAGGCGACACCGAGCGACAGAAAAAGCTGGATCTGACGCGGCTGCTATCCAACGATCATATTCCTGCGGACAAGCCTCAAACCTGCCAGGTTGAACGTAACCTGCCGTTCGATCAGGGCAGGCTGGCGGAAGACATGCTCACGGTGATCTCGCCTGCCATCGAAGACAAGACTGGGGGCGCCTGGAATTACCGGGTAACCAATTGCGATCGCTCAATTGGTGCCCGCCTTTCCGGCGAAATTGCCGCGAAGCACGGAAACCAGGGTATGGCTGATGCACCTATCACACTGGACCTTCTGGGCACCGCCGGCCAGAGCTTTGGCGTGTGGAACGTCGGTGGGCTTAACCTGATTCTCGAGGGCGACGCCAACGATTATGTGGGTAAAGGCATGACTGGCGGCAAGCTCGTGGTTAAGCCGCCCCGTGGCAGCGCTTTTAACACCCAGGAAACAGCAATTGTTGGCAACACCTGCCTGTACGGCGCCACTGGCGGCAAACTGTTTGCGGCGGGCACGGCGGGCGAACGCTTCGCTGTTCGGAACTCTGGCGCCCACTCTGTGGTTGAAGGCGCGGGCGATCACTGCTGTGAGTATATGACTGGCGGGCTGGTAACGGTGCTTGGAACCACCGGAGCCAACTTTGGTGCCGGTATGACCGGTGGGTTCGCCTATGTGCTGGATATGGACAACACGTTTGTTGATAAATACAACCACGAACTGGTGGAGATTCAGCGTATTTCTCGAGAAGAAATGGAAGCTTACCGTAACCATTTGCGCAGTGTGATTCGCGAGCATATCTCCGAAACCGGCAGTGCCTGGGCGGAACGTATTCTTGAAGATTTTGACGACTACATCAGCCGCTTCTGGCTGGTGAAACCCAAGGCTGCAAGTTTGGGCAGCCTGTTGGCAAGTACCCGTGCCCGCCCTGAATAGGTCTTGGGAGTAATTGAGCTGATGAGAGCGTCAACATGAAAGAACGACTTGGTAATGACTTCCAGTTTGTGGAAGTAGGGCGGGTAGATCCCAAAAAAGTCCCCGCAAAAAAACGTAAGCAAGAGTTTGCTGAGATCTATCGCCCGTATGTTGCGGATACGGCAGCTTCCCAGTCTCACCGCTGCCTTGAGTGCGGTAATCCTTATTGCGAATGGAAGTGCCCTGTACACAACTACATTCCCAACTGGCTGAAGCTGGTTGCCGAGGGCAATATCATGAAAGCCGTCGAGCTGTGTCACCAGACCAACTCGTTGCCTGAAGTGTGCGGCCGCGTTTGCCCGCAGGATCGGTTGTGCGAGGGCGCCTGCACCCTAAACGATGGCTTCGGGGCGGTTACCATTGGCTCTGTGGAGAAATACATCACCGATACGGCTTTCGCCTTGGGCTGGAAGCCGGATGTATCGCAGGTTAAATGGACGGATAAAAAAGTGGCTGTGATCGGCGCCGGCCCGGCGGGACTCGGCTGTGCCGATGTGTTGGTTCGTAACGGCGTAAAACCGGTGGTGTTTGATACTTACCCCGAAATTGGCGGCCTGCTCACCTTCGGCATTCCCGAGTTCAAGCTGGAAAAATCTGTGATGACCCGGCGACGGGAAGTCTTCGAGCAAATGGGGGTTGAGTTTCGCCTGTCTACCGAAGTGGGTAAAGACGTTCGTTTTCAGGACATGCTTGAGGACTACGATGCAGTATTTATGGGCATGGGCACCTACACCTACATGAAGGGCGGCTTCCCCGGCGAAGACCTGCCTGGGGTTCACGATGCCCTGCCGTTCCTGGTGTCCAACGTAAACCGTCGGCTTGGCTTTGAAAAAGACACTGCAGATTTCATTGATCTGAAAGGTAAGCGAGTAGTGGTGCTGGGTGGCGGTGATACCGCCATGGACTGCAATCGCACGTCAATTCGCCAGCAGGCCCAGAGCGTGACCTGCGCGTATCGCCGCGACGAGGCCAATATGCCTGGTTCTCGCCGCGAAGTGTCGAATGCAAAGGAAGAGGGTGTGACCTTCCTGTTCAATCGCCAACCCGTTGCTATTGTCGGTGAAGGCCAGGTAGAAGGGGTAAAAGTGGTCTCGACCCAGCTTGGTGAGCCAGATGAAAATGGCCGCAGCCGCCCCGAGGTGGTTCCAGGTAGCGAGGAAGTAATACCCGCAGATGCCGTGCTGGTGGCCTTCGGCTTCCGCCCGAGCCCTGCTGAGTGGTTTAACGAACACACGATCACCACCGACGATTCAGGCCGGGTGACAGCTCCGGAGTCGGCGGAGTACGGCTTCCAGACCAGCAACCCGAAGATTTTTGCGGGCGGCGATATGGTGCGTGGCTCAGATCTTGTGGTAACCGCAATTTGGGAAGGCCGTCAGGCGGCCGAAGGCATCATGGATTATCTGGATATCTGACCAACCCGTTAATTCGGGGCAATGGGCCGGTTTACTAGGGGTAAGCCGGCCTTTTTTATTGTGGCAAACGGGGTATCATTGCTCCCATTCCTTGATGACCATCTGAAAGAGACGAGACTGGAAGCCCTATGACCGAGCTGAAAAATGACCGCCTCCTGCGCGCCCTTATGCGCCAGCCTGTTGATCGTACCCCGGTATGGATGATGCGCCAGGCAGGCCGTTATCTGCCTGAGTATCGCGCTACCCGTGAAAAGGCCGGCGACTTCCTCAGCTTGTGCAAGAACACACCTCTGGCGTGTGAAGTAACCCTTCAGCCTCTTGAGCGTTTTCCGCTGGATGCCGCGATTCTTTTCTCGGATATCCTGACCATTCCGGATGCTATGGGTCTTGGGCTTTATTTTGAAACCGGGGAAGGTCCCAAGTTTAAGCACACCATTCGCTCCAAGGCGGACGTGGATGCACTGCCGAAGATTAAGGCGGAAGTCGATCTTGATTATGTGATGAACGCGGTTTCCACCATCCGTGGCGCGCTCAACGGTAGTGTTCCCTTGATTGGTTTCACCGGCAGCCCGTGGACGCTGGCAACCTATATGGTTGAAGGCAGCGGCTCCAAGGACTTCCGCGAAGCCAAAAAGCTTATGTACAGCGAGCCGGAGGTGATGCACCGTTTGTTGGATCATCTTGCGGACACGATCATTGATTATCTCAACGGCCAAATTAAAGCAGGTGCCCAAGCGGTTCAGATTTTTGATACCTGGGGCGGTGTGCTGAGCAGCTGGGCGTATGAAGAGTTTTCACTGCGTTACATGCGCAAGATCGTGGATAATCTGATCCGTGAGAACGACGGGCGCCGTGTTCCGGTGATTCTGTTCACCAAAAACGGCGGTCAGTGGCTGGAGTCTATCGCTGATACAGGTGCAGATGCCGTTGGTTTGGACTGGACCACAGACATTGGCGATGCCCGCGCTCGAGTAGGTGATCGTGTTGCTTTGCAGGGCAATATGGACCCCACCATGCTTTACGCGCCACCGGCCCGGATTCGCCAGGAAGTGGGTGATATCCTGCGCCGCTACGGCTCGGGCCCAGGCCATATCTTCAACCTCGGCCACGGCATTACGCCCGAAGTGAAGCCTGATAACGCTAAAGCGTTCATTGAGGCTGTTGTTGAATTGAGCCCGGAGTACCACCGCTAGTATTTGCTATCCTCGTTTCCTGGCCTATTAGCGTCGGGAAGCGAGGATTGAGTCACCGATTCCAAAAACCGCTACGAGCACATCCATGTGCGCTTGTCTCCGGCCGTCCATGGCCTCCAACATTTTTGGAATCGGTGACTCAACCCTCGCACGTACCTTCTCAGCGCCCTCTACTTTTACTGATCCTCTGAATAAAACTCAGCTGGTTGGAAGACTCTGTCAGGTCTATAGTCATGGCAGATGATATCGGTAATAAAGGAGTCGCCACTTGCCCATCAAAACCTCGGAAAAACGAAAGTTTCACCGCATAAGCTTCGACGCTCCATGCGAGTTGCATGTTCTTGACCGTGTGTGGACAACGGAGGTGATGGATATTTCCTTGAAAGGTGTTCTGGTCAAACGACCTGAGGGGTGGGATGTACCGTTGAACCAGCCCTGCGAGGTGATCATTTACCTTGATGGTCAGGAGGCTGGGATCGTTATGGCTGTTGAGTTAAAGCATATTGAAGCCCACAGATTGGGCTTCAAATGCGAATATATCGATCTGGACAGCGCTACGCATCTTAAGCGTTTGGTTGAGTTGAACTTGGGAGATCAGTTTCTTCTGGAGCGGGAGTTCGCGCACCTAATTGGCTAATCGGTTTTAGAGCGTTTTAGATGAGGGCAAGCTGTCCATGCACCGAGGACAAGGTGCGGGGCAGGCCTAAAGCTCCTCCAGAGCCGTAATAGCCTCGCTCAGCTTGGTCACAGGAATCACCTTCATGCCCTCAATGGCTTTGCGTGGCGCGTTAGATTTGGGAACCAGGGCACGAGTAAACCCATGCTTCGCCGCCTCATTAATCCGCTCCTGACCACTGGGCACCGGCCGAATCTCCCCCGATAACCCCACCTCCCCAAAAATCACCAAATCCTGGGGCAGGGCGCGATCGCGGAAAGAAGACACAATGGCCGCCAGCAACGCCAAGTCAGCGCTGGTCTCATTCACCTTCACGCCGCCCACCACGTTCACAAACACATCCTGATCCGACACATGCAAACCACCGTGACGGTGCAATACAGCCAAAAGCATCGCCAACCGATTCTGATCCAGACCAACCGCCACACGCCTTGGGTATCCGCCCTGGGCCGTGTCCACCAGCGCCTGAATCTCCACCAGCATTGGGCGGGTGCCTTCCCAGACCACCATCACCACACTGCCCGGAGCCGCTTCTTCACCGCGGTTCAGGAAGATCGCGCTGGGGTTTTTAACTTCCTTCAGACCCTGCTCCAGCATGGCGAATACGCCCAGCTCATTCACTGCACCAAAGCGGTTTTTGATGCCGCGCAGGGTGCGGTAGCGGCTGTCGCTGGAGCCTTCAAGCAGAATGGAGCAGTCGATCATGTGCTCAAGCACCTTTGGGCCGGCAAGGCTGCCGTCCTTGGTGACATGGCCAACAAGAAACAAAATAGTGCCTGTTTGCTTGGCAAAGCGGGTCAGGTACGCGGCGCTTTCACGCACCTGGGAAACGGAGCCAGGGGCGGATTCTGTGTCCGCCACGTGCATGACCTGAATACTGTCTACCACCAAAATTCGTGGTTTCTCCGCTTCTGCCACCTGTATGAGCCGTTCAACGCTGGTCTCGGAGAGCATTTTCAGGTCTTTGGTAGGTAATCCCAAGCGTTTGGCGCGCATGGCAACCTGCTGCAGGGATTCCTCACCGGTCACGTACAGGGCGGGAACGCTCGCTGCTAAATGACAAACGGCCTGAAGTAGCAAGGTGCTCTTGCCAGCGCCTGGGTGGCCACCCATCAGCACGGCGGAGCCTTCCACAAGCCCGCCGCCAAGAACCCGGTCGAACTCCTGCATGCCAGTGCTGATGCGTTCTTGCTCGGCAAGGCTCACGTCGTCCAGGCTTTGCACGGCAGACAGGCTGCCCGCAAAGCCTTCAAAACGCACGCCTCGGGCGCCTTTGGCATTGCTGCTAACGCCTCTTACTTCGCTGACCGTATTCCAGCTTTGGCAGGCCGTGCACTGGCCTTGCCATTTTGAGTAATCAGCGCCGCATTCTGTGCAGACGAAGGCGGTTTTGGCTTTTGCCATGGTGATGGTCCTGATGGTGTTGTGGTGCCTGCGCCCCTCTCCCCCAGCCCCTCTCCCGCAAGGGGCGAGGGGAGCTACACACTCGTAGCCTGCAGGTAGTGGTATTAAAGCCCCTCGCCCCTTGCGGGAGAGGGGTTGGGGAGAGGGGGCGCTTTAGCTTTACGCCAACTTCTTATACTTCATGCGCTTGGGCACCATGGCGGAATCCCCTTTACGCTTCTTATGGTCTTCGTCGTAATCGCTGAAGTTGCCTTCGTAGTAGATCACTTCGCCATCATCCTCAAATGCCAGGATGTGCGTGGCTACACGGTCCAGAAACCAGCGGTCGTGCGAGATAACCATGGCCGAGCCGGGGAAGTTCAGCAGAGCTTCTTCCAGGGCGCGCAGGGTTTCTACGTCCAGATCGTTGGTTGGTTCGTCCAGTAGCAATACGTTGCCGCCTTCTTTCAGCAATTTTGCCAGATGCAGGCGGTTGCGCTCACCGCCAGACAGGTCGCCGACACGTTTTTGCTGGTCCGAGCCTTTGAAGTTGTAGCGGCCTGCATAGGCTCTGGATGGGGTTTCATAGTTGCCCACCTTAATAATGTCCTGGCCATCGCTGAGCAGTTCCCAGACAGTTTTGGATCCGTCCAGATCACGGCTTTGATCCACATAGGCCAGCTTCACCGTTTCACCAACCGTGATGGAGCCAGAGTTGGGCTGATCCTGGCCGGCAATCATGCGGAACAGGGTAGATTTACCCGCGCCGTTACCACCAATGATGCCAACGATCGCACCCGGCGGTACGCTGAATGAAACATCTTCGTAAAGCAGTTGCTCACCAAACGCTTTGCTGATGCCTTCCACTTCGATAACTTTGTCGCCCAAACGCGGGCCGGGTGGAATGTACAGTTCGTTGGTCTCGTTGCGCTTCTGGAACTCCTGAGAGCTCATTTCCTCAAAGCGGGCGAGGCGGGCCTTGCTCTTGGATTGGCGGCCTTTGGCGTTGCTGCGCACCCACTCCAGTTCCTGTTTGATGGTCTTCTGGTGCGAGGCTTCCTGTTTGGCTTCGGTGGCCAGGCGCTGTTCCTTGTTTTCCAGCCACTGGCTGTAGTTACCTTCAAACGGAATGCCTTGGCCGCGGTCCAGTTCCAGAATCCAGCCTGCCACGTTGTCGAGGAAGTAACGATCGTGGGTAATGGCAACCACGGTGCCGTTATAATCGTGTAGGAAGCGCTCCAACCAAGCCACGGACTCTGCGTCCAGGTGGTTGGTAGGCTCGTCCAGTAACAGCATGTCTGGGCCAGAAAGCAGTAGGCGGCACAGGGCTACCCGGCGACGCTCGCCACCTGAAAGGTTCTTCACCGGCTGATCCCAAGCGGGCAGGCGCAGGGCGTCGGCGGCAACTTCCATTTTGCGCTCAATGTCGTGGCCATCGGTTGCTTGAATCAGCGCTTCGAGTTTGCCCTGTTTTTTGGCCAAGGCGTCGAAATCCGCATCTGGCTCAGCGTAATCGGCGTAAACCTGATCCAGCTCGGCCAGGGCGTTGTGAACGTCTGCAACGGCCTCGTCCACAACTTCCTTCACAGTTTTGCTGTCGTCCAGTTCCGGTTCCTGGGGTAGGTAGCCCACATTAATGCCGGGCTGGGGACGAGCTTCACCGATGTAATCCTGGTCCACGCCAGCCATAATGCGTAAAAGGGTGGATTTACCCGAGCCGTTAAGGCCGAGTACGCCAATCTTGGCGCCAGGGAAGAAGCTCAAAGAAATATCCTTGAGGATTTCACGTTTGGGTGGAACCACCTTGCCTAGGCGATCCATGCTGTATACGTACTGAGCCATAAGGGTATTACCTTCTTTGAAAGCGAGATGTGGTCGGGTTTCGGAGGCGGTTTTTACCATCGCTTCACCGAACGCTGTAATTGGGTTAGATAGTTGGGTTTGTAAGGTATCTAAACCCGGAAGCTATAGCAATTTCAGGAAAACGACTGATATGGGTATGACGGTATCTGCGAACCCCATAAAGGATGATTTTTAACCCGTTAATGGGATAGAATAGCGGCCCAATTTTTTAGAGATCCTGGGGGCTGATTTTCAAAGCTTTCCGGGCCAGCCAAGTACACAGGGGCAGCATGCCGATGTTTAATCGTGATATGAAAATCGCCGGTTTTGACGACGAACTCTGGAACGCCATGCAGGCGGAAAGCAAGCGTCAGGAGGCTCATATTG
>JBQCZX010000066.1:0-19857 GCA_052089485.1 Marinobacter sp. | reverse complement strand
GAATATTCCGGAGCATTATAAATGAGCAGTGCTGCGGTTATTGGTTGAATCCACGGTTTAAACTAGGAGTCTGCGCAGTTGTCGAACTTATAGTCGGTCATTCCCTAGACTCCTGAGAAGAATGACCCGGATTTGCCACAACGCTCGTATTCACTTTTAACCTATTCCCCATGGTAACTTTAAGGTGAAAGCTGTTGTGGTCTTGTAATAAAGTTGGTAACAAAACGCCTCTTTAGGCCTTATTTTACGATATCAGGCCACTTATAAAAATAAATAAAGTTGGTAACTGAGCCATGCCAGTTTCATTTTTAACTAGTTTCTCATGGTAATAAAGATGGTAACTTTGCACATACTTAGCACGCAAACGCATCTCCAAGTGCATCGCGTAGCCAAAAGACCCAAGGTTTTTAGCTCTGTATGGTGGCTGATAGAACTTCATTCGCATGCGGTGTCTGTTGCGTGAGAGAGAAGTCTTTCAAGTGCTGCGACTCTGTCGCAATTTGGAACGTCGTTGCATGCTCAGTTTAAGGGCCGACCAGAACAAATGTGCTTTCAAGGAAGGATCTCATTCATAGCGGATGGCTCCGTAAACCCAACCCGCCAGTCTTCCGCTCGCTGCTGTTGTCGCCACAAATGAGCATACAAGCCATCCTTTTGCATCAGCGTTTCATGAGCACCCTCATCCACCAGGGTACCTTGATCAAGTACCAAAATCTTATCAGTATCTTTAATGGTGCGTAGCCGGTGGGCGATAATCACGACGGTGCGGTTCCGAGCAAGGTTGCTTATTGCCTGTTGAATTTCGTTCTCAGCAGAAGGGTCAACACTGGCGGTTGCCTCATCCAACAAAAGGATAGGGGCGTTCGTTAATAGTGCTCGGGCAATGGATAGGCGCTGGCGTTCTCCTCCGGAGAGCGAACTACCATTTTCATCAAGAACCGTGTTATAACCTTCCGGCAGGGCTTGTATAAACTCATCGGCATAGGCTTGTTTTGCCGCAGCAATCACTTCCTCAAAGGAAGCCTCCGGCCTACCCAAACGCAGGTTTTCGATGACTGATCCGGCAAACAGCACAACGTCCTGAAACACCATCGCCACCTGCTGATAAAGTTTTTCTGTACTCATATCACGCAAATCAACCCCACCAATGCGTATGCTGCCGGTATCAATATCCCACAAACGGGCAATCAGGTGGACAAAGGTTGTTTTCCCGGCCCCACTTGGCCCGACAACAGCGGTTACAGAGCCTTCGGGAATTACGCAGCTTAGTTGCTTCAAAATCGGTCGTTCTTCATAGGCAAAATTGACCCGATCAAATTCGATCGTGTGATTTTCAGGGTTCTGTGGCAATGAAGGCTCTTGCATGGCCGGCTGCTTCAGCAATTCCTCAATGCGGCCCATAGCCCTGCTGGCATAACGCAGCAGCAAAGTAGACAAACCCACTTCAAATAGTTGCCGATAGATTGGCAAGGCAAGCACCAAAAATATAATCAAATCCGGAGTGCTAATAGCATCACGACCCAACCACCCTGCTCCAACTATTATGATGAGTAGATACCCCAAGTCCAAGACAAAACCGAATAATGCAACCCTGGGGGCGGGTCTTGATTCCACCTTCAACTGCGCAATTTGATGTTCATTCAGGGTTGCTTCCAATCGTCGCCAAGCCCAACCAAACCGACCGAATCCCCGGATGGCTGCAATTCCCTGAATGTACTCCTGAACAGCAGATTGAGCATCTGATCCTGCCTTAAGCAACCTGGGCCCCGTATGGATAAGCGCTTTCTGTGTCCAATAAAGTGTTATCAATGCAAACGGTATGGTCACAAGAGTGACCAGTGCCAACTGGATATTGATACTGAATAAAAAGAGGGACAGGAAGACCGGCACCAACAACTTTGAAACGAAAACGCCCAAAAAGTGCGACCATATGTGTTCGACTAATTCAAGATCGGACGTCAGTCGTGCGCCCAGGTCACCTCCTCTTTGCCTGCCAAACCAGCCCAGCGGCACTCGCCCAAGATGGTTCGCCACCCGCAACCGCGCTTCAGCCATCATGGCGTAGGCACCACTGAAAATGAGTGGCATGGCACGTAGCCCCGCCAGAATGCGCAGAAAAAGAGAACAGGCCATCAGCACGGCTACCAACACTATCTGCCAACCGTTCAGGGTTCCATCGAACAAGCCGTCAAGTAGATAATAGACAAGTAAGAAGGGCAACGTTATGAATAAGGCTTCTACTGCTGTCCAAACGAGGCCCTGAAGAAGCCACGGATCATAGCGACCTGAGAGCCGGAATCCCACCTGCATTAACTCTCGAATCATGATGCATCGCCTTCTGTTGATACATTCAGTGTCCAGTGCCGTGCCCGCTGATCTGCAGCCCACAGTCGCTGATAAACATTGCAAGAGGCCAGCAAATCTGCATGCCGCCCACAACCCACCAAACGCCCGTGATCCATCACAATAATGCGGTCAGCGTGCATCACGGTATCGAGACGATGAGCAATCATGAGCACGGTGCGCTCACGGCAAAGCGCGTTGATAGCCTGTTGGATAAACATTTCATTATCTGCATCCACACTGGCTGTGGCTTCATCCAGCAGTAGTATGGGAGCATTTTTTAGAAGCGCACGGGCAATGGAAATGCGTTGGCGTTCCCCTCCCGACAAACGGGTACCCAGCTCACCAATATTCGCGTCATAACCGTCCGGAAGATTAATAATGAATTCATGTGCGCGAGCCGCACGGGCCGCCTGTTCAATTTCTTCATCGCTGGCCGCCGGCTTCGCCATACGCAGGTTATCCCGTATGCTACCGTGAAAAAGAAACACATCCTGAAGCACCACACTGATACGCGCTAGCAGCGAATCCAACGGCCAATCCCGCAGGTCACGTCCACCGATTAACACCTCACCCTTTTCATACTCATACAGCCGGGCAATCAGCCTTAGCAGTGTACTTTTACCTGACCCACTAGCACCTACGATAGCGGTCAATTGTCCGTGGCATGCGGAAAAGCTCACATCATCCAATACCCAGTGTTCCTGATATCGTTGGCTAACATGGCGAAACTCAATGGCTAATTGATCGGCGGGAAGATTCGCTGCCGGAGCCTCCTTCAAAGGAGCGCTGCCCAGGATAGCGCCGATACGCTTCAGGGCCTCCTGTCGCTGCATATGTTCTCCATACGCGAACGTGAGTCGCAGCAGTGGCGAAAGAACGGTGGGTGCAACTAACAAAAACAATATCAGCGTTGACAGTTCCAGTTGTCGTTCAAGCACGCGCCAAGCCCCGAATGGAGCGACAATGGCCATACTTGCCCCGAGCAGTGAAACAAACACCACCCAGGCGGTAGAAGACTGGCGG
This sequence comes from Marinobacter sp., assembly GCA_052089485.1. GTDB lineage: Bacteria > Pseudomonadota > Gammaproteobacteria > Pseudomonadales > Oleiphilaceae > Marinobacter. The sequence goes on along the minus strand of JBQCZX010000066.1, from coordinate 16,488 downwards.
GCAAATCTGGCTGCTAAAACAACGGCACCTCGAATCGACTCGGATAGCTCACCAAAAGACCGGGCATTGAGCCCAAACGTCTTAATTAGATGGATGCCTCTTATATACTCACTCATCTGTTCGGCAATGTTTTGCTGCAGGGCACTCCACTCCCTTATCCGTTCGCCACTTTTTCGCATGAACCACCACTGACCCAACAAAGCCAGGGGCAACGGTGCAACAACGGCAAGACCCAGGCGCCAGTCAACCATCATCAGCAAGGTAGCAGCAACAACCGGTACGGTTGCCGAGGCTGCTATGTCCGGCAGCATGTGCGCAAAAAAACCTTCCAAACTGTTGGCATCATCATTGACCACACGCCGGAGACCTCCGCTCCCTCGACCACTGAAAAAAGATAGAGGAACCTCCCCAAGTCGACTGGCCATGGCGATTTTAATTGAATGCTGGATACGAAAGGCGCCTTTGTGGGCCTGAACGTGGGAAACCGCCATAAGACCCCACCGAAACATAAGCACCATGGCAATCCATGCAATCTGTTGCCAAATAAAACCCATGGCAGGCGTTCCGCTTTCGAACTCGGCCACAACACGATAAACAAACCACAGGGGCAGGATACTGAAAGTCGCCGCTACAACGGCACACATAATCGAAATCGAAAGTGGCTTGGGTGCCAGCGCCATCAGCCGAGTCATGGTCAATGGCTTGGTAAGATCATGAGTCATTACACAACCTCACTTACAGGTTCATGGGGGCGAATCGGTGCCTGGCCCGTTGCGTTCAAGCCGACTAGGACTAATGTAGCCATCAACGCCAGGGAGCCAGCTAGACCAAAGCAAACGAGATAACCGAAATGCTGCGCCAAGAAACCGCCCGCAACCCCTCCTGTCATCGCAATAGCGGCATCAGCACACTGAAATAGCGTAAAGTCGACTCCGGGCTGGGCAGGGCTAGTTAATTGCATCAGAGCGGAATAAATCACAACAAAGCCTGCGGCCATTGCAGAAAAAACGACCCCACAAAGTCCGATTAGCAAATTGGCGGTAGTGCCCAGGGCCAAAACCGGAATAAACGCCCCCAGAGCGATGGTTTGCAGTGCCAGCACCACAGTCACCGACCGCCACCCTGGTAACCGCTGGGCAAGCATACCGCCTATTGTGGTGCCAAACAGGCCAGCAATGGCACCAAAACCGCCGAACAACCAACCAAGCTCTGACAGCTCAACACCGTGATCCAGCAACACAGGACCCAACATCCCAAACGCCATTCGAATGCCAGCCCCAAGCAACAACACGATCATCAGGCCCTGACGGATCTCCCTGCGAGCGAGCGCCTGCCGAAGTGACGGTCGTTCCCGGGAGCGCATTGAAGGTATTTTCGGGCGGTGGACAAACAGCAATGGCGTACTGGTCAAAACCACAAGCATTGAAACGAGCAAGAGCGCCCAAGGCCAGCCTATGGATCCGGCAACCAGCAGAAAGCCACCGCCGCCGAATAGTACACCAACGTAACTTCCCCCCACCTGCATCAGGTTACCGCGCTCGAAACGCGCCTCTGCGCGCAGAGCATCGATAAGCACTCCATCCGTTGCGATATCCACAGAAGCCGATACCAGTGCTGCCGCCAGCAGCAATACACCAATCAAAACAGGAAACGAACTGCCTCCGTGCCAAAGCAAGACCGGTAACAGCAGAATCACTGCCAGCAAACACTGCCCACTCACGATCAGCGCAACAGACCGGTCACGACCGGATAATGGATGGCGAGTTCGTTCAATAGCAGGAGACCAGAGAAACTTCAGCACCCAGGGCAGATAGAAAAGGTAGCTCAATCCCACAATCTGCAGCGGCAGACCAGACTCCCTCATTAATGCTGGCATGGACTGCGTCGCCATTGTCGTTACCAATGTCTGCGAAACATAAACCGCACCACACGCCAAAAGAAACGCCTTTCCCGCACCAGCGGCTGAACGCGCTGACTCAGTAGACATAATCAACAGACACGCCAAGGGTTCTGCCATCAGCAATCTGCGCGTAGCGTGTGCCGCCGAAAACAAAACCATAGCCTCGGTATGTCTCATCGGTCAGGTTCTGCCCATATACGGACAGAGTAAGCTCAGGCGCGAGCCGCCAGTCAACACCGGCATCCAGCAGCGTGTACGCAGGTTGTTCTAGAGTGTTTGCGCTATCGAAATATTGCTGTCCGGTACGTGATACAGTCACGCTCGGCTCAAGCACATGTCCTGCGGGTAGGAAATGGCCAATCACTGACATGCTACCTTTATACTTTGGCACCAATGGCACATCATTCCCGGAGCAGTCACTGCAACTGGCGGGACTGCTGTAGTCATCATGCTGTGCTTTTGTATAATGGCCTGAAGCAGACAAGGATAGTGATGGCAGCGCACGCCAGTCCAACGACATTTCCATACCAGAGGCATTCATATCGCCCACGTTGGTAAGTGTCTGAGTCCCACGGTTGCTGTCCCCATACATCTGCGCATCCCGAGTGTTGACCCGGTAAATCGCCGTCGCAAATTTGACCTGGGGAGATCGATACCGAAGACCGACTTCATAACTGATGGAAGTTTCCCGATCGAACCCCTCGGCGTCAGCGGCACTCGATGGCGCCAGGTTATAACCAGCTGGCTTATATCCCTGAGCAACATTTACGTAGGTTCGCCAACGATCGCTTAGCCAGTAACCGACCGCAACGCGCCCGATCCAGGTATTCTCCGTGACCTCGTTGTCACCACTGAGTCCACTGCCTGCCACCGTGCCGTCGAAGCTCGTCTCGGCATGATCCCGCGAAAAGCGCCCACCAAGGGAGATGTCAGCCCTGCCTGTCAAATACCAGGTCAGATCGGCATAGGCGGCCAGGGATTGAAGTTCATTTTTGGAACGAGTATCGATAAAAGGTGAAAACACCGGCGCAACCATATCGAACAGGTAATGGCGGCTCTGATCCGTATTCTGATGATAGACCCCCATGACCGCGTCCCAAGGTCGATTGCCGCCACTCAGGCTCGCCATTCTCAGCTCAACAGTGCGCTGATCCCATTGCTCTGGTTGGGATGTAAAAAAATTGGCAATGGCCCAGCGACGACTGATATCCAAGCTCTGGTCGCTCACCACGGTCGAAACCTGCCAATCGCCTATGTCGTAGCTACCATTTACGGCAAACTGGTTACCACAACGCTCCTGTTCAAAGTTCCGGTACTGCTCCGGCAAATCGGGCGAAATAGCGGCCTGACGGCCATCAATCTCGTCAAAGAGCGTGAAGGCATCCTGATTTGTCTCCGTGCAGTCCCGAGCCGCAGTCAGGTCAAGCGTATAGTCCACAGCGTCCGGCGCCACCCTGAGCTTTACTCGCCCGGCATCAGTCTGGGCACCACCAAGATCGTCATCTGCAAAAGGATTTTTGAGATCGCCTTTCTGCTCACGACTCAAAAAGGAGAAGGAGCCATATAGCAGACCCGGCTGAATCGGACCGGATGCCTGCCCCTTAATCTGGTACCCATCACGGCTGGAGACACCGGTTCGGACATGAAAATAGGGGTCATCCCCCGGTGGTCGGCTCACAATGTTAAGGATGCCAGCCGAGGCATTTTTGCCATAGAGCGTCCCCTGAGGACCCTTAAGTAGCTCCACCTGATCGACATCCCCTAGCGCCTGAAAAGAAGCCACTGGCAGCTGCGGCACGCCATCGACGTATACTGTCAATGCAGGATTGTAAAAATCCTGAGCGGACGTAGTGCCACGCAATGTCATGATCGGAAATAGCTCAGAGCTACTATACGACATATGCAATGAAGGAAAAGCTCGATCCAGTTCCTGGATTGTCTCCACGTGTTTGGCGCGCAGTTCTTCATCATTGGCGACCTCAACAGCCTTGTTCATCGTTGCTGCGGGCTCGCCCCGCTTGCTGGCCTCAATGACAAGCTCCTGAAGTTCCCGGACCTCCTCCTTAGTGTTTTCACCCAGAACAATAGCGGGGGCGAGGGTGAGTGCGGCGACCGAGGCTGCTACCAGCGTGAACCGTTCACGAGAACCAACGGAAGATGAGTGCTTCATAATAAAACCTGCATTACAATCTTAATTGATAATGCGTATCATCTACATCGAGTTCTTTAAGCGCTAGCGAATTTGCGCCGAAATTAGCGGAAAAGAGGAAATAACTGATGAAGTGTTCCGCTTCAGCCGCCAGTGAATCAGAATTACTGGCCATGCCGCCGGATTGGGCCAAGATTAGCCAGTTGCACAGATTAAGAGACGGAGTGAGTATCAGTTGCCTGAACGGTCGTCCAGCATCAAGCCTTCATCTGGACGACATTTCCCGACCGGGATTCGGCATCGCTATTGTATTAGAGGGGAACGGTGCCATGGCCCTTGAAGGGGGGTCACCGCTAACAATGGAGCCTGGCACGGCCATTCTTTATTCTATTGCCCAACCGATCAAAGGCTGGGATGATTTCCACGGTCAGCAAACATTCCGTATTGTTGATATACGTTTCACGCCTGAGAGCTTAACTTCTCTCTGTGGGCATCCACCCCCCAATCTGGCGCGAAAATTTCTCAGAGACTGCAGCGTTCCCGGCCAAAATGCATTTCTGGGTAGCATTGCCGCCGGCCAGGAACTAACACGACTAGCAGCCGATATTCTCTGTCACCAATCGCATAATATTTCTGCGGGGTCACATCAGCTCTATCTACAGGCCAAGTCCATGGAATCCCTGGCGCTTACGTTCAGACACCTTGAAAATGATCAACCACGACCGGGCCTCCCACCACCCTTCGACAGACCCAGAATTAGAGAAGCATACAATTATATCCACCGCGAGTACTGCGAAAACCTCACGGTAAAACGGCTGTCAGAATATACAGGACTGAACGAGAAGCGGCTGCAAGCAGGGTTCGTAGCGCTGTACGGCCAATCCGTACACACTTGCCTTAAACATACGCGGATGCAAGCTGCAGCGAACCTTCTGGAGCAAGGATCTGACGTTACCACTACTGCTGATGCGGTCGGTTTTTCTAGTCTGAGTCATTTTATAAAAGCGTTCAAACAGCACTGGGGGGCGACTCCGACAGCCTGGGCAAAATCTACTGCGCTCAGGCCGGGCCTGTAACCACAAATTTATACATGCTCACTCATTACAGAATGGCCATCCAAATGAGCTCTTCTTTCGGCTCGATGCAAAGCGACTCATTGAGGAGTTCCGAATTCGGATTGGCATATTCCGTTATCACGTTGCAGCTGCTGCGATAGATACCGTACATCAACATCAGTATTTCAGAGCAAACTCCAGCAGCAAGTTGTGTACCACGGATTTCGATGTGAGATCGGCGCAGGAGAAGTTCTCCACATGGAGCTGCCTTGCCTTCAGCAAGCGGATCAGACTGTCCGTCTCAATCCGTATACTCAAGTGCTCCGGTTTTTCGCAACCAAGCCGACGCTCAGCGTCGGTGTTGTGTGGCGCATAACTGTCGAGACAGATGAACGGCATCTGTCAACAACGGTGAGTTTTGACCGCATTTTATCAGTTTAGATTGTCCGGTTTTCATCAGTTTTCAGTGTCCGGTTTTTGAGTGTCCGTGCCGTCAGATTCCTCCTGTGGTTGGGTCGTGCCGGGAACGATTCCGGCCTTCCGCTTGTCCTTCAATCGATAGCTTTCGCCTTTGATGTTCAGCGTGGTTGAGTGGTGCAGCAGTCGATCGAGGATGGCTGTGGCGATAACCTGATCGCCGAACACCTCGCCCCAGTCCATGAAGCTCTTGTTGGAGGTAAGTATGGTGCAGGCCCGCTCGTAACGGCGATTGATCAACCGGAAGAACAGGCTCGCTTCCTCTCGGGTCATAGGCAGGTAGCCTATTGTGGTCTCGTAATAAAGTTGGTAACAAAACACCTCTATAGCCTGCACTTTACGAGATTAGGTCACTTATAAAAATAAATAAAGTTGGTAACTGTCCGAAAGGAAACAGGTAAGCTTCAAAGCAACTCACTCCAGAGAATATCGCGTTGTTCATATTAGGCGCCCTCTAAACAAAAAATGGGCACCATCATGATGCCGGCAACGCACGGCTCAGTATAGTATCACTGGGTGCTGTTGTCTGGCAGATGGAGAAAGGCCCCATCTTTTTCAATGCAGAAAGAAGCCTCTCTCTAGCAGCTGCAGCTAACAAGCAAGACGCAACGTTGCATTAAACATCTACAGTAATTTTTCCTGGCCAGAAGTGACAAACTGATACCCCATCGCCTTGTAGCCTTTCTCACGCTTTCGAAACATGCGTTCAAGCATGGGTAGGCCAGTGTCGAGGTAATCATAAATACTCACTTCCTTTTTGCCATCGACATCCCGATGAATCCTACCAGCGTACTGCGAAAGCGTTCCTTTCCAAGCGATGGGCAGAGCCAGAAACAAGGTGTCCAGCCGAGGCAGGTCAAAACCTTCTCCAATGTACTTCCCGGTTGCAACAATAACCTGAGCTTCTTGGAACTGCGTTTCCGCCATCCGGCGTTCTCTAGCTCGCATGCCTCCGCGCAACACAACCGATGATATGGACTCAACTTCCAGCAGCTTTGCTAGCGTCTCGGCATGCTCTCGTCGTTCCGTGAGCAAAAGGCAATTTGCCTGATTTCGCACACAATGTACGACATCCTGAACAATGTCCTGATTCCGGGCGCTACTTTCAGCAAGCCAACGGTAAACTGATGCTATGTGAGGCCGTTCGCCACCCGGAGTGAGGTCAGTGGGTGGCGTTTCGTGACGTTCCCGAACGATGACACGCTGGACAAACTTGGAACCTGGTTCGGCTCGAACTTTGTGGCGAACCGGCCCCGCAATCATAAACATAATTTTCTGGTGGCCATCCTGGCGGTCAGGCGTTGCGGTCAGGCCTACAACGTATCGAGCACTGACTTCGTTAAGCAGCATCTCATAACGGGGAGCTGAGATATGATGACACTCATCGATGATGATCTGGCCGTATTCCCGGACCAGATTTGAGATCGTATTGTCGTTCTTATTGATCAGGCTCTGATAGGTGGCTACATCGATTTGGCCGGTAGGTTTCTTCTTGCCGCCACCAATCACACCAATGGATGCCCCCTCAATAAAGGCTTCCAGGCGCTCCTTCCATTGATCAAGTAATTGGCGACTGTGAGTGAGGATCAGCGTGTTAACCTGCCGCTTGGTCACAATACCAATGGCGGTTATGGTTTTGCCGAAAGCGGTCGGAGCGTGAAGTATTCCGGTATCGTGGTCTTCAAGCGCCTTGACAGCCTTTTTCTGATCACCACGCAACGTTGCTTTCAGGCTGATACCGTCCAGAGATTGGCCCCGAGTTCTGCGGTCATCGATTTTTACCGTTATTCCTTGTTCCAGCAGCAACGCTTGAAGCTCATCAAAGCAGCCTCTCGGTACCGACAGATAACCTTGCTCAATTCTCGCGCAGGAGATGTATCGAGGAATGCCATGAGTTGAGAAACGAAGAGCCTGGGTTTTGAAAAATACCGGGTTGGCAAAGCTCGCCATGCGCTTTATTCGTGCCGCCAGTGGTCCGGGTATGTCTGACAACTTCATGTAAGCATGATTGGCCAGGGTAAGCGTGATGCTCTCGGGACATCCCGTAATCCTCCCAGTCCCGACTGGTAAGGATTGCTCCCACGGTAACGCAACTCCTGCTGTAGCATCGGAATCAAGCCCGTTACCAACCATATCTCGAAGCTGGTCGGGAGAAACGGTCTCTTGCCGACTGAGCAGCGCCCACTGATCCGGATGCGGATTCAGCTCATCGTCGACGAACACAGTACACCCGCGACTTCGCGCCTGGTGTTGAAGCGGAAGAGCGATCAAATTGCCAAACCCACCATCAGGCATCGTATCCTGATTGGGGAATAAACGATCGTAAGAATCAAAAGACAAGCCTGGGTGACGTTCCATAGCTTTGTCCAGCAACTTGAACCCCAAAGCTCTCGCGGACCAAGCCGGAACGGCGTCCGAAAAGAAGACCCATAGATGGGCACCCGCACCGGACCGGGAGATTTCTACAAGATAAGGGATGCCTTCATCACGACAAGCCTGGGCCAGCGCACGAACGTCTGCCCGCCAGTCCTCCTTATCAAAATCTACGGCCAGAAGATAACAGGTACTGTCGGGCAACAAAGGGTATAACCCAGCCACATGCTTGCCGGATAGATGGTCATACACTGCATTGAAATCCAGGGGTTTAAATTTTTTGTGCGGGCACTCTCCACACTTAATCCGGGGCTTCTGACAGATGCCTTGCACCCATTCATGCTCACAGGCGACGGCATAGCCAGAACGACCACTGGAGCCCTGCCAGCGGACCGCATAGACATCTTGCCTACCACGAAAGAGCGTCCGGAACAGTTCAGCTTTTTGATCAGGTTTTAGCTGAGCACCTGTGGGTTGTTGTGCAGTGCGATGAAGCTCGTTCCTCCGGGAAAGAAGGGTAGCCTTTTCCCTCTCAAGTTCGGATAACTTCAGTGCGATGGCTGCGAGCTCTTCTTCTACTCGGATATCTGCCTCCTGACCTGTTAAACCAGCCAATTCAGTAATAGTAAACCGGCGACTTTGGCTCCAAGCTATCCCAATGATACAGACCTTCGTCAATAGCATTTCAATCGCCTGATACAATGGTATTCGAGCCGGGTCCCAGAGTTCGACCATCAATGACAATGATTTTTCGACCCCCACACACACCGCCTCCAACCCATAGTGCGTCAAGCAGTAGTGATGAAACATGTTTTCTTTAACACAACTGCTTTATAATTCGAACAGTTCTGCTTCAGGCTTGGAATAAAGGGTGAAAATATGCCTGCTATTAAGTCGTTCACCGCCAAGGATGTTTGCGAGGCTTTGGGGGGTATTAGCCGTTCAAGGCTGCATACATTGGCGCAGCTGCCACCTTTTTGCGAAAGGCCGACACGTGAAAGAAGCGCGCGACGCTTTACAAAGGCCGATTTACTTACATTTGCCGTGTTACAGACGCTTGAGGACGTTCTCGGAATGAGGCGCAGGGACGTCCGTAGTGTATCAGCCGCTGTCCATCATTATGTCAGTGCACCGCGTCAGGCCCGGCGGGAAGAGTGGATCTTTATCCCGCATGATAATGAAGGGGGCTTACGTTTGATCCAAGGGCAGAATTTCGCCAGTCCGGGCTGGGTCATTGACATGCTCAGAGAGCGCGAGCGTATAGATCTCTACCTGGGACTTGAACCGTCCCAACGAGAACTCCTCTTGATCACAGACGTCAAGTCGGGCCGACAATAATGAATTTGTTGCAGGAATTCGGTGCACCCAGCGAGAGCTGTGTAGATCTGCATGACAACCAAGATGCTCGTTGTCTGAGATATACGGACCTTTTCCGGAATCGACAAGCGCCTCTGGTCGACTATGTCGTTGAACAGCAGGTCCAGGCGCTGCTCTACGTCGTCGATCAAACTCATTTGCGCGATGATACTCTACCTATTCGGGATCTCCAGAAAATTTTGGCCATGCGTGGTGAACCGGCATGGCTCGGTGTATTGAAACCAGGGCAACTAGATATTTACGCCACCGATCTGCTTCCTTCGGAAGAATCTACCCCTGTTTGGTTTTCACGCGACTCCAGCGAAGCACCGAGTATTCTTCCCAGACTGGCTCAGGGGGAAGATCTCGTACCAGCCGCCACTCTGCGTCTGCGTGATGTGTTGCTCGATCTGATGACTGATGCAGGGGAAGCGCTGCGTAACGTTGGCGTATCAACGCACGAGGCAATCGCCCTGACCGGACGGGCGCTCTTCCTGCGCTACCTGATAGGTCGGAAGATCGTGCTCTCTGGCCACCTGTCCAATATCGCCCCCAGCGCTAAATCGCTTAAAGAGTGCTTGGATACCGACGTCGCACTGGCAGAAACGAACCATTGGCTGGATAACACCTTTAACGGTGATCTTCTCGCGCTGCCAGCAACGGATTACGCCACTTATTTTCGCCAGTTGGTTCTGCAACACGGACAGGCTGTCACTCAACCTCTGAGTGCGATATTGACACTGGATACGGCCATTAAGCCCGGAGCGTCACAACAGAGGCTGGAATGGGGCGACCTGGACTTCGATCACTTACCCATTGGCTTATTGAGCGAGACCTATGAAGAACTGATTCATCGTTTTGATAAGTCAGCACGTCACGCAACCAGCGTCTATTACACGCCTTACCATATTGCCGAATACATGGTAGAAGAGGCGTTTCACGCAAATCCGGTTGGTTCAACAGCGAGGCTACTGGATCCCGCCTGCGGGGCCGGCGTATTTCTGGTAGCAGGGCTGCGAAAACTCGTGGAGCTACGCTTTCGCGAAACTGGCAAACGACCATCACGCCAACAGATTCGGGACATTCTTAATCAGCAAGTGGTTGGCTTCGACACCAATGGCCATGCCCGCACCCTTGCAGCATTGGCATTGTACCTCACCGCACTCGAACTTGACCCGCATCCCGCGCCGCTAGAAGCGCTGCGCTTCAGAAAACTGGAGAACAGCGTCCTGATCGATGTTTCTGATCCGGACAGCCAAGGTAGTGAGCTGGTGCCTATGGCAGGGAGTTTGGGTGACCATGTCTCTGATCGCTACCGCAACGCCTTTGACGTCGTAATCAGCAATCCGCCATGGACGAGTCTAACTAAGAAATACGATGCCATTGACCGAGTCTTTACCCAACGGTGCCGTGAGGTGGCGGCGCAGCGCGGCTTGGATAAGATCGCCGGTAATTACCATAATCCAGATCGCGTTCCCGACCTGCCTTTCGTCTGGGGGGCCATGGCTTGGGCTAAGCCCGGTGGACGCATTGCGCTGGCATTGGCAGGACGCTGGCTGTTCAAGCAGTCCCAAAAGGGAATCGCAGCACGCAATGCGTTATTCGAAGCCCTGAAAGTAACGGGCATATTGAATGGCGCGTCGCTACGGCAAACTCGGGTCTGGCCGAGTGTGGATCAGCCCTTCTGCCTACTGTTTGCCAATAATGAGTTGCCGGAGCCGGACGAGCAGTTTGTCTTCGTCAGCCCGCACTATGAGCCGGATCTGAATGGTAAGGGCCTACTACGGGTCGATGCCAGTGATGCCAGTCCGATAGCTTTCGATCTAGTCAAAAGCAATCCGGCTGCGTTAAAAACCCTGTATCGTGGCACAGTGCTGGACTTGGCCATTGTGAGCAAAATCAGACAGCGCGCAGAATGCACAATCGGCGATTATTGGAAGGAAAGCGCGGGGCTTTTCAAGAGCCAGGGCTTTCAGGTGGCTAGCCGGTCCCAAGACGATAGCTTCCTCAAAGGAAAGCCTGCTTTGCAGGCGAATTACGACCTACAGCCTTTTATGGTGCTCAACAAGGCACTTGACCGCTATATTCCACGGGGACTACACCGTACGAGATCGCCTGAAATTTATAAAGCCCCTTTAGTTCTGGTGAGAAAATCTCTACGCGAAGATCGTTCCAGAGGCAGGGCGCTACTATGTACCAATGATGTAGCATTCTCTGAATCTTACTATGGGTATTCAGCATCTGGCCATCCGTTATCAGCGTTCCTTACGCATTATTTACTGGTATTGCTTCACAGCAAGCTTTTTGAGTATGTCACTTTAATGACAAGCGGAGAGTTCGGTGTTGAGCGGGAAGCACAGCAAAAAATGGACGTTAACCGTCTTCCATTTGTTCCACCGGAGAGCTTGTCAATCGATCAACGTCAGTCCATAGAAACATGCGCCAAGCAGTTGATCAATAATCATCCCGATTGGTCATTGCTCGACTATACCGTTGGTCAGCTCTATGGTTTGTCGTCGACTGATCAGCAGGTTCTGTCCGATACTCTTGCGATTAATGCTCCCTACGCATCTGCTCGTGACAAGGGGTTGGCGCGGATCACAGAGGAGCAGGCTCAGGCATTTATCACTTGTTTGGGAAAGGCGCTGGCTGGGGCATTTGGTGCCGGGGGACATCGGGTGCAGGTGCAGTTCTTGAGCGCCACCAGTCCTGCCCTACCCTGGCGCTTTTTTTCCATTACATTGGAGGGGGGCTCCCCACCACTTGAGCTTCCTGCACATTGGATCCAACAGGTGAGCAGTCTTGGCGTCAGCCGAATAACCTTACTCAGTTCAGACCAGCCCAGCCTGACGGTTGGGTTACTCAACCGTTACCGATACTGGACACAGAGTCAGGCACGCCTACTTGCATCAGAGCTAACCTGGGAATTTGGGGCACGTCTAGAGGAGCTCGGTCAGCAATGCGAGGATTGATGACAGGGCGGGGCACATCCACAGGAAGACCGTGCAGTATCCCAGAGTCCTTAATGATCGTGGTTCAAAATGCGCTCGCTCACGCTTGGCGCCAATTGCTTGAGGAAGTCGCCGAAGGGCAATTTGCGATCTGTGACGAAGAGGAAGACACAATTACTGAGCGGCTTTATATGATTTTGGACGATCTCTACAGCAATGATCCGGAAGCCGTTCAAGGATTTTCAATATTTCAGACCCCAGTTCGGGAAGGTAACCTGCGCAACCGGGCGGGCAATAAGCGCGATTGCCAGCCCGACCTCACATTTCGACCACTTAGAGGTCAGTTGGATACTCGAAGCAGTACGATGGCGGCAATATTCGTCGAGTGCAAACCCATCGATTCGACACACCCTATTGGTAGCACCTATTGCAAAGCGGGTATCAGCCGGTTCATCAGAGAGGATTATGCCTGGGCGGTAGATCGCGCCATTATGCTGGGATATGTCCGCAACATCTGCCCCTTACCGGGCGGCCTTACCTATGTTCTGGGCAGTGACGCGGGCCAAAGAGAGTACCGAGTCAAGAAACGACTGGCCTCGCTTGGCCAGACAAATCATGGTGACGAAGTATATTGCAGCGTTCACCATCGTGGCCCTACATCGGCAAGCCCCCATGCACCAAGCCTACCCATTACTCTGCACCATCTTTGGTTGAAACCCGAAAAACCCTGTGAGACCACCAGATGCAAGGTCTCGGCGCGTAGTCACGATAGCGCTGATTAACGCTTTTCATAAGGACTTTGTCTTCTCAGGAGTAAAGATGTCATCTGGTGTTCCCGGCGTTTGAGGAGTCAGAAGACAATAAAGTTCCAGAATTTTGATACGTTGGCCGGGAAGAATATACGGCCAGCTTATTCGCCAACGCTAGCCAACAATGGTGTTGCCAAATGTTTCAGGATGGCACGTTCAGAGCAGCCTCTTGCCATTTTCGACCGGAAAATCCTGGGCGACCAATGCTACTCCACCCGCTTCCGTATGCACTCCGGTAACCAGGCATTCAGACACAAACGGACCGATTTGCTTGGGTGGAAAGTTGGTGACCGCAAGCACCTGCTTTCCATTAAGCATTTCCTTGTCATAGAGCTCAGTGATCTGTGCGCTGGATTTACGAACGCCGATCTCAGGACCGAAGTCCACTTTCAACTTGTAGGCAGGCTTTCGTGCCTCGGGGAAATCCTCTACTTCAATGATCGTACCAACCCTTAGTTCTATCTTTTCAAAGTCATCCCAACTAATCATATTCAGCTCCTCCAAAAAAATTGATCAATGAATGGCTTCAGGCTCGGGCACCGGTTGCCGCTTCACTCTGCCAGCGATTAAAGAACCCAGCACAATCAGAACACTGGCAGCAATAACAGCACCGGTAGCCTCCCCGTAACCCGCGACGATTAGCAATACCACGGAAATAAGCGGAGCGCTGTAAGCCAGAGTGCCAAGCAGTTGGATGTTGCCGTGCTTCACCCCAAAATCCCATGTAAAAAAGGCGATACCGACTGGACCCAACCCCAGGCCTAACACGCCAGCCCATTGAACCCAGCCAGTTGGCCACACCGTGGTTTCCCAAATCAGGTGGCACACCAGGGCCAGAACAGCGGTTACACCACAAAACCACCCTACGGCATCTGTTGGTACATTTTTGACCAACCGGGACAGAACAGAGTATGACGACCAGATCAGCGCACAACTGAACGCCACGACATAACCGTCGATATTGCCAACAGAAAAGCCATCGCTGCTCCTTCCGATCAGTACCCAGGACCCAACAAGCGCAAGGCTCGCCCCCAGGATATGGGGTTTACATAAGGATTCACCGGGTAATAGCGACGACATCAGAACAATAAACAACGGCCAGAGGTAGGCAAGCAGACTCACCTCTATCGCAGGCGCCAGGGTCATCGCCTTGAAATAGGCAAAATGGTAACCGAACAGGCCGACAACACCGATGCACCAGGCCAAGGGCGGCTGACGTAGATACCGGATTCCAGAATGGCCCGCCAAGAACCAGCGCACGGCCATCAGCACAAATGCGACGCCAAACGTCATGGACATCAACTGGAATTCCGGAATTTCCCCACCGGTAAGCTTAGTCAACAGCGCAAGCGTTCCCCAGAGAAACACAGAGATGGAACCTATCCAGGTCGCCGTAACAATAGTTGCCATCACTACCCTCGAAAAGTTGCCAGTTAAAGGTTTCAGAGGGGCGGAGTTTATAACCCCAGAGGGCAAGGAAGCTTTCGGATTACGGCAGCATTATTTCGACTTTTGGCGGAAATGACTGGGTGATTTGCCGAAATGGCGGGAAAAGCGATCACTGAAAGACGACAATGAGCTGAAACCCACGGCGTCAGCAATACGCTGAATATCAAGGTCGGACTGCGCCAGTAAACGCCAGGACTCCTGCATTCTTATTTCGGTCAGATAATGATGCGGTGTCATCCCAATCTGTGTACGAAACAGCTCGTTAAGCTGCCGAACGCTCAGGTGGGCCACAGTCGCGAGTTCGGCAGCAGTGATCTTGTTGCGGAAGTTATCGTCAATGAATTGCTTTGCCGCAGATACCCGCCGGTCTAGGTTCAGTTTGTCGCCGTGGCGCTCCTGCAGAAGCTGAATCAATAGCAGCAACATCTGGTGCTCTGTGTGTGATGAGCCTTCCCCGTTTACCAATTGCGAGTGCAGAAACTGGACGTAATGAAGCAATGCCGAGTCCAGCTCAACAAAAAATGGAAGCCGATCCAGTGCCGGGGCCAGGGCCTCCGGCAAATCGGCGACCAGAAACTGATTTGCTTCAGATGCAAAATACCCATGATCACGTCCGGACGGGATAACAGCGGCCCGATTCCGTTCAACGGCGCCCTCGGTTTTGTTTACAGACAGCGAAAGCTTACCCAATAAAGGCAACACCAATTGGTGGTGACCATGAGTATGTTGTTTTCCCTCATTATCATAACTTCGCAGGTGGAGATTGACGTCGGATGCGGCCATACACGGAGTATATTCGAATGCCGGTGCATGTGGGAGCAACTAACCAAACCCTAGAAGCCGCGAACCAAGCAATTGAAGCCCTGGATTTTATTGGCGAACGCTGCCTTCGTGAATAACCCCGCTCGTTGGATGCAGCCAGAATATGATCACGTTTCCCATGACAGTTAAAATAGCTCCAATCACCGCAAGATAAACTTGATACGTCTACTTCAGACTGGCCATCTCATTGCGCCAACAGCCTTGCCTGGAACGAACTCTACCGTCAGAGCAATGCAACCCACAGCGCGTGCACGGTCAACAACAGCGCCAACACCCATTCAAAAGCGTTGTCTATCTGGCTGTACAGCTCAGGTACCAGGGCGGTAAGGAGCACAGAGAGAATACCTACTGCCAGGGTCACTGCGCTCAGCCCCAGCAGGCGATTTCCGCTTCGGTGCCAACGCGGATGCTCCCGAAGGGCCGAACTGATCAAAAGCAGTGCGATATAGGTCAGTGAAAAATACAGCATCACGCCAATGCGGCGAGTCAGGTTGAATCCCTCACCTTCGTGGCCAAGGGCCAATGTGTAGGCGGCCAGGGCAACAGCGGCCACCAACCCAAGCCATGGTACCCAGTGTTTGCCGTAGCCAGGCGCACCCAACTGCAGCAGCCAGAGGCGATTAAGCCACCAGAACAGAACGCCGAGCAGGGCGGCGGGTAGCATGGTGCCCTTGAAGACAAAATAGGCCGTGCCATGGCGCCCGGTTCGGCTGATGCTGGTGCAACTGTCCCAGTAGGGTATGCACCAGGAGATGTGGCCTTCCAAGGCTGCAATGACAAACGTTGCATGAATGGTTAACAGCGGAATCAGCCCAGCCGCCAATGCCAACCACCACAATGAAATGGATCGGTTGCGGTTTGCCCTGTTCATCACACCTCCCGACAGCGCGACTGGTAGTGGCCGTGTCCTGGCCTATGGCGTTGGGAAATCCACCAGGGTATAGAGATGGGCCGGCCCAGCCAAATATTCGCCGAGGCAGAACGCACAGGTGATACTGTAACGCTAATCCGTATTGCCGGGCAGGCAGTGGTCATCGGTAGCGGTACACTTCATCCGGGATTGGCAAACCCTCAACTAAACCCTTAATGACGCCTAGGAGTCTGCGCGCCAGAAACTTTTTGAACTCTCGTTTCCGCCAGACCGGAT
>JBQCZX010000065.1:0-20476 GCA_052089485.1 Marinobacter sp. | reverse complement strand
CCATGGAAGGAATACCTCATGAGCAACCTCATGGTCGCCTGCGTTGGCGACACCCACGTTTGTCCCATTCCCGGCCACGGCAGCAGCCCCATTGTTGCGAACGGCGCTACCGCCAATGTGGATGGTATACCCATCGCCCGGGTGGGCGACGCCTGCGGTTGCGGCGCCGTGATTGTTCAGGGCTATCCGCTGGCCCTGCTGGACGGTCGCCCTCTGGCCCATATGGGCAGCCCGACCTCCCACGGCGGCCAGATCATCACCGGCAAACCCCGTGTCATCTTAGGCGTAGCCACCTTCACGGCACCGGTGGTGGATTTCGCCAAAGCTGGTGCCTTGAACAGCCAGGGCCAACTAACCCCCGAGGCTGAGCAAGCGCTGAACAAAGACCCTTTCGGCTTTGTTGAGTGGGCCAAAGCCAAAGGTGCACTGTTAGACGAAGGCCTCGAAGGCGCGACCCCGGAAGAAATTGACGCCTCAAAACGCCATGCAGAAGGCCAGTCTGACCTCCGCCCTAAAGTGACCGTTGAAGCTGGCGTGTTCTTCGATGGCACCGGCAACAGCCGTGGCAACACCGGAGCCTTTGAGCGAAAGGTAGATGAATGCCTGACCGCTCAGGCGGCGGGAGCCATCAGTGAGCAAGCCTGTAGTGCTGAAATCTCGCAACTGATGGAGGGGAGTTATCTTAATGCAGAGACCAATGTGTCGAAGCTCCACACGCTATATCAGCCCTTTTCCACCAATACGCTGACCGTAGAGAATCATCGTATTCCCATATACGTCTCGGGCGTCGGCACTAAATCCGGTAAAGAGGACGATGCTTGGGCCATGGGAACCGGTACGGGTGAGCGAGGTGTTTTCGCCAAAATCAAATCAGGCAGTAAGAATTTAGCCGAAGAAATATATCAGGGTGCGGGTACTCAGATAGATAATCTTGTTTTGGATGTTTTCGGCTTTAGCCGGGGCGCCGCTACTGCCCGGCATTTTGTAAACGAGGTGCGGGATGGTTCCAGCGGAGCTTTGGGCCAAGCTTTTCAGAAGCAGGGCATTGCCTGGCCAAAAACCATTACCATTCGTTTTTTGGGTCTGTTTGATACCGTGGCAGCCGTTGTCGATATACTGGGTTCCGACTTTTCAGCTCACAATGCCAACAACGGCGGGGTGCGTGTAGATATCGCCGCCAACGCTGTTCAGAGAGCCGTCCACCTGACCGCCCGTGACGAATGGCGTTACAACTTCTCCCTCAACAGTTTGCGAGGGCCGGATGGCAGCCTGCCGGGTCATTTTAACGAGTGGGTGATGCCCGGTTCCCACTCCGACATAGGTGGTGGCTACCCTGACAACTTCCACGAACACATTCAGGTGGCCCTGCCCCGCAATTTTCGAGGCTATCACCCCAAAGACAGCTATGAATACACAAGAATTCTGATGGACCGTAAGCGGATAACCAGCGAAGGCTGGCTGGGGCCATACAATCCAGATGGCACGCTAACAATAGAAGAAGCCCGCCGGCGGCAACTAAAAGAAGGGGAAATCGAGCTGCAATTCCGGCTTTGGCTGGATCGTCGAGTGCAGGCCGAATATTCCCGTGTGGCCCTGCGGCAAATGTACCGGCTGGCGAAAGATGCGGGCGTGCCGTTTAAAAAATTGAACCCTGCGTTGGAAGAATATGCCCTGCCCGACGAACTCCAACCCATCGCCGCCCGGATCACCCATCACATCAACGAAGGTCAGCCACTGCAGTTGTCTATCCAGGAGGAGGCTGTACTGCGCCAACGCTACATTCACCACTCGGCTCATTACCAGATTGCCGGGCCACTTTTCCCATTCAAACCTGCACCCGATGGCGTGCGGGGTATCCATCCAAACAGGGGGCTCAAATGATCAAAAAAATCGTGGTGTTTGCAATAGTGCTCTGCACGAGTGCTCTGTCAGGCGGTTGCACTTTGGCGGGCACTCCCAAGTGGGACCGCCCTGTAACGTACGGCGTTCGAGTGGCTGTCCCACGCCATTATGATGTCTGGGTAAAGCCGTTGCAGTTTGAGGCGACAGATGAGCGCGCTTGGTGGTGGCCAGTTGGACTCACCGGCTGTTGCTGGAAAAGCCGGGGAACGGGGGGAGGGGAACTGGATCCCATGCCCGACTACATCCACGTAACGTGGTATTCGTTCGCCGAGCAGCAATCCTATACCCGACTGATCCACATTCCTGACCCGGATGCCTTGCGCGAGCGCATGGAACAGCCCGCGCCCGTGCATAAGTGGGGCAAACTACATAACTTGCCCCGATATGACTTGGTTCTAGGGCTAGCCCCCGGCGGAACGGTTGTCCTATGGATTATGAATTGGGGTGAGACCGCCATCGAAGTGGGACGTTATAAAGCGGTGCCTTTTGAAGATGAGAAAAACGATTACTCAATCTGGGTTGAAGACTACCTGAAAGAGCACGGGGAGTATCTTAATCAGCACGGCCTTCAGCTTGATCGTTGGTAAAGATGGTTTTCTACCGGTGAGCGTGGGTGCTGTCCGGTGCCCAAATACAGCTATGAATACACAAAAATCCTGATGGATCGTAAGCGGATAGCCGGTGAAGGCTGGCTGGGCCCGTACAATCCGGATGGCACGCTAACCATTGAAGAAGCCTTCCGGCGACAGTTAAAAGAAGGCGAAGTCGAACTGCAATTCCGTCTCTGGCTGGATCGGCGAGTACAGGCCGAATACTCTCGGGTGGCCCTACGACAAATGTACCGACTGGCAAAAAGATGCGGGGGTGCCACTGAATGCCGTGAAACCAACAGATACCGGGTTTTCATTACCTGATGAACTCCAGCCCATCGCCACTGGGATCACCCATCACATCAACGAAGGACAGCCATTACAATTGTCTATCCAAGAAGAAGCCCTGCTTCGCCAACGCTACATTCATCATTCAGTCCATTACCAGATTACCGGGCCACTTTTCCCATTCAAACCCGCACCCGATGGCGTACGGGGTATCCATCCAAACAGGGGACTCAAATGACTAGAAGACTTGTAGTGCTTGTGACGGTGCTCTGCACGAGCTTCCTATTAAGTGGCTGCTCCATCGCGGGTACACCTGAATGGGACCTCCCGGTGAAGTACCGACTTCGTGTCAGTGTGCCCCAACATTACGATGCATGGGTCGAATCTCTGCAGTTTGAAGCAACTGATGAGAGAGCTTGGTGGTGGCCAATTGGAATCACCAGTTGCTGCTGGAAAAGTCCGGGAAGGGGGGGAGGTGAACTGGAGCCCATGCCCGATTACATCCACGTGACATGGTTTTCCTTTGCCGAACAGCAGTCCTATACCCGACTGATCCACGTTCCCGACCCGGATGCCTTGCGTGAACGTATGGAGCAGCCCGCACCGGTTCAGAGAAATGGAAAAACCATTAACATGCCTCGCGACACGCTGGTTCTAGGGCTCGCTCCCGGCGGTACGGTTGTCCTGTGGATTATGAATTGGGCCGAGACCGCCATCGAAGTGGCGCGCTATCAGGCTGTGCCTTTTGACGATGATGTCAGATACGAGGGAGCTTTGGAGGCTTATATGGAGCGCGAGGGCGATTACCTCAAGCAGAACGGCCTTCAGCTTGACCGCTGGTAAGGTCGTTTTCCAGTGATACGCAAAAGGGCATTTGATCTTTAGAGGGGCGTCATTGGCAACGATAAAACCGTTAACTTTATTGATTTGGTGAACCCAAAACCAGCCGATTTTACCGTCGCCGCCTACTTTTTGATGCTTCTTTGACTGAGCTTATTAAGGCCGAAGACTTACTCCGGCTTTTTAGCAACCAAGGTTAGAATGTCGTAGCTGGCAACCAGCTCGTCTTCCTGATTGGTGACCTGAACATCCCAAACCACCACGCCTTGCGGGTGGCCATCTGGCGATGTACGGCCCTGATCGATCTTGCGCTTACAGGTCAGGCGGGCGCGAATGGTATCGCCCGGCGCAACCGGCTCGATGAAGCGCAATGTGTCTAGGCCATAGTTGGCTAGCACCGGACCTTCGCCCGGATCCACGAACAGACCAGCCGCAGCTGAAAGCACGAAATAGCCGTGGGCTATGCGCTTGCCGAACTGGCTGTTTTGGGCGGCAATCTCATCAAAGTGCATGTAGAAGTGATCGCCCGACAGGCAGCCGAAGTTCACTATATCCGCTTCTGTAACCGTGCGACGGTGTGTCAGCAGCGATTGGTTGATCTGCAGGTCTTCAAAGTGATACCGGAACGGGTGAATATCGTTTTCGATCACCTTGGCACCGCGAATATATTCGCCGGTGACCGCTGCCAGCATGGTTGGCGAACCCTGAATGGCTGTGCGCTGCAAGTAGTGATACACGGCGCGAATACCGCCGAGTTCTTCACCACCACCTGCGCGCCCTGGGCCGCCGTGTTTCAGCATGGGCAGGGGAGAGCCGTGGCCGGTGGATTCTTTTGCCGCTTCCGCATCTAGTAGGTGCAGGCGGCCATGGTAGGCAGCCAATGCCGGTGCCAGCTTGGCAATGGTGACCGGGTCGCGGGTGGTTACCGTGGTAACCAGCGAGCCGCGGCCTTTGGCGACCAGCTCAACGGCTTCGTCCAGGGTGTTGTAGGGAATGATGGTGGCAACCGGGCCAAAGGCTTCGATGTCGTGAGCGCCACAGCCATTTTCCGGGTTACGGCAGACCAGCAGGTGCGGTTCGATGAACGCGCCTTTTTCGGTACCCTCGCCGGTTGGTTTGAAGTTGCCGTCGCCACCGAAGACCAGTTCACTGGTTTTCTGCAGTTCCTGAATGTTGGCTTTCACGTCTTCCAGCTGATCGATAGAGGCCAAAGCACCCATGCGCACGCCTTCGACGGAAGGATCGCCGGTGGTGATTTTCGACAGCCGCTCTTTGAGCTTGTCGCACACGGCCTCTACTTGATCTTTAGGCACCATAACCCGACGGATCGCGGTACATTTCTGGCCCGCCTTGGCGACCATTTCGCGGCCGATTTCCCGTACAAACAGGTCAAATTCTTCGTGCTCTGGTGTGACATCCGGAGCCAGAACCGCACTGTTCAGCGAGTCGGCTTCCGCATTGAATGGAATGGAGCGATTAATGATGTTCGGATGCACACGCAGCATGCGGGCGGTTTTCGCCGAGCCGGTAAAGGTAACCACATCCTGCTCTTCCAAGTGCTCGAACAGGTCGCCGGTGCTGCCGATAATCAGCTGTAAGCTGCCTTCTGGCAAAGCGCCAGATTCCTGCATCAGGCGAACGGCGAGTTCAGTCACGTAACAGGTAGAGGTAGCCGGCTTCACAATGGAGGGCATGCCCGCCAAAAAGGTGGGTGCAAACTTCTCCAACATACCCCACACAGGGAAGTTATAGGCGTCGATATGAACAGCCACACCACCACGGGGCACCATAATATGGGTGCCGGCGAAGTGGTTGTTTTTACCCAACGGCGTTACCGGGCCTTCGTGTACCACATTGCCAGAGGGCAGCTCGCGGCGGCCCATGCTGGCGTAGGAAAACAATGTGCCGAAACCGCCATCGATATCTATGCCGTTATCGCCTTTGCTGGAGCCGGTGTGCATCGACATCGCATAGAGTTCTTTCTTGTGCTCTTGCAGGTACGTTGCCATGGCTTTAAGAGCCAGGGCGCGTTCCTGAAAGTCCATGGCCATCAGGGTTTTTCCGCCGACCGTGCGGCCGTATTCCACGGCCTTTTTGAAGTCCAGCGTGTCGTCGTGAGTGTGCGCAACGATCTCGCCGTTGATGGCGCTGGGCAGGGCTTTAGCTTGTTGCTCGCCGACCCATTCGCCGGCAATAAAGCTTTTAAGAACTGACATGTACAAAAACTCCAGAAAGTCTATTCGTCGTAGTCGAGAGTAACCTTGTCGCTCACCGGGTAGCACTGGCAGGACAACACATAGCCTGCGGCCACTTCGTAGTCTTCTAGCGCAAAGTTTTGATCCATTTCCACTTCGCCTTCCACCACTTTGGCACGGCAGGTAGAGCACACGCCGGCCTGGCAGGAGTAGGGAAGATCGGCACCTTCGTCGTTGCCCGCCTGGAGAATGCTCTTGGTATCGCGTACCAGGTCGAAGGTCAGGGCGCGGCCATCGGCTCTAACGGTGACAACACTGACGGCTGCCGGATCAACCTTGGCGTCTGTCCGATCTTTACGGGCCTGAGGAACACCACCGGCTGGCGTAAACAGCTCGTAGTGTACGTTCGCCTTGTCCATGCCGTGGCGTGCCAGAGAATCCCGCACAATTTCGGTCATCATCTGAGGGCCGCACAGGAACGCGGCGGTTAGATTCTTGGCGTCTATCCAGTGGTCAAACAACTGGTCGCATTTATCTGAATCAATGCGGCCGTTGTACAGATCTATGTCCTGTTCTTCCCGGGTGAAGATGTACACCAGGTTAAAACGGGTCATGTATTCGTTTTTCAGATCCTGCAGCTCATCCCGGAACATAGTGCTGCTGGTGCCTTTGTTCCCGTAAAACAGGGTGAACTGACTTTTTGGTTCGGCTTCCAGCGTGGTTTTCACAATGGACAGAATCGGCGTGATGCCACTGCCGGCCGCAACAGCAAGGTAATTGCCTTCGCGCTCGGAATCCAGGTCAACGGAGAAGGTGCCCTGTGGCGGCATAACCTCCAACGTGGAGCCAGGCTTCAGCTGTTCGTTCGCAAAACTGGAGAACACGCCGCCAGGCACGCGCTTAACCGCAATGCGCAGCTCTTCGTCATTCACACTGCTGCAAATGGAGTAGGTGCGACGCACTTCTTCGCCGTCTACCTTGGTGCGTAACACAAGGTGTTGGCCTTGCTTGTACTTGAATTTTTCTGCCACGTCTTCGGGCAGATCAAAGTGCAGGGATACGGCGCTTCTTGTTTCCGGTCTGACCTCTTTCAGGGTCAGCGAGTAGAATTTATTCATGATCGTATCGGCTCTATATGCATTTGAAGTAGTCGAAGGGTTCAAGGCAGTCAAGGCAGCGATACAGCGCCTTGCAGGCAGTAGAGCCGAATTCGCTGATGCGCTCGCTGTTCTCGCTGCCGCACAGTGGGCAAGCAATGACTTCTTCGGCGCCCAGTAGGCTCATTTTGCTGGCACTGCCCTGGGGCGGTGCTATGCCAAATGCCCGGAGCTTTTCCCGGCCTTCTTCGGTTATCCAGTCTGTGCTCCAGGCCGGCGTTAGCACCTGGTTGATCTGAGGGTCGCGAATGCCTGCAGCCCGAAGAGCTTCTTCTATCAGCTCTTCAATCAGCTCGGTTGCCGGGCAGCCAGAGTAGGTTGGGGTGACATCCACACTGATGTGTTTGCCATCCCAGCTCACACGGCGAACGATACCCAGCTCTACCACGCTGATCGCGGGTACCTCCGGATCTTTCACGTTATCCAGCAGTGCCCAAATGGCGTCTTCTGTCAGCAGCTCGGGGCAGGCGTTGGCCGGCACCCGATCGCTGGCAATCAGTACGTCTACAGACGATGGTTCACGTTCAATCACCGGCGGTACTCCTCTTATCAGTGGCACCGACTTACCAGGTAGTCGCATCCGGATAGGCGCGGGGTAAAAATTGCATCATGGCCAAGATATGACCCAGGTGTTCTGTGTGCTCGCCGTGCTTGCCGCCCATATACATCCAGGCATCTTCAGCGCCAGGTGTCACCGTGGCTTGGGCTGCTACTTCACGCACCATACCGAGCCAGTCGTTCTGCAGTTGCTCAGGGTCTGGGCCAATGCCTGCTTTGAACATGGCGTGGTCGATTTCATCCGGAGTTATCAGTTCACCGGTGAAACGCCACAGCAGATCGAAAGCGTCTTGAATGCGGCGGTGGCTTTCTTCGGTGCCGTCGCCCATGCGCTTGACCCATTCCGAAGAACGGCGCAGGTGGTAAGTTGCCTCTTTAACGGCTTTAGCCGCAATGTTGGCAATGCGCTCGTCGTTGGCGTTCACCAAACTTTTCAATGTGAAGTAGTGCCACACATCAAAAAAGAACTGGCGTGCGATGGTGACGGCGTAGTCATCATTCGGCTGTTCCACCATCAGCAGGTTGCGATAGTCGTGGGCATCCCGAAGAAAGACCAGTTTGTCCGCATCGCGTCCGTCGTCGATCAGGTCGGCGACGTACTCGTACCAGTTGCGGGCTTGTCCGATCAGGTCCAGGGACACGTTTGTCGACGCCAACTCTTCTTCCAGAGCCGGCGCTTTGCCCACCAGTTCGCTCAGGCGCTGGCCCAGAATCATGTCAGAGTCTGCCAGGCGGAGCAGGTATTCCTGTAATGCTTGTTGCTGTGTCATGGGTCGCTCCTTACATGTGTCCGACTTCGTCGGGCAGTTTGTAGAAAGAAGCGTGCCGGTAAACCTTGTCTTCCGACGGATCGAACAGGATCTCTTTCTCGTCCGATGCGGAGGCCGTGATGGTTTCAGATGGAACAACCCAAATGCTGACCCCTTCGCTACGGCGGGTGTACAGCTCGCGGGCATTTTCCATGGCCATTTCGTTATCGGCAGCGTGCACGCTGCCCACGTGTTTGTGGTTCAGACCGTGCTTGCTGCGAACGAAGACTTCGTAAAGGCGCCATTCAGACATAGTGTTCTCTCCTGTTTACGCGGCTGCGCGTTGTTTTTGTTTCGCTGCGTAGGCTACGGCTGCATCCCGTACCCAGGCACCTTCATCAATGGCCTTGCGGCGAGTGGTAATACGTTCGTGGTTGCATGGGCCATTACCCTTGAGCACGTCGTAGAACTCTTTCCAATTGATCTCGCCGAAATCGTAATGGCCCCGCTCTTCGTTCCACTTCAAGTCTGGGTCAGGAACGGTGCAGCCGAGGAACTCCAGCTGTGGAATCGTCTGGTCAATGAACATCTGACGTAACTCGTCGTTTGTCTTGCGCTTGACCTTCCAAACCATGGATTGCTGAGAGTTGGGGGACTCATCATCGTGCGGGCCGAACATCATCAGTGATGGCCACCACAGACGGTTAATGGCGTCCTGCACCATGTCTTTTTGCTGTTGAGTGCCCTCGCGCATCATCTCCAGCAATATCTGGTAGCCCTGGCGCTGGTGAAAGCTCTCTTCTTTACAGATACGCACCATGGCGCGGGCATAGGGACCATAGGAGGTACGCTGCAGCACCACCTGGTTAACGATCGCTGCGCCATCAACCAGCCAGCCTACTGCACCCATGTCGGCCCAGTTCAGGGTCGGGTAATTAAAGATACTGGAGTACTTGGCTTTGCCATCGTGCAGCTTTTGAATCTCATCATCACGATCTGCGCCCAGAGTTTCCATGGCGCTGTAGAGGTACAGGCCGTGGCCTGCTTCGTCTTGAATCTTCGCCATCAGCTGCAGCTTGCGCCTTAACGTGGGCGCGCGGGTAACCCAGTTGCCTTCCGGCAGCATGCCAACAATTTCTGAGTGGGCGTGCTGAGAGATTTGGCGAACCAAGGTTTTACGGTAGCCGTCTGGCATCCAGTTTTTGGCTTCAATTTTGGTTTCGGCGTCTACTTTTTCCTGGAAGTCCCGCTCTTCGGGAGACATCTCTTCCAGGGTTTTTAGGCGCTTTGTGCCGGTATCAACCATCTGTGCGTACATAATTTTCTCTCCGAATATTGCTTATTAAGTCTGCTGTGTGAACAACAGTGCGCCGCGACGAATCACGAGCAATACCTTCATACTATATGATACTGAATAAATATCAAGGACCCGAATCTTGTATCATGTTCTGTTTCGGTATTACTCTTTGCGGCGATCAAATACCCGCTGGGCCTTGCCTTCAGAGCGGCTGAGGGTGCCAGAATCTTGCACGTACACAGTAGTGCTGATGCCGATGTAGGATTTGATATGGTGGCTTAGTTCCTTGGCGGCGTTCTCTTTGATGTCTTTACCTTGCGCATCGGCCTTCAGCTCGACTCGCACATCCACACAATCCAGGTTGCCTTTCTTGTACACCTCAATTTCGTAGTGAGGTGCCAGGGCGCGGCACTTCAGTACCTGCTCTTCAATCTGGGTGGGGAATACATTCACGCCACGGATAATCAGCATGTCGTCACTGCGACCGGTGATCTTGTCGATGCGGCGCATGGGTCGCGCGGTACCAGGCAGCAGGCGGGTGAGATCGCGAGTGCGGTAACGCAGCACCGGCATGGCTACTTTGGTAAGCGAGGTGAACACCAGTTCGCCGTACTCACCATCAGGCAGCACTTCGCCGGTTTCCGGGTTGACGATTTCAGGGTAAAAGTGGTCTTCCCAGATGGTCGGGCCATCCTTGGTTTCCAGGCATTCCATGCCAACGCCCGGTCCCATAACTTCAGACAGACCATAGATGTCCAGAGCCTGAAGGTCCAAGCGGTCTTCCAGCTCCGTGCGCATTTCGTTGGTCCAGGGCTCAGCCCCGAAGATACCTAACCGCAGCGGAAGCTTTTTCGGATCAATGCCTTGGCGATCCAGCTCGTCTGCAATGTTCAGCATGTAGGAGGGCGTGACCATGATGATGTCTGGTTCAAAATCGCGGATCAGCTGAACCTGCTTCTCTGTTTGCCCGCCAGACATAGGAATAACCGTGCAGCCCAGGCGCTCAGCACCGTAGTGCGCACCAAGACCGCCGGTGAACAGGCCGTAGCCGTAGGCAACATGAATTTTGTCTCCGGCACTGCCGCCGCCCGCGCGAATGGACCGAGCCACTATATCGGCCCAGGTTTCAATGTCGCTCTGAGTGTAGCCCACGACTGTGGGTTTACCGGTGGTGCCACTGGAGGCGTGTACCCGAACCACTTTTTTCATGGGTACTGCAAACATGTTAAACGGGTAGTTCTCGCGAAGGTCGTTCTTACCGGTAAAGGGAATCTTGGCGATGTCTTCCAGGCTGTTGATGTCCATTGGCTTCAAGCCAATGGCATCGAACGCATTGCGGTAATGAGGCACGTTGGTGTAGGCGTGCCATACACTCCAACGCAGACGCTGCAGCTGCTCGTGGCGCAGTTCGTCTACGCTGGCGGTTTCCATCCGATCCAGCTTTCCAAGTTTTTGCATGGGTAAATTCATGGTTGCTTCCTGTCTTGTTCTTGTTGCCCCGGCTTGTCGCCGGGCCAGTTAAATTATTCAGCGCTGTCAACGCGTTCGATAATCAGCGCAATGCCCTGGCCGACACCGATGCACATGGTGCACAAGGCGTAACGGGCGCTCTCACCCTGCTGGTGACGGCGTTCCAACTCATTCAACGCGGTGGTAACCAAGCGCGCACCGCTCATGCCCAGAGGGTGGCCCAGGGCAATGGCGCCGCCATTGGGGTTTACGTGGTCGGCGTCGTCGGGCAAGCCAAGGTCGCGCAGCACCGCCAGAGCCTGTGCGGCAAAGGCTTCGTTCAACTCGATCACGTCCATATCGGCCAGTTCCAGGCCGGCGGTCTTCAGCACCTTGCGGGTAGCGGGTGCCGGGCCCATGCCCATAATGCGCGGCTCAACGCCGGCGGTAGCCATGGCAACCACTCGGGCTCGGGGTTTGAGGTTGTGCTGCTTTAAGGCATCGCCACTGGCCAGCAACAAAGCGCAGGCACCGTCGTTTACGCCGGAAGCGTTGCCAGCGGTCACGCTGCCGCCATCACGGAAGGGTGTTCCCAGACCGGCGAGCTTTTCCAGGCTGGTTTCCCTAGGGTGTTCGTCGGTATCAACAGTCAGTGGGTCTTGCTTGCGGCGGGGTACGCTCACCGGCACGATTTCATTGTCAAAATGGCCTGCCTTTTGAGCTGCCGCAGTGCGTTGCTGGCTGCGCAGGGCAAAAGCGTCTTGATCTTCCCGGGCGACGCTGAAATCGGCGGCAACGTTCTCAGCTGTTTCTGGCATGGAATCAATGCCGTATTGCTTCTTTAATACCGGATTCACAAAGCGCCAGCCGATGGTGGTGTCGAACATCTCGGCTTTGCGGCTGAAGGCAGAATCGGCTTTGCCCATCACAAACGGCGCGCGAGACATGGATTCCACACCGCCAGCCAGCATTAGGCCGGCTTCGCCGGTGCGCAGAGCGCGGGCGGCACTGCCAATGGCGTCCATGCCTGAACCACACAGGCGGTTGATGGTGGCGCCTGGCACATCGATCGGCAAACCTGCCAGCAGCAATGACATGCGAGCCACGTCACGGTTGTCTTCGCCGGCCTGGTTGGCGCAGCCGTAGAGCACGTCGTCTATGGCGGACCAGTCCAACTCGCTATGCCGGTCTTTCAGTGCTTTCATAGGTATAGCACCCAAATCGTCCGCGCGTACCGTTGCAAGAGCACCGCCGTAGCGGCCAATTGGTGTACGTACTGCGTCGACTATATAGGCATCTTGCAGGCGTTTTTCGTTGCTCATTGGTCGTTCTCCGATTCGATGACTTCGCCGCGCACTTGATAAGACTTGCCGCGAAACAGTGCTATCACATGGCCATTCTGGTTGGTGATCGTAATGTCGTATACACCGGTACGGTTGCCCCGTGACTGCTCAACCGCGTTGGCTGTCAGTACATCATCTTCACGGGCACCGAGCATGTACTCAATGGAGCACCCGGACGCGACCGTGGCCTTGTTATAACTGTTGCAGGCAAACGCAAACGCCGAGTCGGCCAGAGTAAAAAGGTAACCACCATGACAGGAGCCGTGACCCTGAATCATGATGCTGGTGACCGGCATGGTAACGGTGGCTTTACCGGGAGCTACGTGGGTAATCTTCATGCCGAGGTTGCGAGTGGCTTGATCCCGCTCGTACATGGATTCGGCGCAGTCTTGTGCCAGTTTTTGCGCATCGGGTGCGTGGTGCTCGTTACTCATGAATAGAACCCCTTTTCGGCGAACCGGTTTTTTCGCAACAGCAGCGCCGGCCGGTAGCGGTCTTCGCCGTAACTGTGTTGGATGTGTGTCAGTACTGTGTGCAGCAGGCTGAACCCCAGGTTATCGCTCCAGCGCAGCGGGCCTTCCGGGTAGTTAAGGCCGGCTTTCATGGCCAGGTCGACATCGCTGACAGACGCCACGCCGTGCAAAACTGCATCGGCTGCTTCATTGGTCAAGGTGGCAAGGGTGCGCATAACCACCAGGCCAGGGCGGTCGGCGATGTGGCTTACCGCAATGCCCGCTTTTTGTAGTAGGGCACAGGCATCGTTTATTGCCTGTGCGGGCGCTTGCTCTGCAGCGGCCATAGCCAAGCGGCTGGCCTTGGCGTAATCGAAAGCCAAATCCAAGAGAGTCAAATTGTTGCAGGCTTCAGCATAAGCGCGTTCGGTCGCCATGCGGCCATCGGTGAGCGCCAGTACAGCATCGCCAAAGCACAGGCGGCCAGGGCCGTCCCGCTCGATGATCTTGAGGCCGCTTTCACTCAGGCGTGAAACCAATGCCGCAAGCGGGCCTGGGTTGCCTTCGACAATCAGCGTATCGGCATCGCAGCTTGCGGCGTCGGCAGTGGCAGGCTCAGGCTTTTGCGCGCCTTCGGCGTAGCTATAAAAGCCCTGGCCACTCTTGCGGCCTAATCGGCCGGCTTCCACCAGCTCTTTCTGAACCAGCGAGGGCAGAAAGCGGGTGTCCTGGTAGTAGGAATTAAAAACGGAAGAGGTAACTGCGTAATTGACGTCGTGGCCGATAAGATCGGTTAATTCGAACGGCCCCATGCGAAAGTTGCCGGCTTCGCGCAGGATGGCGTCAAGTGTTGCGCTGTCCGTTGCTTGTTCTTGCAGCAGGCGCAGGCTTTCGGCATAAAAAGGACGTGCTACCCGGTTAACAATAAAGCCAGGTGTAGACGTAGCAGTAACGGGTTTTTTCCCCCACTGAGCGGCCGTGGCGTAAACAATTTGTGCAACTTCGTCGTTGGTGGCCAAGCCTTTGATAACTTCTACCAGTGCCATGAGTGGCGCCGGGTTAAAGAAGTGCATGCCCACCAGGCGCTCGGAGTGCTTCATATTTGCACCCAAGGCTGTGACAGATATGGACGAAGTATTGGTGGCCAGAATGGCTTTCTCGCTGCAAACGCCCTCAAGATCGGCCAGCAGGCTACGTTTGATGTCGAGATCTTCAACGATGGCTTCGATCACCAGGCCCGCATCTGCCAGTTCGCTAAGTTCGTTAATCGGCTTGATGCGATCTAAAAGCGCATCCAGAGCAGACTGCTCCATCTTTCCCTTATCAACCCGGCGCTGGAGTTGCTTGGCAACGCTTTGACGGCCAGCTTCCGCCGCACCCTCACGCTGATCGAGCAGAAATACTCGGTGGCCAGCCTGGGCGGCTACCTGAGCTATGCCCGAACCCATGGCACCGGCACCGATAACAGCAACGGGAGTGTTGGTGGCAAGTGGCTGCATGCTTATTTCCCCTTGAATTCAGGTGCGCGCTTTTCCATAAAGGCGGCCACGCCTTCACGGTAGTCGTCAGTGCGACCAGCCTGTCGCTGCAGATCCCTTTCCATTAATGACTGCTCTTCAAAGCTGTTGTTGGCGCTGGCGTGCAGGGCACGCTTGATCATCGCCAGACCTTTGGTGGGCTGGGTAGAGAAGTGGCGGGCCAACTTCATGGCTTCATCCTGCAGGGCGTCGTCTTCTACACACTGCCAAATCATTCCCCATTGTTCCGCTTTTTCAGCGCTCAGTTTGTCACCTAATAATGCCAGGCCTTTTGCACGGGCCATTCCTACGGCGCGTGGAAGGGTCCAGGTACCGCCCGAGTCGGGAATAAGGCCAATCTTGCAAAAGGCCTGAACAAAGTTAGCGGAACGTGCTGCCAGCGTGATGTCGCAGGCCAACGCAATGTTCGCGCCAGCGCCGGCAGCCACGCCATTTACCGCGCAAATTACCGGCATGGGCAGATCTCGAATCGCCTGCAGCATTGGGTTGTAGTAGGTCTCGATGGAAAAACCTAAATCGGGGGCCTCGTCGCCGGGTTTTACACTGCGATCCGACAAATCCTGGCCGGCGCAGAAGCCGCGGCCATTGCCAGTAAGCAGCATGACCCGCACGGTGTGATCGTTGCGGATGGTTTTCAGCGCAGCGCGCATCTGTTCATGCATCTCAACGTTAAAGCTGTTGAGGTTCTTTGGGCGATTCAGGGTAACGTTGGCAATGCCCTGGTCGATATCGAGAAGCACACTCTGCTCTGTCATGGAGAAATCCTTGTGATAGCAGTGGAACCCGGGCTTAGCGCCCAGAAAGCTCTGGCTTACATTTGCTGCGGCGTTTCTTTATTTTAGTGGTTTGTCGGTAAGGCCTGATGGTTACCAAGGCGACTTCCGCAGGGCGATGTTCCGCCTCACTGATTTCAGGAAAGAGTATAGGTTCGAATTGATACCGGTCAAGAATCTGTAGTCAGGTTTTTGTATCACGTTATTATGTAATTAAAGGTTACGCCTGTACGTACATGATTTAAATGGTAATTTAATCTGTTAGCCTTTAGTCTTAGGAGGGGTTGGAAGCCGCCGTATCGGCCCTCATCTCTTTGCGAGTTATGTATTATCTGTCCCGATACAAGAAGTCATCTTAAAGCACAAAAAAACAAACATATTATTAGGAGTGTTCTATGCCCTGTTACCGAATTGATGGTGTGACGCCCGTGGTACATCCATCGGCGTACGTACACCCCACCGCCGTGCTTATTGGCGATGTACACGTGGGGCCGGATTGTTACGTTGGGCCTTGTGCGTCTTTGCGTGGGGATTTTGGTCGCATTGTGATGGAGCAGGGCGCAAACCTGCAGGACACCTGCGTGATGCATGCGTTTCCTGGCCGTGATGCAATCATCCGCCGCAACGGTCACATAGGGCATGGCGCTGTATTGCACGGCTGTGTGATAGAAGAAGACGCCATGGTAGGCATGAATGCCGTGGTTATGGACGAAGCCGTTATAGCCACCAAGTCCATTGTGGGCGCGGCTGCGTTCGTAAAAAGCGGCTTTACCTGTGAGCCGGCCTCACTGATTGTGGGCTCTCCCGCCAAAGTGCTGCGTCAGTTGAGTGATAAAGAGGTTAGCTGGAAACTGCGCGGCACCCAGGAGTACCAGACACTGACAAAGCGGTGCCTGGAAACCATGAGGGAGTGCTCGCCGCTAGCGGAAGTGGATGCGGATAGGCCGACATTGCAAATTGGTGGGCATGATTTGAAGGATTAATTGTCCCCCAGAAAAGCCTCGATAGGCTGCGGTACCCCAAAGAAATAGCCTTGTAGATGAACTTGAGGGTGCCGAGAGGCCAGGAAATCGGCGTGAGCTTCGGTTTCCACTCCCTCGGCAACCACCCGCGCGCCCATGGTTTCACCAATCTTGACAACCATTTCAACTATGTTTGCCGCCATTGGCTCATCTAGCATTGAAGGCACAAAGCTGCGATCGATTTTAACTTCAGAAATCGGCAGCTGTCGTAGCCGCGATAGTGAAGAATAGCCTGTTCCAAAATCATCTAGTGAGAAACTGCAGCCAAAGCTGCGGACGGCCTCCATTTTTTTCACAACCCTGTCTAGGTTGTCAGCCGAGACGCTTTCTGTGAGTTCCAATGTAAGCAGCTTTGCCGGAAACTGCGAGCTGGCCAGAGCATTCTCCACTGTCTCCACAAAATCATCTTCAGCAAAGTGTTTTGCAGAAATATTGACGGAGCATCGCAGGGCTGGGTTGATGCGATGCAAGGTACTCATCTTTTCAAGCGTCTTACCCAGGACCCAGCGATCGATTTTTACAATTTGTCGGGATCTTTCTGCGTGGGGAATGAATTCATCGGGGCTAAGGAGCCCGCGTTTGGGATGTTGCCACCTAATAAGAATTTCCAGCCCACTCAAAATCCCTTCTGGTGAGAGTTGGGGCTGCGCAAAAAGTACCAGTTCATTCTTTTCCAGGGCACGGTTTAGCTCGGATTCAATCTGCAACTGGTGGCGAATTTTTTCACTCATGGAGTCTTCAAAAATGGCGATTGGCCGGTCGTCTGCCTTGGCGCTACGATGTGCGGTTTCAGCGTGCTGAAGGGCAGATGAAGGAGAGTTTGAGCTTTCAGTGGGGTACAAGGCCGCGCCTACGGTAACTTCAAGGCTCAGGCTAGGGCTGTCACCATACTGAATGGGCTCGATCAGACTGTTTTGGATGCGGTCATGGAGCGCGAGAACGGCTCGGTATGCGTCATCAATTGACCACTGCTTCGGAGCCAAAACGATGCCGAACTCGTCACCGGCAAGCCTGGCTATGGAATCGTTCAAGAAAACCGACGCCCGCAGGCGTTTTGCCAGTTCTCTTATGACATAGTCACCACATTTGAAGCCGTAGGTTTCATTGATGTAGCGAAAGTTGTTGATATCCACAACGACGACAGCGGTAGATATATTCCCGTGGTTGCAGAACTTCAGCACGGTACTCAATTGAGTCAGGAGCAGAGCGCGGTTCGATAGCCCCGTAACCGGATCGCGCCACCTCAGTTCTTCTAGCCGCTGTTCTGTCTCTTTTAGGCTGGATATATCATTGAAAACAGCGATGTAATGGGTAATGACACCCTTATCTGAACGAATGGTGCTGATGGTTCGGAGTTCTGGATAAAGCTCTCCGGATTTTCGGCGATTATAAATTTCTCCAGACCAGTGGCCATTTTTGACCAGGTAGGATCGGATATATTCTGGGCTCGGCTGTGTGTCTGGATCGTTATACAGCGTGGTGTAACTAAAATTGAGAACGTCCTTTTCGGAGTATCCCGTAATGCGGGAGAAGGCAGTATTAACCGCTAGCATTTTGCATTGGGCATCTAGAAGAACAATGCCTTCTGAGGTGGCCATAAAGATGCTTTCGAGCAGGTTTCTGGTTGGCTGCTCCGGGTTGTCGAATGATTCCAGCCGGTTTTTGAGGTTCTGGTTTAGCGCGATCATGTGATCAAGCATGCCGTTCAGTGAAATGTGCGTGCGCACCCTGGCTCTGACGGCAGGCAAGCGAATCGGCTTGTGTATATAGTCTACGGCACCCGCTTCAAACCCTTCCACTTCTGATTCCGGGTCGCTCAGAGAGGTAATGAAAATAACGGGAATGTGCTGTAAATCTCGCCTGGCCTTCAGGTTGCGGCACATTTGAAAGCCATCTGTATCTGGCATCATTATGTCCAGCAAAATGAGGTGAGGTTTGTCGCCTTGCTCCAGAATTTTCATTGCCTGGGCAGCACTCGTGGCAACGATCAGGTCGTAGTCTTGATTCAACGCATCGGTAAGCGCGCGAATGTTGGTGGGCTCATCATCAACAATCAGAATCTTTGGGCTGCACCCAGGCATAAAAGCACCGGGCCTATCCGGCCTGGATAGTTCACAATAGGGGCCTGACACAATCGCGCCCTCCGTCTTCCTTGGCTTCATAGAGGCTCTTGTCAGCGGTTTCTATTAATTCGGTCGCGTTTGATAACGACGATGGTTGAGCCGCTGCGCACCCTACAGACACGGTGAATGTAGGGTCATTTTTTGTGGCGTGTTCGGCGTTTTGACACTCTGCCTGAATGGCCTTGGCCATTTGGTTTGCCGCTGCTATTGTGCAAGGCAGGTCGGCCCCTGGGAGAATCGCGGCAAACTCGTCTCCACCCAAGCGCGCGACGACTTCTCCAGCTCTGGCAAAGCTTGAGTTCATGACTTTTGCGAGATTTTGCAGGCACGAATCGCCTTGCGCATGCCCATACTGATCGTTAATTGCTTTGAAGTGATCCAGGTCGACCAGAACCAAGCCGACAGAACTGTCCTGGCGCCTGGCTCGCCGCCACTCCAAATCAAGCTGTTGGTCGAATAGACGCCGGTTGCCGATGCCAGTCAAAGGATCGGTCAGTGCGGCTGCCGCCAGCATGTCTGTTTTACGTTTCAAGTCGATGAACGTGGATACTTTTGCGCTTAGTATTGTTTGGTTGAAGGGCTTCAGCACATAGTCGGTTGCGCCATGTAGGAAAGCTTCTTCAATATCCTGTGTTTGGTCTGAAGCAGAAATGCAGACAACGGGCACGTACGCGTACAATTTTGACGCTCTCAGCTCGTTCAAAAAGTCGAGTCCCGAGCCATCAGGCAAGTACAGGTCAAGAAGAACGATGTCTATTTCTTCAGACAATAGTCGCCGGGCTTGGGCAATGCTCTGGCTAATGATCAGGTCGCACGCGTCTCCGAGGATGCCTGTCAGGCTGGCGATGCCTACCGGTTCATCTTCTACAATTAACACCGTGGGTACACTATTTATGTCCATCAAACTAATTGTCCTAGCCTTCGGGATCGATCTTCGTTAGCAGATCGATTGCCTGTTCAAATTTATAGGTTTCAAGTGCGCGTCGTAGCTGGGATGCAAGAAGGGTTTCATTGCGCTCACCCAGAAATACCAGCACCTGATCTATATCACTGTCGCTTGCAATACGGTTGCTGCCCAGCCGTTGCCTCATCCGTTCAATAATCCGGTCAATTGGCTCCACTCGGGCACTATCCGGTAACACGTGCAATACGGCCGCGTGGGTGGTTTCTGAGAGTAAGCGTACGTGTTCGGTGAGTGTTGCCAGCAGTGTTTCCGGGCCGAGTGCCGGCGCTCCTGAATCAACGGATGTTTCAACCTGCTCTGCTATGTGCATCAACTCAGTATTGGCTATGTTGGCTGCCGCACCTTTAATTTTATGGGCAACAGCTTTAATCATTATCGAATCATTTGCCCGTAGGCCGCTTTCGATCTCGGCCGTCATTTCTGTGGAGCTGGCCAAAAAACTGCGCATACAGCGATTGAACAGACTGGGGTCGGATCCGAACATTTCCTGGTATAGAGGACGAGAAATGAAGCCAGGTAGCCCAGGCTGGTTTACATTGTTGGATGCCCCATGTGGTGTCGGAGTGCTTATCGCGCGTTCTTTGAAGAAAGCCTGCAGCACCCTCTGTATATCTCCGGGAAGTACCGGCTTGGTGAGGTAGTCATTCATACCTGCGTCGTAAGCACTGCTGCGGTCATGTTCGGATATGGATGCCGACAGAGCTGCGATCACCGGCTGATTGATGCTCTGGCGCCCACGGATCTGCCTAACAATGTCTTGGCCGGTCTCACCATCCAGATGTAAATCCATAAGGACAAGATCAAACGGTTGGTTTTCAAGTTGCTGCATTGCATCGGCTCCATTGTGGACAGACTTTGAGCCCACCCCAAAAGAGTTTAGGTAGCTTGCGACGATTTCGCAATTTAGCGGTACGTCATCAACAATCAGCGCCGTCAGGTTTCGGAACAAGGGTCGTGGAGTGGATATTACTGTGTGTTCGTCCAGCTGCTGTGGGGCCAAGTGTTCGAACAGCTTGGAGGGGGTTAAGGGTTCAAACGCCACTCGCCCGCCAGCGTCCTGATACTCGATCATCCAGTCGGGCTTGAAACCAGCAGGAACAATTATCAGCAGTCGCGCCAGTTGATATCGTTTCTCTGTCGCTAATAACTCCTGAACAAACGTTTTGATGATGTCTGTTTCGATATCTTCCATATCGACGATAACCATCGAAGGTGTGGCACTATCTCCAACCGACG
>JBQCZX010000064.1:0-20497 GCA_052089485.1 Marinobacter sp. | reverse complement strand
CCCAGCTCACGGATATGTTGTTTCAACTCATTGGTGTAATTGGCGGTGATCATCACCACCGGCGCTGGATTATGGCGCCGGCTATTGATAGCTGAAACCGTGTCGACACCGTTTTCATCATTATCCAGGTGGTAGTCCGCCAGTATTACATCCACTGAGCTCGTCGATGGATCCAGTTGGCACTCCAGGTCTGCCAACGAAACAGCCGTAATCACCTGGCAACCCCAACCTTCCAGTACTACCTGCATGCCTTGGCAAATGGCAAGGTCATTATCAATAACCCATATCCTGGAACCATCTAAATCATCACTTATAAGCGCAGTGACATCCCGTTCGGGCGCTGCCAGACGAGGCTTTAGCTTTCCCATGGGTACTCGAACACTGAATACGGAACCCTTGCCCTCTACAGACGACACACTGACTTCATGGTTCAGTATTCGGGAGATTTTATCCACAATGGCCAAGCCCAGGCCCAAGCCTTTATCTGCTGGGGAACCTCCGGGGCGCACCCGCTTAAACTCTTGAAAAACCTCAATCAGCTTGTCTTGCGGAATGCCAGAACCGGTATCCCAGACCTGCAACAGCACAGAATCTGATTCCCGCCGACAGCCGAGAAGCACCCGGCCATTTGCTGTATAGCGGATGGCATTGGTCAGGAAGTTACGGAGAATCCGTGCCAGTAGTTGAGAATCTGACTCTACAATGACCGAACTGCCAACAAAATCGAGCTGAAGCCCCTCTGCCATGGCCATTTGCCGGAATTCCCGGGCGATGTTATTGAGCAGATCCCGTAGATCAAAGGCAGTCACATCCGGCTTTATCACGCCAGCATCCAGCTTGGAAATGTCTACCAGCGTGCCTAGTAAGCCTTCCACATCATCCAGTGACGTGCTTACTGAGCGCACCAGATCTTCCGCTCTGGGGCCAAACGATTGTTCCTGTAAGGCACTGGTGAACAATCTCGCGGCATTCAAGGGTTGCAGCAAATCGTGGCTAACGGCCGCCAAAAACTTGGTCTTGGAGAGGTTGGCCCGCTCTGCTTCTAACTTGGCATCTCGCAAACGCGCTTCTGCCGCATTACGTTCGCCGATTTCTTGGCGTAACTGGCTGTTTAACTCAGTCAACGCCATAGTGCGCTCTTTAACCCGGCACTCAAGATCATCATAGGCCTGCTCTAAGGCCTCAGCGGTCTTACGCCGATCTGTAATGTCTCGAATCAGTACAAAAAAGCCAACAATCTCGCCCTGTTCGCCAAAGTTGGGCACATAAGAGCGCAACATGTAACGCGCTTCGCCTTGCTCTCCCAATTCCTCAAACTCAAACGTGACATTACACCCCGAAAGCACCTCTCGAATCTGCGGCATTAACCGTTGATACATCTCGGGCGAATGTATGTTAACCAGGTTTTTACCCAGCGGCGATTCACCATTACGCCCATACCAG
Organism: Marinobacter sp.; assembly: GCA_052089485.1. Classification (GTDB taxonomy): domain Bacteria; phylum Pseudomonadota; class Gammaproteobacteria; order Pseudomonadales; family Oleiphilaceae; genus Marinobacter. The sequence continues at coordinate 19,054 of JBQCZX010000064.1, read as the reverse complement.
GCGGCATAAACCTGGTTACAAAACTGAATATCCATGTCTGCGCCCACATACGCAATCAGAGCGGGTACATGGTCGGTCACCACTCGAATCCAGCGCTCGCTTTCCTCCAGCGCGGCAATGCGCCGGGCCATCTCGCTGTTTTTTATGTCGGTAATATCTGAATAAAGCACAACCAGGCCGCCCTCACGGGTGGGCCGCTCGGTCATCTGTACCCAGCGCTCGTTCGACAGCAAAAACACCTCACCCTCGGAATCCGGCTCGCTGTGCTCTTCTACAATTAGCCCAGAGGCCAGTGCCAACCTTCGGACGTCGGCAATATGCGTTCCTGAAGATGGAATGGTTGCCCCTGCATGCCTCCAATAGCTACGAAAGCGACTGTTGCTTTGAATCAATCGGTGCTGATGATCAAAGAGCACAAAACCATCCGCAATACTCTCAATGGCATCACTCAGGCGTTGGCGAGTGGTTTCAGCTTCCTCACGGGCGCGAGAAAGAGCTTTGTTACTGGTCTTCAACTCTTCCATGGTTTGGTTGAGGGCTTCGGTACGCTCACGTACCTGTTCAGCCAACACCACTGAATGCTCGAAGGCAGCATAGGGTTCCGGTTTGTGTGCTGTGCCAGATTCCACCCGAACAATCAGCGCATCACGAATTTTTCGCAGGCGCTCATTCTCTGCTTCAAGTTCTTTAACTCGTTGCACCAAACCCACATCCGCTGCAGACGTATCTTTATCCGGAGCGCCTGGCTGATTGTTATTCGGAATAGACATCAGGCTGGCCAATTACCACCCCCGTGAATGTCTGGTTAATATGCATTCCGTTGAACTGCTCGCCATAGGTATTAAATCCAACCACCTTATGATGGCGCAGGAAATCCGACACAGCGTCTGATTCACCAATAAGCTCTGCTTCCAGACGCCGCAAAAAGCAATCACAGCCAATCGTCACCAATGGCTTACCAACAATGCGCTCCGAGGTTTCAAGTTGATCGCGCACCGTATCCAGCAACGAGTCTGGCTTCATGGCGGTCATCACAATGCCTGTCTCCACGGCGCAGTAAAACGTCAGGCTTTTATCTGAGTTAACGCGCTGAATCGAGCGAACGAAATAATGGCCGCCAATCTTCACGCCCAAAGGCCGTAACGCAAATACTTCCCTGCTCAGGGCATCCACCGTGGTGCCCACTGCGCGGGCATAGGCTTCGGCTGCGGGTTCTGCGTTGAGCTCATAAACCGTTCGGCTGTCTGAGCAGGCCTCGGTAACAATCAGCTTTTCGCTCCCCTCGGTCAGGTGATGGGTAGAGAAAACACGGAAATCCAACGGTGTGTTTACCAGCAACACCGTCGCCGCACCAGCATGAAAGCGGCCTTTATAAAACACATGAGTGTCTGTCAGGTGTTCATCGTCACCGGCTGAACCACCAAACTGAGGGATACTGCCGAGCGCAGAGTTCAACGTTGCCAAAACCAGTTCCTCTCGGCTGGATAAGCCATCCAGCAACGTTATTGCAAAGGTGTTGCCTTTAATGGGTGCCAGTTTGGCATCGCGACAACTCGAGAGCAGTTCATCTATCACGCTCTGGGCATCTCGCAGGGAGAATTGATCCATTTCCCGAATCAGGGCACATTCTATAGCGAAATAACGACTGTCAAAACCGATAGCCGTGATGCATCCACGGTCATACCCTTCGGGCGTAATTTCCCCTGCGGAGGTACAGCCTGATACACCAACATCCGGAAACCCCTGCTCCAGAGCCACGCCCAAACCAGCCAGATCATATTCGGCGGAGCAAAAAAACAGCACATACCCAAGGTGTTGATGCCGAAGTTGGCTGGCAAGATCCGTGGCAGCCGAAAGCGGGTCGCGAATGCAGGAGCTGGCAACCTGCACCGCTGGCAAAGTTGTTACTGGCTTCATAGATGCAGGTTCCACAGGAGAGTATCTTTCCCGTAATTTTACGGCATCCAAGTATCCCGCCAATGCGACTTCAGTGCTTTTGACGGGCGCCCCAAAGTTTCTGTAAGCCATTGATTAGTAGACTCCTGTCTAAACATCGAGGCACGCAGTATTCTTGCTTATGGAAAAACCAGTACTTTCGCATTACTAAGACATGATAATCGGGGTGGACAAACACAGCCCGACCACCCTCTAATTATCAACTCTGCCGACTTCAGAAGGTCACGACAGCCCCTAATGCAATTGTGTCACTGTCGGTGGTGGTCACGCCGCTTGAGCGATTTCTGTCCTCGTACATACTGTACTCGGCCACCAGCTTTAAGTTGTCATTCACATCGTGGAAGAAGCCGACGATGGTGTTTTCGGTTTCCAGATCAAGAATTTCCGCATCGGTTTCACCGTAAGAAAGCACCACTCGGTTGGCACCGAACGAATAAGAGCCCTGCACCAAATACCCATCGGCATCGTCTTCCGTCACAGCGCCATTAACGATCAGCACAGGGTTGTTACCCTTAGATGTAAAGCCTGATGCCGCCAATACAAATCCAGCTACTGACCCTTTAAGGCCGTAACCCACGCCGGTGCTGTCGATCGTGGTAGCACCGTTTTCAGCAGACTGATAACGACCGTTTACCCAACCGGTTAGTGCCAGGTTGTTGAGGTTAGTGCTGTAGGTGATCTCTGATTCAAACCGAGGCGTTGTATTCTCATCGTTCGCGCCCGTAACCGTATCCGCGGGGTCCAAAGCGCCCACTGCAATCTTTAAACCGCCCATGTCCGGAGAGCGATAGGTAATCTGGGCAGAAGGCGTTGGATACGGGTAACCGGTGCGGATATTACCGAAGGAGACACCTCCTCCTGCAGCACCCGGAGAACCAAAACCCTTTAGGATTTCATCCAGGAAAATATTCGAGCGGGCATAGAGGCCGAAATCTTTACCAATCAGCACCTGGCCAAAACTGCCATCCACTGTGGCGTAGAATTGGCGCACATCGATCGCTGTATCGGTGGGTGAGTCTAGGCTGTCGTTGATGGTCGTCCAGAACGAAGAGCGGCCGCCCAGCGTAAGACTGCCCATTTCCTTGCTAAAGTTAAAACCAATGGTATTGGGCAGGAAGCCCATTTTGATGCGTGAATCCCGGGTGTCCGACACGTCGTCGCTACGATTTACGTAAAAGGCGTTGAAATACCCGTCCACAGAAAAGGAAGTTCCATCCTCGTTATACAGTTCAACCGCGGCATTCGCACCCATGCTTGCGCACATAGCAGATGCCATCGCGATAGCGATACCTGACTTTCTCAAATTTTTATTGTTCATAAATACCCCAGTTATTGTTGAAATTCTGGATTGAACTGTCGATTTGGGTGACAGCCCCAGGCGCGATCTACCGCCAGAACTTTATGTTGTGTTAACCAGGGAAGATGAGGAATCAGCCAAGGGGGCCGGTTTTGTGCTCATTTGGGAGGCAGGGGAAACAGAACTTTGGGACTAAGACTTGTACTAAACAGCCTATATACACAGCCCTGACAACATTGAAACAGGGCCGTGAGGGTTCAAGCATTACTTCCAATAATTATTAGCAGCAGCAACCGTTTGGAAGTGAACGGCAATCACTTCAGAGGCATGTATTAGAGCCTCGCCGCTCTGGGAATATTTGTCCCGCTCACGGAACAGTACTTCCTTATCCGGCTGAGTTGTTTTAACGCCCACTCGCGATAGCTTAACCGCCAACTCAAAGCCCTCTTGGGGAGTGCTTGTTTGCAGTGAAGGCAGCCAGTCTGACGCCTTATCCATTTCAGTCTCAGCAGACAGGGGAGCTGCCAGAACCATGGTTACGGCTAATACAAGCAACTTTGCTTTCATAAAACGCATTTTAATCACCTCTCTATGATTTTGTTTTTCTTCGCTTTTACCTTTCCAGAGGCTGAATATAATTAGAAACAAATCCCGCCACTTGGTTTTTAGTCTAGCTGGTAAATATATAAATTAAATGCCTCTCTATGACTAATTCCGTCCTTCTGTAGTGCCAGCTTCAAAGCGGAAGTTGGCCTTAAGCTTCTGGACACCCCACTTTACAAGGCTCAGGTGCACTTACCGCCAACCAGTAAGTGTATGGATACGCGGAGCTTGAGCTTATTTTCTGATTTGATACAGGAAGTGAAAAGGTGCTTAATGAAGCTTGGTTTCCAGACTGGCGAGAGATCACCTCATGGATTACCGTGCCTATCGCGACAAACTTCAATCGAAATTTCCCGAGCCCGTACTGGCGTTTAAGCCAGATGAATACGAGGCGCGACTCGCTTCCGTTCGTCAGGGAATGGCTGATGCCCAACTTGACCTGTTACTGCTGACCGAGGCCAGTGAGCTGTGTTATCTGACCGGATACACCACCTTTGAGGTTTCGGTTCAGTGCGTGCTTTTGGTCTCGTCCGAGCGAACCGTGCTGTTCGTACCGGCCATCGAAGTCGGTCCCGCCGTGTATCTAAGCCGGGTAGACGAGGTTATCGGCTACCCATGGCAGTCTCCCGAGGCGGTCGCAAGCGAATTGGCTACGCAGGTGAGCCGTACGGCGGGTAACTCGGCACCGCGAATCGGCTTCAACCCTTGGGCGGGTTCTTTTCGGCCGGGACTGCTTTTAGCGCTCAAGAACACGTTGAACACAGCCACATTTATCAACTTCGGCGACCTGATCGACCGTGTTCGCCTGGTTAAATCGCCCGCCGAAATGGTTTATCTTGCCGAAAGCGCCGCCATCACCGGCGCCGGTCTAGACGCAGCGGCTGCGGTAATACGAGTGGGCGTAATTGACCATGAAATTGCCCAAGCCGGTGCCAACTCAATGCTGGGGGCAGGTAGCGAGTTCATGAGCATGCAACCAATTGTGACGACTGGCGCGCGCAGCGGCATCATTCATACGAATCATGCGGGTTATGAGGTGGCACGGGGTGATGTGGTGTTTACCGAATTCGGTGCAGCTCGCCGACGCTATACCGCGCCGATGATGCGCACTACCGTAGTCGGCAAAGCTTCCGCCGAAATTCGTGAATTTCATGGAGTCTGTATTGACGTGCTCGAAGCAGTGATGGCGGCAGCGCGAGCCGGTTCCAGCTTCGCCTCAGCAGCCCGCGCCGGCGAGGCAGCCCTGGCGCCTATCATTGATCGTGCGTTTTTCTCCGGCGTGTTTGGCTATCCTGTCGGCGCGGCGTTTCCGCCATCCTGGGTTGCCGGCTCAATGTTCATAACCACTGACAACGAGGCAATTCTGGAGAAAGACATGGTATTTCATCTGCCGATCTGCCTGCGCAAACCGGGCGAATTTGGTGTTGGTTTCAGCGAAACCGTGCGTATTACAGCTGCAGGAGCCGAGCGAATCACCGCTAACACATTGGCTCTCAAAGAGGTCTTCTTATAAAAAACAGGGAACGTTCGTTTCAGTTCAAAAGTTGTTCTTTGGCTTCATTAACACGGGCGGCCAGATAATTACTCCCGCCATGATCCGGGTGTACTTTTTGCATCACCCGGCGATGGGCCTTAATGATATCATCCCGGCTGGCGCCCTCCTCCAACCCCAGGATATCCAGGGCCTCACTGTCGGTCAGAGAGTTGCCACTGCCTGAATGTTCACGCCCATTGTTCCCGGCACCTTCATCGCCCGCCGGATCGTCAGTGCGCCAGGAGTCCCCGAAGCGACGATCCAGATAGGATTCCAACAGCCGGGCAGAATCGTCGTCGTGCTCCCGGCAGTAACGCAACAACTCGATGAACTCACTTTCTTTCAGATCCGCCAGCGCCCGGCCAGCCATCGGGCCTTTCAAAACCTCGCCACTCATATCTCCTGAGTCGTGGTCCAGGGTCATCTCCAGAATATCACTGGAAACATGAGACTGATTGCCAGAATTCGCCTCAGCGTTACCGCTGCCGGCACCCGGAATCCCCCCTCTCAATATGGAAGGCAGCACCCGCCGTAACAGAGGAAACAGGAATACCAGCAAGGCAACCAAGACCTGAATACGGCCGGTAACGGCCAGTAGAGCCGCTATCAGGATACCGGCAATCAACGCCAGCTTGAGAATAGCCGCTTTTCGCTTGTTAGGCGGCTGGCTGCGTACCCAGACCCCTGCAACAATCGCCAGTATGACAACAAGAAACAATAGTGGCACTCGGATACTCCGGGCCAATGGGCCCACCGGTTGATTGGAATAAGCGCTACTTGATTTGTTGCGTCAAACGCTTAACTTCCGACGAGCTGCGGCTGGAATAGTCCTGCAAGGCTTTGGCTCCCCCGGAAGCATAGACCGCAACAGCGGCCATAAGATCCTTGAGCACCTGAGGGCTGTTGCGATCAAAGGGCGCGTAGGCGCCGCCAGACAGTTTGCTCACCTGTTGGAACACGGCCTTGGCATGTGCATCGGTACCTTCATGGAACATAAATACCGGGGTTCGCAGCATGCCTAGCTCACCGGCAATATGGCAGAGCTCGTCGACCGGTTCCTCACAGCAATCCCCGATAAACACCACGGCCTTGACTGTCTTTGAGCGGGTTTCTTTTCTGGCGTGCGCCAACATCTTGCTAATCTGGGTACGCCCGCCCACGCAGGAAACGCCGTTCATCAGGTTAAGCAGTTGGCCGGTCTCAGTAACAAATCCTGTGGCTTTGAACTCTCTAAAACCTCGGTAGTAGCAAAGCTGAATCGCCAGGCCGCCCAAATCCTTGGTCGCCATGAAAAGTTCACTCTGCAAGTGGCAAGCTTGATCCCAGGTGGCTTCCCGGCTGGCGGTGGCATCCAAGGCGAAGATAAGCCGGCCCTGCTCGCCACCCGACTTGGGCAACTTGCGAACCTGGTGGATAAACTGGTCGATCGACTGTTTATCGGATTTGGCACGAAGCTCTTTATCGGACATAGGCTTTTGCAAACTGCCTCGTTCTGACGTTGTATTATTTCAAGCTTAGGGGAAAGGCTAAGCAATTCACAGGCCCGAAGGCGCGATACCTTCGAGCCTTGGGAGCGTTACAAGTTTGCCAGAGCGTCTGCAATGGGTGTATCACCAGATACCACTTCAAAAACCTGGTTAACAGTCGTATCGGCATCCAGTGCCGCCAGCAAAACACGGCCAACATCCTGCCGTGAAATTTTACCGACACTCTCATGCCGTTCCCTGACCGCGACCTTCCCGGTCCCCTCGTCATTAGTCAGCTGACCCGGACGAACAATGGTGTAATGCAGGCCGCTTTTTTTCAGGTGCTCATCGGCGTTGTGTTTGGCTCGCAGGTAGTGCTGGAGTTTTTCAGGCCCGTTGTCCGGCTCTTCCGCCCCCATACTGCTCACGATGATAAAGCGGTTTATACCGTTTTCTTTGGCAGTATCAATCAGTCGGATAGCACCGTTCTGATCCACATCTGTGGTTTTGTCCGGCCCGGTGTGAGGGCCGGAGCCAGCAGCGAAGATGACCGCATCGCAGCCCTTCATAGCCTCACTACAATCTTGCTCCAGATCTCCCACCACGGTTTCGGTGGCACCCAGCTGTTGCAACTCTGGCCCCTGCTCGGGGTGCCGAATCATGGCTCGCGCCTCGTGATCGCTGTCTGCCATTTCCCGCAAAAGGTGTTGTCCTATTTGTCCGTTGGCTCCTGCAATAAGCACATGCATGGCGCATCTCCTGATTGGCTATTTTCGATGGGTACAGTCTATAGGTCAGTGCGTCACACGTTGAATTCAACCCATGTCCTGCGGCTTTGGATGAAATAATGTTGAAGCAGTTGCAGCCTGATCATCTCCCCACCGCAGTATCTCATATCAGGGCATAGGGGAATAACGTTGACCATTCTCGCGCCTTTGGGCATTCTTTCGGATGCATTATCGCTCTACCCTCCAAGAAAAATCACAATGGAACATTCGCTTTGAATACGCTAACGCATGAAACAACCAATATAAAACTGACATCGAGACTTAATAAAATTAATCTCAATTTATTATTGGTTTTTCATATGCTTTTCCGGAAGAGAAGCTTGACGATTACGGCAGAAGCGCTCTGCCTGAGCCAACCTGCCGTCAGCCACTCTTTAAAAAAGCTCCGCTTACTAATGAACGACCCGCTATTCATCAAGACTCTTGATGGCATGCAGCCGACCCCCCTGGCACAAAAAATGGACGCAGCCGTGGCAAACGGCTTGTTTTATTTCGATCAAGCAATTCACAGCAACAACGAATTCTTACCCGCCACATCAAAAAGGGAATTTCGCGTCAGCATGGTGGATTATGTCAGTCAGCAGCTACAACCCAAGCTTATCCAGCACTGCCTGCACCATGCTCCGGACTTAAGCTTCAACATGCTATCGACGCGCATTGCCAGTGCGGAAGATGCTCAGCAGGTCTTACAGGATCACGATATTGACCTCGCAATGGTACAACTCGAAACGTTACCGCTTACCTCTCATCATGAGTATTTATTTGACGATGTGATTGGCTGCGTTGGGGACGCATCCATACATGGTGAGAACAGCTATATCACTCTTGAAGCCTTTTTGAGCGCCCCACAAATCGCGCTATCCCATCGCGAGGAAAGTCCTTCACTGATCAACGAAAGATTAAAGAAACTAGGTCTTGAGCGGAAGATAGTGGCTAAGACGCCATATATTAATCCGCTTCAAGAAATATTAGTGTCAACAAACTTGCTCTGTGTTGTGACTCAAAGTGCCGCCAATGTTATTTGTCGAAATAACACATTAAAATTTTATTCATTGCCGCTGGATGTCCCAGCATTCAAGGTATGTCTCTGTTGGGATGAAAGGAAAGATCAGGATACTGGTATACTGTGGCTCAGAAAATTAGTTAGGGAGCTGGTACAACCAGCCCCATAACCATTTTAATTTATGATCTTTATTCAATCTAACGCCACTATTTTTCCAGGATTCAATAGACACTTTGGATCGAAAGCAAGCTTCATTCGTTTCATCAAATCGATTTCTTCGCTGGAGCGGGAAATATTTAAGTAATCTCGTTTTTCTAAACCAATGCCATGTTCAGCCGAAATGGAACCGCCATATTCTTTTAAGGGCGTATAGACCATTTTTTCAACTTGACGTCGGCTTTGTGAGCTCTCATCTCGAACCGTTATCATGATATGCAAGTTGCCATCACCAAGATGGCCAAATACGATCATCTTTCCTACTTCTGGCCACTGCGTGTTGAGGTTTTTATCCAACGTTTCTACATACGCTTCCATATTGATAATCGGCAAACTAACGTCATAGGAGAACATCGGGTGTAGCTCTTTTACTAACACTTCAATATCTTCCCTCATACCCCAGATAACTTGGCGCTGGGCCCGGGAATTGGCCAGCACCGCATCGGTGATCAAACCGTTTTCAAGCGCCTTCTGCAAGGTCTGGGAAAAGTGCTCAGCATCGCGCTGCTCGTCTAGGCCCAGTGTTTCTATAATGGCGTAGAAAGGCGAATCGTCTGGCAACAGCGGCGAATGCTTACCGCTCTCGGTGGTAATAAGTTTATAGTGATCATTCCATAGTGCCTCGAAAGCGCTGAGGCCATTGGCAAGCTCACGAGAGGCAAAGCTCAGTAGACTAGTAAGGGCCGCAAATGAGGGCACAGAGACCAGAGCCGTTTGCTCGCTAGGCATGTACGGCTGTAAACGGAGCACCGCCCGCGTGACGATACCCAATGTGCCTTCGCTACCGATGAAGAGTTGTTTGAGATCGTAGCCTGCATTGTTCTTCAGCATTTTATTCATTGAGCTAACCACGGTGCCGTCACTCAGCACACATTCCAACCCAAGTACTTGCTGTCGCATCATGCCGTAGCGTATTACTCGTATCCCCCCCGCATTGGTGGCGATGTTGCCGCCAATCGTGCACGAGCCTCTCGCACCAAGGTCTAATGGAAATTGCATATCGATTTCTTCCGCGGCCTCCTGCACATGCTGAAGAGTCACTCCCGCTTGAACCTGAATAGTGGACCCGACTGAATCGATCTCTTCTATCTTGTTCATTAATTCCAGGGAGACCACCAGCTCTTCTGGTGTCGCCACGCCACCATGCACGATACCCGTCATGCCGCCATGCGTGACCACTGGCTGATCAGCTTGGTAACACAAAGCCATCACCTTGCTGAGCTGCTCCGTGCTGCGCGGCCTTACTATCGCCATAGCGCGACAGGGCGCCCCGGTGAACCAATCCACGCTTCGCTGCGAGACATCTTCACCGCGCAGCACGCCTTCCGGCCCTACTATCGCTATTAGATCGTTTAATAACTTGCTCATTTTTTTATTCCTGTTTTAGCTAATTACGCCATTGAAAAAGACCCTAGGCAAAAACTCATTCCTCTATAGCCTTCTTCTAAAAGCCTTCAATAAGTAGTGGTCATCTGCAGGCTAGCGCTAACCGCTTTTTTGATCAAGCCTCTGATCCATGGCTATTTTTTGGATTACTATTGCGAATAATGGAATAAAAATAAGTAATTGGCCCTAACTTTTAGGTGTGCTATACATGAATTCCGAGATGACAATAAAAACAACTAACCACTAGGTAGGAGATAATATGAACAACCGCGTCCACGCCACACGACATATCGCGTCTCGTTATTCAAGAAAATTCAAACAATTAGCGCTTCCATTTATTTGTGCAGGGCTACTCTCAACTCCTTTAACTAGCCTCGCCGGGGAAATATCTCCTACAACAATACGCCTTGCCCACGTGGTAAACGAAAAAGACACCTACCATATCGCTGCCGAGCGATTCCAACAGTTGGTTAGTGAACAGACCAATGGCGCGGTAACGATAGAAATATACCCCAATGCCTCTCTCGGCGATGAGCGCACCTTACTGGAGGGCATGCAAATCGGCACCGTCGATATGGGGGTGATTACTAACGGTCCGGTGGCCAATTTTGTGGATGAGTTTTCAGTTTTCGAACTGCCGTTCCTTTTCCCGACCTCCGAAGCCGCTTATTCGATTCTTGACGGCGAAATTGGACAGGAAATCCTGGATAAGCTGCAGGAAGTTAACCTTAAGGGGTTGGCCTACGCTGAACGTGGGTTTCGTAATATCACCAATAGCAAGAATGCGATCAATGTGCCGGCAGACCTGGATGGGTTGACGCTGCGTGTTATCCAAAACGAGGTCTACGTCGACACTTTCCGCGAGCTTGGGGCCAATGCCGTGCCCATGGCATGGACGGAGGCACTGACCGCGCTTCAGCAAGGCACCATTGATGGCCAAGAGAATCCGGTTAATGCCATCCACGCCTTTAACTTGGCAGAAACCCAGAATTATCTCACTATGACTCGGCACATCTACGCACCAGCCATTTTCATTATGAGCCTGCCAACTTGGAACGGCCTCCAGGAGGAGCTCCAGGGAATTGTGCTTGAAGCAGCAAGAGACGCTTCCTCCTACGCTAGAGAGCAGAACGCCATTATGGAAACCGAGCAACTGGCCGAGCTGCGCGAAGCCGGCATGCAGATTAACGACAATCCAGACATGGAGGCGTTCCAATCCGCCGTGGGGCCAGTGTACAAGAAGTACGGCAAGCAGTTCGGTGATTACCTGCCACGCATTCAGGAGGCACTTAAGTAAGTGTCTGTCTCAACTCATCCGCTATTAAAGCCGCTAAAGCAAATTGAACGTGGGCTGGATGCAATCATCCAGCCCGTGGTCTTTGCTGGCATGGCGGCACTGATTGGAGTAATTACCCTGCAGGTTGTCTCCCGAGTGCTGTTCAGCGCGGTGGGCTGGACCGAAGAGGTCGCTCGCTTTTTGTTGGTATGGATCACGTTTTTGGCAGCCACTCTGGCTTTTCAGCGTGGCCGGCATATTGCCGTAACGTTTGCCGTAGAGGCCCTACCCGGGCCTCTACGGCAAACCGCGCGCATTGTCGCAACCCTTGCGGTGATCGCGTTTATGGTGACACTGGCGGTGATTGGCTATCGCTATATGCAGGTTCAAAGCTTTCAAAAATCTTCCTCCTTGCGACTCTCTATGTCCTACGTTTACGCGGTGATTCCGATTAGCGCAGCGATAATGGCTTGGTACGCTTTGGTCGACTTGGTGACGCTACTGTTAGGTGGCGAAGATGTTGTGGAGGCCGGCCAATGACGGCGCTACTTTTCGGGCTGTTTTTCCTACTCATGCTGCTAGGCGTGCCTATTGCCCTCGCGATAGGCGCCAGCACCATGGTCGCACTAAGCCAAGCTGACGTGCCTTTAATGGTGGTCACCCAACAAATGTTTCAGGGCATCAACTCGTTTGCCTTGGTGGCCATTCCCATGTTTATTCTTGCCGGCGACCTCATGGCCCAAGGCAAAGTGAGCGAGAGGCTAGTCAACTTCGCCGACTCTCTATTCGGCTTTCTGCGGGGAGGCTTGTCGATAGTCTCGGTGATGGCCGGGATGTTTTTCGCTGCGATTTCAGGCTCTGGGGCGGCAACCACGGCAGCGGTAGGCTCAAGCTTGGTGCCGGAATTACGCAAAAAAGGCTACGACCCGGCGTCTGCCGCCAGTTTAATTGCTGCGAGCGGCACCATCGGGGTGGTCATTCCACCCTCCGTCCCCATGATTATCTACGCAGTGATCGCCCAGCAGTCCGTATCTGAGCTGTTTTTGAACGGCTTTTTGCCGGGACTAGCCATGGGGTTAGGATTGATGGCGATTGCCATTACCCAAGCCTACAAACGCCAGTACCCAAAAGGCACACCGCTTTCCCTAACTACCATTTGGCGTACGCTGAAAAGCGCCAGCTGGGGCTTGATGACGCCGGTGATCATCCTGGGAGGCATATTTTCAGGTATCTTCACGCCCAGTGAAGCAGCCGTGATCGCGGTCAATTACGCCCTACTGGTTTCGCTGTTCATTTACCGCGATTTCAAGTTGCCCGACGTGTATCGCATCTTGATTCGCTCGGCAATCACCACTTCAGTAATCATGCTGGTGATCGCCACTTCTGCGGTACTGAGTTGGACACTCTCCAGCTGGCAAGTACCTGGCGCCATTGCTCAAGCGGTGTTGTCTATCTCCACCAATCCTTACGTGATCATGCTGTTGATAGTAGGGATAATCCTACTGACCGGTGTATTCATCGAAACCGCCAGCGCCTTGATCATTCTAACGCCGGTATTGCTACCACTGGTGCTGCAACTGGGAATCGACCCGATTCATTTCGGTTTGATCATCGTGGTTGGCTTGGCGATTGGCATGATCACCCCACCGGTGGCGATCAATCTTTACGTGGCTTCCTCTGTTACGGAGTTACCACTGGAGCGCATCACTCGGGCGATCATTCCCTATTTGCTGGGGTTAATCTGCGTGCTGTTGTTGGTCGTGTACGTTCCGATTCTCGTCGGCTGGTCAGGGACTTGACCGTCGACGAAAACTGGTTGCGTCGCTGAAAAACATGATATCTTGCTCGGCTAAACGGCTCGAGGCTGAAAGCAGATATCCATGCGCGATAACAACACACAACGCGACTCGCGTTCGCCCGAAGATACCGACGCCAAAGACGTTGACTTGTCGACAGGCGAACACCATCAGGTGCGTAGCCACGCATCGATCGATTCCTACGTCGTGCATGAGGTTATTCGGCGTCAAGGCAATGATGAGCTGAATCGCCCGGCGGTTTCGCTGTTCTGGTCAGGCCTTGCGGCTGGCGTTGCAATCTCGGCGTCAATCCTCGGTAAGTCACTACTCGAGGAGGCTTTGCCAGACAGTCCCTGGCAATCAATCATTGCGCCCTTCGGCTATACGATTGGCTTCCTGATTGTCATCCTCGGACGAATGCAGCTGTTCACTGAGAGTACGCTCTCGGCAACCATTCCTGTAGCCACTAAGCCAACTCTGAAAAACTTACTGCGCCTCACCCGGCTATGGTCTATCGTTTTTGGCGCTAATATTCTTGGCACCTTCCTGATTGCGGCGCTAATCAGTTCGGATGTGATCGGCTACTCCAGTCAAGCGGAAAGCATGCTGAAGCTTTCGCGCGTGTTGCTCGACCACAACCCCCGCGAAACCTTCTTTGGCGCCATTCCGGCAGGCTTCCTGCTTGCTGCAGTGGCCTGGTCACTGCCAGTGGGTCGGGGGCAAGAGTTTTTTGTAGTGTTGTTCTTTACCTATTTTATCTCGCTTGGTGGTTTTGCTCATGTTATTGCGGGCTCTGGCGAGGCGTGGTTGTTGCTACTGAATGGCGAGGCGTCCCTCGGTTTTGCCATCTTCGGCTTCATCTTGCCGGCCTTGGCAGGCAACGTAGTCGGGGGGACGCTAATTTTTTCACTACTAGCCCATGCGCAGGTGCGTCGGGAAATTGAGGGAGGCGTTTAAACGACGCGGCTGACAATCTTCCCCTGCCACTTTACTAGCAGGAACACACATATAGGCTAAGCTTACCCAGACATAACTTGAACGTGATCAAGCGTGGTTCGGGCCGGAAAGCGCAGTACCGTCGATCGAATCCTCGTTTACCAACAATAAGGATATCGCAATGACTAGTGCTGTCGTCCGACCTTCCGACACCGCGCTGTATCCACTTCATCCGCTGCATGCTTTTTTTCTCGCCGGAACTCTACCCCTGTTCATCGGCGCCCTACTCAGCGATTACGCCTACTGGTCCAGCTTCGAGCTGCAATGGAAGAACTTCGCCTCTTGGCTGCTTGTCGGTGCCCTAGTGTTCAATGGCCTGGCATGGTTGGGATCGATTGTCTCGCTGGTGCGCGTCGAGCGGCGCGCTGGTTCGGCCCTGGCCTATTTCCTGCTGTTGTTCGCAACTTGGGCGCTGGGGTTAATTAACTCATTAATCCATGCAAAAGACGCGTGGGCCAGCATGCCGACCGGCCTGATTCTTTCCGTTATCACTGTCATTCTGGCCTGTATTGCAACATGGATCGGCTTCGCCAGCTGGCGTACCGGAGGTGTGAAATGAAGCCAATCAATGTCCTGTCGATAACCTTAACCGCAGCACTATTGAGCGCATGTAGCGAAAGTAAAATAGACGACGCTAAGCAATTGGGGCCCGATCCAACCCTGCCCAACACTCAACGGGGCCTACTGCCAACCCTAAAAATCGCCGAACCGGCAGGCTGGGGAGATCGCCAACCGGTGGTGCCATCAGACTATGAGATCACCGCCATTGCCACGGATCTGAAAATCCCACGGCAGACCCTTGTCTTGCCCAATGGCGACATTCTGGTAGCCGAGGGCCGTGGCGGCAACGCGTCCAAGCTACGCCCCAAGGACTTCATTGCTGGTTATTTCAAAGCGAAAGGCAACTCCACGGTCAAAAGCGGTAACCGCCTGACCCTGCTGCGCGACAGTGATGGCGATGGCACTTACGAGACACGCACCGTGTTCGCCGACAATCTGAATGCGCCTTACGGGTTAGCGCTGATCGATGACCAACTGTACGTCGCCAATCAGGATGCGGTAGTTCAGTTCAATTATGAACCCGACCAAACTACAGCTAGCGGACCGCCACGCAAACTTACCGACCTGCCACATGAGGTCAATCATCACTGGACCAAAGCCATGACTGCCAGCCCAGATGGGCGCTTCCTATATGTTGGCATCGGTTCCAACAGCAACATTACGGAAAACGGCCTGGATGTGGAGGCGAACCGCGCCATGGTCTGGCAGATCGACGCCCAAAGCGGTGCTCACCGCCCCTATGCCACTGGGCTACGTAACCCAACGGCGCTGAGCATACTGCCGGGCACGGATCAACTGTGGGCGGTGATCAACGAGCGCGACGAGTTGGGCGCGCAGCTGGTGCCCGATTACCTGACCTCAGTCCAAGACGGTGAGTTCTATGGTTGGCCCTATAGCTACTGGGGACAGCACGTTGATACACGCGTCAAACCGCAGCAACCAGACAAGGTAGCCGCCGCTATTGCGCCGGATTACAGCCTGGGGTCGCATAAAGCGCCATTGGGGCTGGCATTCTCAACGGAGACGATGGGTGACAAGTTCAGCGAAGGGGTATTCATCGGCGAGCATGGCAGCTGGAACCGGCCTGATCCGGCGGGCTATAAGGTCGTTTTTGTGCCCTTCAGTGACGGCAAGCCTGCCGGCGACCCGGTAGACTTCGTCACCGGCTTCCACGGTGACGATGGCAAGACCCGTGGCCGACCGGTGGGCGTAACGGTGGATCCAGACGGCGCACTCATCGTCGCCGATGACCTGTCAAATACCATCTGGCGGGTGACCACTACAGCCTCAGGAGATGCCCCTCCTTAATCTGTCGATTTGACGCTGCATTGCCATACGAAAATGGCGACAGGCTGACGTTACTTTCAGAGGCATCGGCTTACCAATGGACTTCACAGCAATGGACGAGTTAACGATAACCGCGCCTGATCCGCGGAAAAACCAGATTCTGGCGGAGTTGCCAGAGCATATTTTCAGGCGTTTAGAGCCGCATTTGGAGCCGGTATCGCTCCCCCTAGGCAAAGTTCTTTACGAGGCCGGCGATACGCTGCGTTATGTTTACTTCCCTCTGGACTGCATCATTTCATTGCTCTACGTGATGCGCGACGGGTCGTCTGCGGAAATCTCCGTCGTCGGCAGAGAGGGACTAATCGGCGTTCCGTTAATCATGGGCGGCGAGAGCACTTCAAGCCGGGCTATTGTGCAGAGCGGGGGCCTGGGATACCGCATGTTGGGCCAGAGAATGAAAGATGAGTTTCATACTCATGGCGACCTGATGGATCTGCTGCTGAGATATACCCAGGCACTGATCACCCAGATGTCCCAGACTGCTGTGTGTAACCGGCATCACTCCATTGATCAGCAGCTTTGCCGCTGGCTGCTGCTGTCGCTCGACCGCCTCTCGGGCAATGAGCTGGTAATGACCCAGGAGTTGATTGCAAATATGCTCGGGGTGCGCCGTGAAGGCGTCACTGAGGCGGCGGGAAAGCTCCAGAAACTCGGCGTTATTGAGTATCGCCGCGGGCACATCTCGGTACTGGATCGCCCAAAACTGGAACAGCTCAGTTGCGAGTGTTACGACGTCGTTCGGCAGGAGACGGAGCGCCTGATGCCGTACACCCGAAACTGTCGCTCCTAGCCGCTAGATTAGCAAGGAAGGAGCTTGCATGAAGATCGCCGAACCCATCCCAAGCAAATTTTTATCACTCTATAGTTATCCATTAAGGGCTAAGAGCGCGGGCAAGCGCAATCATCGGTGCTGGGTAAAGCCCTAGCAGTATCACCAACGCCGTGACACCAAGCACCACTAACCCGCCGGCCCTCACGCCCCAATCATTGGATGCGTCACGACGTCGCATTCCCGGTTGCGCCATAAACAGTGTGATCGTGACCCTCAAGTAGTAGTAAAGCCCGATGGCGCTGCCAAGGAGGATGCCGCCCACCAGCCACCAACGCTCTGCTTCAACGCCCAAAGCGATGAGATAGAACTTACCGATGAAGCCGACGGTTGCAGGAATGCCAGCCAGCGACAGCATGGCCACGGTAAGCACGGCGGTAAGGTAAGGTCGCCGCCAGAACAGGCCGCGATAATGGTGCAGCGCTGCCGCGTCTTCGCCGCCAGCGGTGCTCGATATCAGGATGACCACACCAAACGCTGCCAGAGTGGCCAACACATAAGTGATCAGATAAACACCGCCCGTTTCTGCCGCCAAACCATCCGCAACTACCAACACAATCAGCAGGTAGCCAAAGTGAGCAATCGACGAATAGCCGAGGATTCGCTTGAGATTAGATTGAGTCAGTGCCAATAGATTGCCCACCAGCATGCTGGCCAGTGCCAGCCCGGTGAGTACAGCGCGCAGCCAATCACCTTGCAGCGCCGGCACCGATAACATCAACCGCATTAGCAGCGCGAACACCGCCACCTTACTAGCCGTGGCCAGAAAGGTAGTTGCAGGCCCTGGGCCACCCTCGTAAACGTCTGGCGTCCATAGGTGAAAAGGTACTACCGACAGCTTAAAAGCCAGCCCTACCAGCATCATGCCAACGCCCGCCATGCCCCAAACACCCGCGCTTTGATCCAGATTGGCCATCAAAACATCGATCCGTAATTCACCGGTTTGAGCGTAGAGCAACGCCATACCAAACAGTAAAAAGGCGCTGGCGGCGGCAGAGAGAATCAGATATTTGATGCCTGCTTCAAGAGAGCGCTGCTCATGGAAGGCGTAGGCGAGCATGCCATACAGTGGCATGGATAATAGTTCCAAGCCGATAAACAGACTGGCCAAGTGTTGACTCGCTGCCAGCACCAAGCCCCCAGCAGCCGCGCAAAGTAACAGCACATAGAACTCTTCGCGGGCGCCCTGAAAAGACTCGAGGTAAGCATGGGACAGAATCGCGCAGGCCAGTGTTGACCCAAGGATCAACAGCCCGGCCAATAACGCGAGGCCATCAAAATTGAGCAACGGCGTGTGCACTGGCATCACCCGCCAGGCAAACGCCTGAGCGACCAGTGCCAGCACCAGCCCCAAAACGGTGGCAGCAACCGTCACCGCGTGTTCACGGCGCCAGGCAATGCCGAGCATTACCGCGACAGCCGTGGCAGCCACCAGAATTAATGGCAGATAGGCGATCATCTCAGCAAAGGGCATCAGTGAGACTCCTGCATCGTGTCCGAAGGCTCGAACAAACGCTGCACTTCAGTCATCGAAGATTCGGTGGTATCGATCAGCGGTTGGGGATATACACCCAGCCACAGCAGCAAAGCGACGATGCTTAGCATCATGGCAAACTCACGGGTATCGAGGCCCCTCAAGGGTGTCTTTTCCCGTGGCGGGCCATAGTGCACACGTTGCATCAGGATCAGAGAATAGACCGCCGCCAGCACCAGGCCAAAGCTGGCGATCACCACTACCCAGGGCGCCGTGGCAAAGGTGCCGAACAGCACCATAAATTCACCCACAAAATTAGCAGTGACGGGTATGCCCAGCGAGGCGGCGATAAAGAATAGCCAAAACCCGGGCAAACTACCCAAGCGCCCCCACAATCCGCCCATTTTGCCCAGCTCACGCGTACCCAGGCGTTCGTACAATTGCCCGCTGAGGATAAACAGCCCAGCAGCAGAAAAAGCGTGGGCCAGCATCAGTATCACCACACCCTGCAACGCCAGTTCAGAGC
>JBQCZX010000063.1:0-20823 GCA_052089485.1 Marinobacter sp. | reverse complement strand
GCTATGAAGTGGTGGCCGATAAAACCGCCCTTGACCCCATACTGGAGGCCACTAACTGCCTCGCCTATCTACGCTAACGAGGGTCGCGGGACGCGATTTGAAAGTCGGAGAGAAAGCAGGTGTGAGAAGGTTTGTTACTTACAAGGGGTGCGTTATATCATGAAGGCAGAATTACAATCCGGTGCCGTATTCCGCGGCATCCTGACTCCCCGTTATACAGATCAGGACACTTGGCGCCATGTGAACAACTCACGGGCTTATCAATTGCATATAGAAGCGCGGGTGCAGGCGCTGGTTCACCGTTTCGGGCCGAATGCCTGGTTTTCCGATGTTGAACGGTTGCGTCCGTTGCGGACGATTACCCAGTTTCGCGAGATGAGCTTTTACGGCAGTAATGTTCAGTTCGTGGTAACCGTGAGGGGGGTCGACCGTGATCGGGTGCAGGTGCGTACAGAGCTAAGCCAGAATAATCAACTGGTGGGTATCCAGGATGTCTGGCTGGGTGCCTTGCTAGATTATCAGCCGGTGGCGCTGCCGGATGATGTCTTCGGCAGCTTCCGTGCGGATGTGCCTGCCGATCCGTCAGCCATGCCTGATGACGCCTACAGTCAGTATGCCAAGGATTTCTCCCGGTTCGCCGTTCACCGTGAGTTGACACCCCGTTATGCCGATCTCGATGCAGATAGTCAGCGCAGCGAGGCTGCGATTGCCCGCTACATGGAACAGGCTCGTTCGGGTGTTCTGCGGGGTATTGATATGGGTGGGCTAAGTATACTGGTTGCTGCCATGGACATTACTTACCGTCACTACCGTCCCAGTTTGACCCCGGTACAGTTGGTGACCGGAGTGAGTCATGTCGGCAACACGTCCTACCATCTGACCGGCGGCGCCCAAAGCTGTCACGGCATCCATGCCATTGCCAATAGCGTTATGGTAGCGGTAAATCCAGAAACCAACCGGCCTGCACCAATAACCGATAACATACGGGACCAGATGGAAAAACTCCGTTTGTAGCCCTGCCAAGACGCTGAACGGACACGGTGCTGACTGGGTCTGCTGTGACCAATGCTATGTTGCAATACGCCAAAGTATCTATGGGAAAGTTGATGTGGCGAGCGTTTCAGCATGAAGAGTGGAAAGGAAGAGGCTGAACCGCTGTCTGATCATTGGGAGGGAATCCACACCGGACCGCAGCTTTGGGCTTTAACCTGTATCTCACAGGCTTTCATTAGAAAGTACAGGTACGTAAAGGTTTCCGGTACATCCTTGCCTGCGGTGACTACCCCATGGTTGCGTAACATCATCATGGACTTGTCGCCGAGATTTTGAATCAGCGTTCGCGCTCATCCAGATTCAGTGCCACGCCCTCATAGTCATGGTAGCTCAGGTGGTTCAGGCAGAGCATGGCAGTCTGGCTTAGCGGTAATAGACCATTTTTATGGGCGGAGACAGCGACGCCATCGGCCGCATGAAGATGCATGACCGCGCGAGCCTCCTTGCGTCCCATGTGAACCGCGCTGTGTATGGTAAAGCCTGCCGTGCCAGACCGCCAGCCTCGACGACCTTGCCATCCCCGTCCACCTTAACCAGCGACGAGGCAGTAATCTTGTGAAAAAGCAGACCGTATGGGTTAATAAGAAAGTGATGTTCGTGGCGAACCCGCCACTCGGCGGGTAGGTAAAGCGCCTTCGGCATCCCGATGAAAAGCTTTGGCGAGCTAGTGGTCGGTGTTATATTATTTGGCGCAGTATTGGCACGCACCGGTGGCGGGGAGTTCTTCAATGATCTCGCTTTAGCGCTGGTTGGCCATTTTCGTGGCGGCGCGGCCAAGGTCGCCATCTTTGCCAGCGGGCTGATGGGGTCTCTGTCTGGCTCAGTAATTTCTAACGTGCTATCAACCGGCGCGGTCTCGATTCCGACGATGAAGCGCAGCGGTTTCGCAGCCAAAACGGCGGCGGCGACTGAGGCTTGCGCCTCGACCGGTGGCGTGCTGATGCCGCCGATCATGGGGGCGACCGCCTTCATCATGGCCTCTTTTCTGGGCGTGCCATATTCCGAGATAGTGATTGCCGCAGTGATTCCCTCGATACTGTTCTATTTCGGCTTGTTCTTGCAGCTCGACGCTTATGCGGCGGCGCGCAATCTGAAAGGCGTTCCGCGCGCCGAATTGCCTTCGATATGGGCCACACTGAAAAGTGGTTGGCTGTATATTTTCGTCTTCGCCCTGCTGATCTGGATGATGATCGGGCTGCGGATAGAGAGCAGCGCTCCCTACTATGTGACGCTGCTGCTGTTAGTAATAAACCAGATCGTGCCGCGAACGCGACTGTCTTGGACAGGTTTTCGGGATCTGCTATGGAACGTTGGCGCGGTATTGGTTGAACTGACCTCCGTCCTGATAGGGGTCGGCCTGGTCGTCGGGGCGTTTTCGGCTACAGGTCTGGTGGGAACGCTGGTAAACGACCTGGTTTTCCTGGCGGGAAACTCGGCCGCGGCGTTGCTGGTGATGGGGGCAATAACAGCTTTTATCTTCGGCATGGGGATGACGGTAACCGCCTGTTATGTCTTTCTGGCAGTGGTTCTGGCACCGGCGTTGGAATAGACCGTTTAGCGGTTCATCTGTTCATTCTTTACTGGGGTATGGTCAGCTTCATCACCCCACCGGTGGCACTGGGTTCTTTCGCTGCTGCGACGCTAGCCAAAGCCAAGCCTTTTGAAGTCGGGGTGGAATCTATGCGGCTTGGGGCGGTGATCTACATCATTCCATTCTTCTTCGTACTGGATCCCGCGCTAGTTGGGCAGGGAACGCTGGTAGAGGTTGTGCGAACGCTTTTCTTTGCTCTAGCCGGTATCTGGCTGATAGCCTCGGGGTTCCAAGCCTATATCATCGGAGTCGGGCCAGTGAACGGCGGTGCTTTCGCAATAATAGCGCGAATCCTGCTGCTCGCGGAAGGGTTCTTCGTGGCTATTCCGGGCATGGAGCCACTGGGGTTGAGCCATCTGGATACCGTTGTCATCGGCGCTGCTCTGGCCGCAATCCCGATCGCATATATATTTCTGCAAGGACGTGTAGCGAAACTGAGCTGAGAGCATATGTGGCCCAAGCCATCCTGCGATCGCGGTCATTCGCCAATGCGATCTCGAACTGTGCTTTCTTCCGCGCAACAACTGGGCGTGCATCCGAAATTTACTTCGAATAACTGAACTGAACAGGGGACTCAGCCTTCCTGAGACATCTCACCGTGGCTTCGATGATGCTGGCTGGAGCCGGTATATCATTGAAGCCACGGTGATCGTCTATGGCTCCAGCCAGTGCAAAGCTTCAGGCGCTTTGCTTACCCCTCCCAAGGGTAACCTTTGGTGTCTATTTCTTTCTGGTATTTCACTAGCAACGCAGAATATTCATTCCAGATTTTTTCACCATCAACGCCGTCCTTGTTGATGCGCTCAATCCAATCTCTGGCATATCTCTCACCGGCTTCGGCCAGCTTGACGCGTTCTTCTTCGGCCATATCGTAGAGAGGTACTTTGTTGCCGATATCGCCGGTACGCAGGCCATTCGTCACCAGTTCCATTTCGTCCAACTGGGCTTTTGCATAATAATCAATGTGATTGCGGCCCGCCTCGCGCAATGCATCTTGTTGCTGTTTTGACAGGCGATCCCAGGTGTCCTTGTTCATCAGCGTGGCGTAGCCATTGAGTTGGCTCCAATTGGCAATGGTGACGTTACTGGCTACTTCGTGGGTTTTGAATGCCCTGATAGTAAAGAAGTAAGCCGCACTGCAGTCAACCAGTCCGGTGTCCATCGCCTGATAAGCCTCACCCGCATTCAGGTTAACCACATTGGCCCCCAAGTCGTGCAATACCTTGCCATAAATACCGGCTGCCCGAATGCGCTTGCCTTCGATATCGGCAACGGTACGGATCTGATTGTCGCCTGTGCACTCAAACTGGACGCCGGTACTGGAGTGTCCGGTCAGATACACAAGATTCTGCTGTGCCAGCAAATCCTGCATGACTTCGTTGGTGGTCATCAACTCGTACATGGCGCGCATGCCGACCCACGGGTCTGAATACTGGTTGGGTATATCGCCAATGTAAAGTGATCTGAGTGCTCGCGGGTCGTAGGCGGCCAGCATGGTACCCATATCGGCTGTTCCATCGGCTACACCACCAGTAATCGATTTATAGTCAAGCAGCGCACCACCCCAGTGGATATCAAATTTCACTTCGCCGTTGGAAATTTTTTCAGCATCTTCCATGAAGTGATTCATGGCATCTGCCCGGGCGCCCCGGTTTGGCATGCCCTCGGCAAAGCGTAATACCGTATCGGCTGACACCGTTGAGGTCATGGCAAGGGTTAACAGCGCACTCGATAGTAGAGTTCTTATCATTGTTATCTCCAATATTTTATGTGTGTTCGAGTCAAGTATGCCTTACTTTACTACACATTGCGCAATACAATTATGTTTATTACGATGTGCTAAGGATATATGGCCCTACCTCTACGTTTATCAACGCATATCTCTCATTTTGATTGTGAGGCTATTCTACTGTTAAGTGGTTATAGGTTAAGAGTGGCAGAAAGCTTGGTTTAGTCTAACCGTATATAGGCTTTATGGCAGTTGCACTATATATATAGCGTCCTAATGATAATTGATGCGCAAGCACTGATTTGGTTACGCATTCACCGGACGCTTGGTTTAGCGTTCCCAAGGGTAACCTTTGGTGTCTATTTCTTGCTGATATTTTGCTAACAGCGCATGATATTCATCCCAGATTTTTTGCGCATCAACGCCGTCTTTGTTGATTTGATTAACCCAGTCATTGGCATATTTCTCACCGGCTTTCGTCAGTTTGGCGCGTTCTTCTTTGGCCATTTCATAGACAGATACCTTGTTGCCGATATCGCCGGTACGCAGACCGTTGGTCACTAACTCTATTTCGTCCAATAGGGCTTTCCCATAGTAATCAACGTGATTGCGGCCAGCCTCGCGCAATGCGTCTTGTTGCTTTTTCGACAGGTCATCCCAGGTGTCTTTGTTCATCACCGTGGCGTAGCCAGTGAGTTGACCCCAGTTGGCAATAGTGAAGTTATCGATCACTTCGTGGGTTTTGTATGCTCTGGTCGTAAAGAAGTAGGTGTTACTGCAGTCGGCAAGCCCGGTGCTCAGCGCCTGATAGGCCTCAGCCGCATTCAGGTTAACCACATTGGCCCCCAAATCGTGTAATATTTTGCCATAAACGCCGGCCGCCCGAATGCGCTTGCCTTTGATATCGGCAACGGTACGGATCTGATTGTCTCCCACACACTCAAACTGGGTAGCAGTACTGGTGTGTCCTGCCACATACACCAAGTTTTGCTGTGCCAGCAAGTCCTGCATGACTTTGTTGGTGGTCATCAACTCGTACATCGCGCGCATACCGACCCAGGGGTCTGAATACTTGTTAGGCACATCGCCAATGTAAAGTGCTCTGAGTTTTTGCGGGTCGTAGGCGGCCAGAACGGTGCCGAGGTCAGCGGTGCCAACAGATACGCCGGCAGCCGTCGCTCGATAGTCCAACAGTGCGCCACCCCAATGGATGTCAAATTTGACTTCACCGTTAGAGAGTTGTTCAGCGTCTTTCATGAAGTGGATCATGGCGTCCGCCCGTGCCCCCCGGTTTGGCGAGCCCTCGGCATAGCGTAACACCGTGTCGGCCGATACCGTTGAGGTTAAAGCAAGGGTTAACAGTGCGCTCGACAGTAAAGTCTTTATCATTGTTATCTCCAGTATTTTGTGTTCGCCCGAGACAAGTAAGGCACACTTGGTTGTATTGGCCAATATAATTATTCTTATTGTGCCATGCCGAATGTATATAGCTATATATTTTTTTGTCAAAGAATATACTTCGTTTTTTATTTTGGGCTGTTAAGTAGTGTGGGTTAAGACTGCAATGAGAATATTGTATATTGTTTTTTTGTAATATCTATAAAATATGTTTAGTTATTGGCGGGTCAGGAGGTTGCTAGCGTAACCAAATTAATAAAAATAGCACTTGGAAAATATTGGTGGTCAGTAGGTGAGTTGTCGGCGTATTTCTTCTTCTAGTAGTTAGTGCCTGTGGTATCTGCTATTAATGATCGCTGGGGTTGTCACTGTATGGTGATGTTTGTTTTTAATAAAATCTGAATTTAAGCCACGGTGGTTTTAATAAACTGGAAAAAATAATGATAAATAAAGTTTCGGACGATATCGCTTCGGTCATTTCAAAGGTTCGCGATGGAGATGTCGTGGCCATCGGCGGGTTTGGCGGTGCGGGGGCACCATTGGCGCTTATTGACGCGCTGATTGAGCACGGCGCTAGAAATCTAACCTTGGTGAGCAACAACGCGGGCGAAGGGGAGACCGGCATGGCCGGGTTGCTGAAAAACGGGCAGGTCTCCAAGCTTCTGTGCTCGTTCCCGCGAACAAAAAACGCCTATATGTTTGAAGGCCTGTACAAGTCCGGAGCTGTTGAGCTTGAGTTGGTTCCTCAGGGGAATTTAGCGGAGCGGTTACGGGCTGCCGGGGCGGGCATCGGTGCGTTTTATACGCCCACCGGCTTTGGTACGGACCTGGCCAAGGGTAAAAAGGTCCGCAATATTGATGGTAAGGATTACGTTCTGGAGTTCCCGATCAATGTGGACGTGTCACTCATCAAGGCTATGGTTGCGGACCGGTATGGCAACCTGCTTTACGATCAAACCGCGAGAAATTTCGGGCCCGTTATGGCCACTGCGGCAAATATCACTCTTGTTGAGGTAGATCGGGTCGTCTCGCCTGGCGATATACCAGCCGAAAATGTTGTTACACCGGGCATATTTGTAGATCACGTTGTCGTGGTTTGATGGCCATTCAAATTAATCACTCGCAGGTTTGATAGCATGAACAGCGCAGCTCGCAATGAACTGGCTATCCGTATAGCTAACGATATCCCCGAAGGGTCTTATGTCAACTTGGGTGTTGGCATACCAACTCTGGTTGCTAACCACCTGACTGACGATAAGGAAGTCATTCTGCACTCCGAAAATGGTTTGCTTGGAAAATGGATAGATGCCCCTGAAGGCGAAGAAGATGAGAATCTAATCAATGCGGGTAAGGTACCCATCAAGTTGTTCCCTGGTGCGGCTTTTTTCCATCATGCGGATTCGTTTGGAATGATGCGTGGCGGCCACCTGGATATTTGTGTGCTCGGCGCTTACCAGGTGTCGGTACAGGGCGATCTTGCCAACTGGCACACCGGTGATCCGGAGGTGCTGCCCGCCGTTGGCGGTGCGATGGATCTGGCGGTCGGCGCCCGAAAAACATTTGTGGTGATGGATCACCTGGACAAGAACGGACAGTCGAAGTTGGTGCAATTATTAACTTATCCTGCTACAGGGCTGAAATGTGTAGACCGGGTTTATACGAACTACGGAACCTTTGAAATCAGAGAAAACGGTGTGCCTCTGGTCGTTTACATCGCTGACGGCGTTACAAAAGAGGAGCTTCAGAAAATAACCGGGACAGATCTCGAATTCCTGGATTTTTACTGATAATAGTTGATGTGCAGGCACTGGCGTGGTTGCACATCAACTGGTGGTCCGGGTTAGCGCTCCCAGGGGTGCCCTGAGGTATCGAGCTCATCCTGATACTTGTTCAACAGCGCAACATACTCGTCCCAGTTTTTTTCACCATCGACGCCGTCTTTATTAATGCGGTCTATCCAGTCTCTGGCGCATTTTTCTCCAGCTTCAGCGAGCTCAGGAGAGGGTTCAATTACCGTCTATAAAATCAATGTATAGCGCGTAGTTAATAGTTGTAATAGCTAAATAGATAGGCAAGGGCTAACGTTAGTTGGTGAACAATAAAAATGGATCAGGGTAAAATTATGATAAGAAACATGGTGCTTAGTACGATTATCGCGCTGGTAGTAGCTGGTACAGCTACTGCGGAAACAGTGCTGCGATATGCTGAAGGCTCGCCGAACCGCGGAACCCGTGCGGATGCAATGATGCACTTCTTTGAAGAGGCAGAAAAATTGTCGGGCGGAGATCTGGCGTTTGATGTGCACTGGGGTGGTGCGCTTTTTGATTATAAAGGTGTTGGTGAGGGCGTCTCCACAGGTGCAGCGGATATGGGCTCGGTTGTGGGGGCGTATAACCCCAGCAAGCTTAAGGCGATAACAATCGGTGATTTGACGTCTGGCCATGCGGATCCCTGGGTGGGCATGCGCGCCATGTACGAGTTGATGACCACCAACCAGGCTATTCAGGATATGCTGGCCGAGGAGAATCTGGTTTATGTAACCGGTTATTCCAGTACCGGTATCCAGTTTGAATGTGCCGGCGATACAGTTATCCGCACGGTTGACGATCTCAAGGGAAAGCGCATTCGCGGAATATCCAACTGGAGCCGCGTGTTGAAAGGTCTGGGTGCCAACGTGGTGAATTTGAGCGCGGGTGAAATCTACCAGGCACTGGATACCGGCCTGTTGGATTGCAGCGCCAGCTATTTGTACTCTATTCGAACCCTGAAAACCCACGATGTCATCAACAGTGTCACTGTTGCAGACTGGGGTCAGCTCAGCGGTTTTTTAATGATGATGAACCGGGACGTGTGGAATGGCCTGAGCCAGGAGCAGCAGGCGACATTGCATGAAGCAGGTTCGGACATGATTGATTTCTTCGGAGAGACGCAAATCGAAGAGATGGATGCAATCGTTAAGGGATTGCGCGAAGGTTCGTTTGGGAAAAAGGTTGCTGTCTACGAAATGCCCGAGGAAGAGCGTGAAAAACTGACGCAAGCGAGTGAGAAATACGGGCAAAGTTGGGCGGAAAGCGTCAACAAAGACGGTCTTCCCGGCGATCAGATCTGGAGCGAATATCAGGCATTGTTAGAAAAATATGAAACTGAACGTACTACTCAAGGCTACCCGTGGGAGCGTTAATTCAGTTTCTGTAGAAGGTATGCCATGAGGAGTGGTCGGGTGTTTCCGCACGCCCGGCCGCTCTCTTGGTGACGTCGATCATGCGTTACGAAGATTTCGGGTTAATACCAATAAATACATAAGCATCAGAATGATGGTGCTTATTTTCAGTTTTATTTCGAACTGTTATATCCAGCTTTAATTCTCGTCATACCCGATCTGTTTGGGCTGCATTCCGATAAGGTATAGCACGGCTATATTGCGCATGATAGCGTTATCAGTGCCTGATATAAGTAAATATTAAAGTGCAACTCAATTTAATTACAATAAAAGAGAGCTTGTATAATGGTGGCAAATATTTTTTCTGACAAGCTTCCAAATATTCAAAAAACAAGAGTTTTGGATCTAGCGGATATTAATGGTCTGCTGGCAGGGCATCTTCTTGCCCGGATAGGAGCCGACGTGATCCAGGTTGAGCCACCGCGTGGTCATTCGGCCAGAGCCCAGCTCTCAGAAGAAACGTTCTCCGACAGTGGTGCTTTATGGCAGGCCTACGGCGTGGGCAAAAGATCCATAACCGCTGATATTAAAACGGATGCCGGCTGCAAGCTGATCCTCGATTTATGTAAAACCGCCGACATTTTTATCGAGTCCAGTCAGCCCGGTTGTATGAAAGAACTGGGGTTGGATTATGAAACGATATCCGGGTTATTTCCACATCTGATATATGTATCCATAACGCCCTTTGGTAGCAGCGGCCCCAAGGCCGACTATCAGGCAACCGATCTGATTTTATGGGCTGCCGGTGGCGCATTGTTGCCAACGGCCAGCGACGGTAACCCTCCGGTAAGGATGAGTATTCCCCAGTCTTTTCGTCACGCCTCGACCGATGCGGTAACGGGTGCGCTCATTGCACTCTATGAGCGGGCTCACAGTGGTCTGGGCCAGCACGTCGATATTTCTGCTCAGCTCAGTGTTGCGCAATCCACCTTGTCTTCCGTTCTTGCCGCGGCGGTTGGTCATCCGAATTATTCACTCCGACCAAAACCCAGTGCGCGTAAAACGCCGAAAGGGCGTGTGCCTGTCGGTCAGACCAAGTGGAAGGCTCGGGATGGGTTGATAGAGCTGCACATGGGCTCAGGGCCTGCAACCGGTCGTTTTACTACTAACCTGATAGCGTGGATAGCGGCTGAGGGTTACACCGTGGGTGCGCTCGGAGAGTTGGATTGGTCGCAACCACTTTCCTACGAGGATGAGGGCGCGTATCAGCTTCTTGAACAAGCTCACCAGATTGTGGCTGAGTTTATAAAAACTAAAACCAAAGTTGAGCTGATAGAAGCAGCGATTGAAAAAAAATTACTGCTGGCTCCGGTGAATACCATAAAAGATTTGCTGGGTAGTGAGCACCTCAATACAAGAGAGGCATTTGTTCAGGTTGCTCTGGGAAAAGACAGCTTCAGTGTACCGCGGTACCTGTTTAAGTCGGACGCTTTCACGTTGGGCGTGCCGGACAATGCAGCCAGCGTCGGAGAGCATAACGACGCAATATATTTGCAGGAGTTATCCATGCCACGTGAGCGCTTGAATGATCTGATGAAGATAGGAGTAATCTGACATGACGTCGTTTTCAGGTTTGCGAGTGATGGATCTGGCGTGGGTAGTGGCGGGGCCACACGTAGGAAGGGTATTGGCCGATTTTGGGGCCGAAGTGATTCGCGTAGAGTCACGGAAAAGAACAGATACAGCCCGCGTGATCGGACCATTTCCACAAGGTGTATTCTCAGTTGATGATTCTGGAGTTTTCCACAACTGCAACGCCGGTAAACTGGGACTCTCGCTTGATCTCACTCATAAGGACTCACTGCAGGTAATACGCGATTTAGCGAGTAAGTCTGATGTGTTGATCGAGTCGTTTTCACCTGGACAGATGGCAAAGTGGGGCATTTCTTATGACAGCCTCAAAGAGATAAACCCACGGCTCATCATGATCAGTACTTCGCTCATGGGGCAGGATGGTCCCTATAAATCCATGGCGGGGTTTGGCAGCTCAGGCTCTTCGATGGCGGGGTTTCAGTCACTGTCCGGATTTGATAACTCCCGTCCACTGGGGCCACATGGCCCCTATACTGATTATCTGGCACCCAGAATTATTCTGGCGTCACTGTTCGCTGCCCTTGAGCACTTGAGAGAAACCGGTCGCGGCTGTTATCAGGATATAGCCCAGACCGAGACGGGCCTGATCTTTCAGGCACCGGAGATCGCTCACTATGGCCTGAAAGGTGAAATACCCGAGCTGAGGGGCAACCGCTCAACGAGTATGGTGCCCCACGGTGTGTTTCCGTGTGGCGATGGCCGCTGGATCGCAATCGCGGTGCGTGATGACAAAGACTGGCTCGGGTTGAAGGCCTTATTGCCAACTGGTCTGGTCACGGAGCTTGCACCGTTTGACAGCTTTGAGTCGAGAAAAGCTAACGAAACCTTTATTGAGAACAAGCTGGCCGAATGGACATCCGCTCAAAACGCAACCGAGCTACAAGCCCATATCCAGGAAAGCAGTGTCCCGGCCCATGTGGTGAGTTCCTCGGAGGACTTTTGTGAGGATGAGCAGGTGCGACACCTGAATCATCTGGTGCGTCTGAGTGGCAATGACGGGCTGGAAATGACCGTTGAGGGTGCCAGATACGTGCTCTCACGATGTAAAGCAAAGACCAGTCAGCTTGCGCCAAAGGTAGGGCAAGACAACGGCGCAATATTAAAGGACATCCTGAACTACAGCGCTGAGGAAATAACCCGGTTGGAAGATTCCGGGGTATTAAGTTGAGCAACGAATGGTCAGATTGTTCCCGTTGCTAAGCCACCAATCATTGTGTAGGAAATAGTGGAGCTGTTATGAAAGCTGTTGTTTGTGAAAGCTGGAGACCCTTTGATGAGCTTGAGATAAAAGAAGTTGCTGATCCTCAACTTGCCTCTGATCGCGATGTTTTAATTCAGATTGTTTATAACGGCGTTGGCTGGGCTACCACGCTGACAGTTGAGGGTAAGTATCAGCGCAAGCCGCCGTTGCCCTTTACTCCCGGAACCGATGTTTCCGGCGTGGTTGTTGCCGTCGGCAGCAAGGTGAGTCAAGTGGCGGTCGGGGATCGCGTGTGCTCGGTTCTTGATTACGGTGGTTATGCGGAGCAGGTGGTCGTACACGAGCGCCATGCTTTTAAACTGCCGAGCGAAGTGTCGCTGGCCCAGTCGGTAGCCTTGCCAACTTCATACATGACTGCATACGGTGCATTTTTCTGGCGTGGCAAGCTTACACCCGACATGAGCGTGCTGATTCACGGAGCTGCCGGTGGGGTCGGCCTTGCCGCAGTCGATATCGCGCTGACGCTGGGATGTAATGTCTATGCCGTGGTTCGCGGTGATGAAAAAGTGAGTTTCCTGAAAAATCGGGGTTGTAAACACGTCATTGACAGCAGCAAAGAATCTTTTAAAGAAGTCATGAAAAAGCTGACCGGCGGCGCGGGTGTGAATCTGGTCATTGACCCTAT
The DNA here is from genome assembly GCA_052089485.1 of Marinobacter sp. Taxonomy (GTDB): domain Bacteria; phylum Pseudomonadota; class Gammaproteobacteria; order Pseudomonadales; family Oleiphilaceae; genus Marinobacter. The sequence continues at coordinate 8,353 of JBQCZX010000063.1, read as the reverse complement.
CGGCGGTGATGTCCTCGATGACTCGTTGCGCTGCCTGGCCGATGACGGTAAGCATATTGTCATCGGATTTGTGCAAGGCACTATCTCGCAGATTCCGGCCAACATTCTGCTACTCAAGAATATCTCCGTCAGTGGTTTTTATCTGGGGCAGTACATGGGCTGGGGCGTGATCGATGAGCGTGAGCGCTACGCGCCTATGTTCCGCGAGGCAATGATGAAACTGATTGAGTGGATGCAGGCAGGAAAAATTGACCCGGTAATTTGTGAAAAATTCGCATTTGAGGACTATAAGGACGCAATGAAAATGGTCCAGGGTCGTAAGTCCATTGGCAGAGTGGTCCTGCAGGTGGCTGAAGAGCCCGCGTAGCGAAAAGTAGCAAGCCGAACTACGGTAAAAGTACCGGGAGCGCAGAGGCATAATGACCCTGCGAGTCGACGACACGAACAATAAGGACTTGAAGATGCACTTCACTCACGAACATCAGGAATTGCAGCGTACCGCACAGCAAATTATCGATAAGCACATCAATCCATACGGGGATGAGTGGGGCGCTGCAGGCATGTATCCGGCCCACGATGTGTTCAAGCGCTTGGGCAGTGCGGGGTTGCTGGGCATCAGTAAACCCGTCGAGTATGGCGGTCTGGGGCTCGATTTTTCTTATGAAGTGGCTTTTACGGAAACTTTGGGAACAGTGCGTTCCCTGGGCGTTTCTTCCTCTATTGGCGCGCAAACCAATATGTGCACGCCAGCGCTGGCACAGTTTGGTAGCGACGAACTCAGGCGTGAGTTTCTGGCACCCAGTATCGCGGGTGATCTGGTTGGCAGTATCGGGGTCAGTGAGGAAACGGCGGGTTCTGATGTCGCCAATATTAAGACTTACGCCCGCCGCGATGGTGACGACTACATCATAAATGGCAGTAAAATGTGGATTACCAATGGCGCTCAGGCCGACTGGATTTGTCTGCTGGTCAATACCTCGCAAGAGAACGCGCCCCATCGCAACAAGTCCATGATTATCGTGCCGCTGGACACGAAAGGGGTGTCTGTCGGCAACAAGCTTGAGAAACTCGGCCTGCATTCTTCCGATACTGCTCCGATTTTTTTTGACAATGTGCGTGTTCCGGTACGAAACCGTATCGGTGAGGAAGGCCAGGGTTTTATTAACCAGATGAAGCAATTTCAGGAAGAGCGGATGTGGGTTACTGCCCGCTCACTTCGCTATCTTGAGTTATGTATCTCCGATACTGTCGAATATACCGAACAGCGCCAGATCTTCGGTGGCAAGGTGCTCGACAAACAGGTGGTTTATCACAAACTGGCAGAAATGCAGACGGAAATTGAGGCGTTACGATCACTACTCTATCGTGCGACGGCAGCTTACGTTAATGGCGATAATGTGTCGAAATTGGCCTCTATGGCCAAGCTCATCACCGGCAGATTGTGTATGAGAATCCCTACCGAATGTCTGCAATTCTGGGGTGGACAGGGCTTCATGGCTGAAAACTGGATCTCGCATGCTTACCGGGATGCCCGTTCTGCGGCGATTACCGGCGGTGCCAACGAGATAATGCTCGAAATTATTGCAAAAGAAATGGGGATCCATCCCGCCAGCCGCAACAAACGCTGAACCGGGCTCGGCAGGCGGGCCGCGGCTCGCCTGGTTTTTTGTTTGCCCGGCGAAGCCGGCAAACCCGGCCCTCTTTTTCCCTGGTTTTCTTTACATAGCCTTAAGCTTTCTTCCTATTTACAGATGGCTGTAAATAATTTGGGCGCGTTACCAAATTTGGTGCCATGCTTGAAAGTTATAGAATGTATCTAATATAGATAATGGTTTGTTGAGGGGAGCGTTGCTACGGTTAGCCTTCCTTAAAAACACCCTTTGACAGGATTGGGTATGTCAACGATTCCGGATAATAAAAACCAGGCATCTGGTGAGGTAGCCATACCGACTACAGGTTTCATGGGTTTCAAGGATCTTCTTGGTTTTGAATTGGTTGAATGGTCGAAAGACTGGGCTGTTGTGGTCCTCGAGCTTAATGAAGACCACCTGAATCGTAATCGGTACGTTCATGGTGGTGTCGTTATGTCATTGCTGGATTCAGTCTGTGGGTTCAGTGGGGTTTATTGCGAGGTGCCCGGTAATGTTCGTCGCTGCATCACCGTTTCCATGAATACCCACTTTGTTAAACCGATTAGCGAAGGAGTGCTTCGTGCTGAAGCGCGTGTCATCAGTCGTGGCCGCAAAATTTTCTTTGTTGAAGCCAATGTTTTTAACGACACTACACTGGTAGCAACAGGCGCGGGTACATTCCGTTATGTGGCCGGTGGCGGTGATGCGCAAGGTGTGCCCGAATGATCAGTATTGAGTCACATACTATTCAATAAAGGTATGGGATATATAGAATATATATAATTGCTGTCGGTTTATGCGAGTGCTAGGGTCTTTAAAGAGCGGGTTGAAGAGGGGAAAGGAGCGTGGTGACGCAATGACGCGTTAGGTTCCGGACGTTTGAGCAACTCCGATAAAAACAAGTATTGTCAGGAGGTCATCACAATGAAACACCCATTCAGGTCTATCTTTACCGCAATCGTTATTCTTTTCTCCCTCGTCAGCCAGGCTTCCGCAGAGTTAGTCTTGCGTTATGCCGAAGGCAGCCCGAATCGTGGAACCCGTGCTGAGGCTCTGGAGTATTTTGCAAAGGAAGTAAAAGACCTTTCCAGCGGCGAAATGAGCGTTGAAATTCACTGGGGCGGGGCTCTGATCAAGTTCAGTGCCATCATGGATGGAGTGGCATCCGGAACGGCCGACATGGGCACCGTATTATCTGCTTATAACCCTAAAAAGCTCGGCAGCCTGAGTATCGGTGATATCCCACTGGCGACATCAGACCCCTGGGTGGGAATGCGCGCCATGTATGAGCTGGAAACGACCAATGAGCAGTTGCAAGAGTCACTGGCGAAACAGGGGCTGGTATATGTGAGTAATTACACCTCCACGGGAGTGCAGTTTGAGTGCGTTGAGGGCAAGCAGATTCTCACGGTGGATGATATCAAGGGCAAGCGTATGCGGGCGTCTGCGACCTATGGCAACGTGCTGAATGATTTGGGCGCCAACATGGTCAATATGACCTACGGTGACTTATACCAGGCCCTTGATTCCGGTCTGATAGATTGCATGGGCAGTTACTTCTACACCATGCGCGCTTATAAAACCTACGAAGTCGTCAGCACGGTTACCCGGGTAGATTGGGGGCAGTTGATGGGTTTTGCCATAGCCATGAACCAGTATACGTGGGACGACATGACCGCAGAGCAGCAAGATGTGATTCGTGAAGCCGGCTCCCGCATGGTGGATCACTTCGCACAGCTGCAGATTGAAGACATTGATGTGGTCGCCAAGAACCTTGAGTCCGGCGAGTGGGGGCGCACTGTTCCTATCACTGTAATGGATACTGATGAGCGCCAGAAGATCCTTGACGCCACTACCAAATATCGTGATCTCTGGATTCAGGAAGCTACTGAACATGGCCTTTCAGGTCAGGAAATCTGGGATCGATACACCGCACTGATACAAAAATATGAGCAGGAACGGGATCAGAAGGGTTATCCCTGGGACCGCTAACCACCCGCAAGAATTACATAACACAAGCGATAGGGAATAAAAATAATGAAGCCCATTACGGCCATAAAATCAATTGTATTGACGTCCATTCTTGGCTGTTTTGGTGTCGGCCAAGCCATTGCAGACACTACTTTCCGGTATGCGGAAGCCAGCCCCAATCGCGGCACCAGAGCAGAAGCGCTACAGTATTTTGCTGATGAGGTTAAGCGTGAGTCTGGTGGCGATATGAAGCTCGATATTCATTGGGGCGGTGCATTGCTGAAGTACAACGCCATCATGGACGGCGTGGGGGCAGGCACCGCTGATCTTGGATCTGTGTTGGCAGCGTACCAGCCTCAGGAGCTCCGGGCGTTAAGTATTGGTGATTTTCCAACAGCTAACTCGGATCCGTGGGTTGGTCTGCGCGCGATGTACGAGCTGATGACTGAAAACGAGCAGCTGCAGGCGGCGTTGGCTGAGCAAGATTTGGTTTATCTGGGTAATTTCACCACTACGAGTGTCCAGTTTGAATGCACTAAAGGCAATGAAATCCGCACCGTTGCGGACTTGAAGGGTAAGCGCATACGCGCTACGGGCATTTATACCAAAGTTCTCAGTGATTTGGGCGCCAATCTGGTCAACATGACCTACGCCGATGTGTATCAAGCTTTGGATTCAGGCTTGCTGGATTGTTCATCCTCTTATTTTTATGCCATGCGCTCATTCAAAACCGCTGAAGTGGTTGACACGGTTACCCGTGTGGACTGGGGCCAGGTGCTTGGGTTTGCGATCGTGATAAACCGTTATCTTTGGGACGATCTCAACGATGAGCAGCAGCAGGTGTTCCGTAAAGCCGGTGCCGACATGATTGATTTCCAGGCGGAAAACCTCGTGAAAGAGACAGAGGAGATTGTTGAAGCGCTGCCAACGGGTGCGCTGGGTAACGCGATCTCTGTCATTACGATGGGTGCTGACGAACGTCAGAAACTACTTGCTGGTACCGACAAATACATTCAGGAGTGGGTTGAAGAAATGGACAAAGCTGGCTTTGATGGCCAGCAAATTTGGGATCAATACTCCACCTTGGTGGACAAATACGAAGCTGAGCGAGATGAGCGAGGTTATCCATGGGACCGGTAGAAAGTTATCACGGACGTAATTTGGGAATGTGTTCTAGGGGAGTGGTGCATGCCAGGGGGTTTCTGGCAGGTCTTGAAAACATCCTGCTGTATATAGCCGTATTCTGCATATTTGTTCTGGGCGCCATCATTCTGACCAGTGTGACATTGCGGGAGCTTGGCTATTCGGGGGTGTCGGATGAGGTGGTGATTGTTGGTGAGCTCATGATCGGTGCGCTGATCCTGCCATTAGCCTACGTGGCTGCCGACAGAGGGTTTATTGCTGTAGAGGTGTTAACCAATCGCTTTGGTCCCCGAGTGCAGGTAGTGCTAAATATTTTGAGCGCAGTGATCGGGCTGTGCGCGGTATCGCCGATAGCTTATGCCGCCTACGTATCGATGGTGGACGCCATTAGCAGTGGGTCATATTTTTTCGGGCTGCTGGAGCTGCCCAAATGGCCCGGTCGCATAGCGTTCTTTATTGGCTACGGTATCTTTTTAATTCGTCTCATTGATCTTACGATTTATGAATCATTAATTCTGTGCGGGGTTATTCATCCTCGCAGTGCTGAGCTAACGGAGGAGTAAGCGCTATGGAACCTTCAGTAATCGGGATGTACGGTTTCAGTGCTGCGTTATTGCTACTGGCACTGCGAGTACCTATCGGCTATGTGCTGGTAAGTGTGGCCTCGGTGTGTTCCCTGGTCGCCTATGCGTGGCGCCCGGGTGGCGATTTTACCTTTATGCGCGGGTTGCGGCCTGCTCTGGGGCTGATTGAGTCTAATGCCTACGACTTTATTCATTCGTACCCGTTGAGCATGATCCCGTTGTTTATAGCGGCGGGACATATCGCTTATAACGCACGCATTACCACGGATATCTATGAGGCAATGCGGGTATGGCTGGCGCGGCTGCCAGGTGGGCTGGCAATCGCTTCGCTCTTTGGCTGTGGTGGCTTCGCCGCTATTACCGGCTCCAGTCTTGCGTGCGCCTCATCCATGGGCCGGATTTGTGTGCCGGAGATGCTGCGCTTCGGCTACAGCAGACAGCTTGCAACCTCTACCGTTGCTATGGGTGGCACGCTTGGTGCGCTGATCCCGCCAAGCGTACTGTTCATTATCTACGGCATGTTTACCGAGCAATCTGTTAACAAGCTGTTCCTGGCCGGTATTTTGCCAGGGATACTGAGTCTGGCCGGCTTCATTTTTGTGGTGGTGGTGTGGGCGATGTGGAAACCGTCTGAGGCCCCGATACCAAATGATCTGAACTTCACCCGTAAAGAGCGTATCAACGCAGGTATCAAGGCCTGGCCTGCACTGATGCTGATGACCATTATCATTGGTGGTATCTACGGTGGCTTGTTTACTGCGACAGAAGCAGCGGCGATCAGCTTCGCATTTGCCCTGGGTTTTGGTGTTCTATCCCGTCGCCTGACCTGGAACGACTTCATCGTATCCATGCGTGAGACGGCCTACCAGTCTGCCGGGCTGTTCTTTATCGCGGTAGGTGCCAAAATTTTTGTCTCCTTTGTTTCCCTTACGGGTGTGACCGGCGTGCTGGTTGAAGCGGTGGCCGCAGCCGGGCTCGAAAACTGGATGGTGTTGCTGTGCATCGTATTGCTTTATGTCGGCCTGGGCATGTTCCTGGATCCGCTGGGCACCATGTTGCTGACACTGCCATTTGTGATTCCGCTGGTGGAAAACATGGGCCTCGACCTGATCTGGTTCGGCGTCATTGTTATCAAGTTGTTAGAAGTCGGACTGGTAACGCCACCGGTTGGTTTGAACGTTTTTGTCATAAAAAGCGTGATCTCGCGAGAGATTCCGGTTCACACAATATTCTTCGGGGTCATGAAGTTTATGGTTGTGGATCTGATCGTTGTCGGGTTGCTGCTGGCATTTCCGATTATCTCGCTGCTACTGCCGATGACAATGTCGTAGGGACCGCAAACGGTCGTTAGTAACGTGATGAAATACATTTGAACAGACCAGGACTATTAACATGGTGGCAAAGGCAAGTACGGGAAACGATAGACTCTCCATGAGCTTCGGTGAGATTCTGGAAAACACAGCTTCCCGCTGGCCAGATTCACCTTCGATCACGGATGAAGGTCGTACTTTTACCTGGGGTGAAACCGCTGATCGCTGCCGCCGTATTGCCAATGCCATGGCCCAGCGTGGCATAAAGGCTGGTGATCGGGTGGCGTATCTGGGGTTCAATTCCCATCGCCTTTTTGAGATGTTCTATGCGCCAGCCTTAATCGGCGCAATTCTGGTGCCGATCAACTTCCGGCTATCCCAGCGGGAGATGATTGAGTGTCTGGAAGATTCGGAGCCGCGGGTACTGGTGGCTGACGGCGATCATCTGGAGCAGGCACTGGCATTGGCGACCGCCTGCCCCTCGGTCGAAATCATCATCAACGCCAGTGATTTGCCGGCCTTGGAGAATCAACTCTCGTACGAAGTATTGATTTCGGAAACGTCTGCTGAGCCACCCACGGGCCAGTTTGGTGGTGGCGATGACACGCTGGTGCTGTTCTTCACCGGCGGTACCACCGGGCGTTCTAAAGGCGTGATGCTGACCCATGGCAACTTGTTGGCGAATACACGTGGCACTATACCTTTGTATGAATTAGTGGAGCGTGAACGCTACCTGCTGGTGGCGCCCATGTTCCATACCGCGGCTGGGTCACGGGTTTACACAGCGGTAACGCTGGGGACACATACAATCCTTTTGCCCCGGTTTGAAGTCGAAGAGGTGATGGCGACCATTGAGCGCTATCACATCAATGGGATGCAGCTTGTACCTACTATGTTCCAGATGATCCTGGATCATCCGAAGATCGCCGAGTTTGATCTGTCTTCGTTGAACATGGTCGGCTACGGCGCTGCACCTATGCCGGTTGCGCTGTTACAACGTGCTATTGAAAGGTTTCCGAACATTCGCTTTTGTCAGGCCTACGGCATGACCGAAGCATCGCCGGTATTAACAACACTCGGTCCTGATGAGCATGTGATATCGGAGGGTGATGTATCCAAGTTGCATACTGTCGGGCGACCGACACCCTACGTAGATATCAAAATCGTAGATGCTATGGGTCGCAGTTTGCCCCAGGGTGAAACCGGCGAGATTGCCGCCCGCGGCCCCAATGTTATGAAGGGCTACTGGCGCGCGCCAGAGCAAACCGCTGAGGCTCTTCGGGATGGCTGGTATCACACCGGTGACAGTGGTTATTTTGACGCCGACGGCTATGTGGTATTGGCGGGGCGGATTAAAGACATGATAGTCAGCGGTGGTGAAAATGTTTACCCGATCGAAATTGAAAACGTACTGTCGCATTATCCGGCTGTCGGGGAATGCGCGGTGATCGGTGTGCCTCATAAGGTATGGGGTGAAGCGGTTCATGCGGTTGTGCGTTTACGTAATGACAGCCCCCAGGTGACAGAAGCGGAACTGATCCAGTATTGTCGCGAGCGCATTGCTCATTACAAGTGTCCGGTGGGTATTACTTTTCGTGATGAGCCCATGCCGATGTCGGGAGTTAACAAGGTTCTGAAGACAGAGCTAAGAAAAGATTATAATAATCAGTAATAAATATTTTTTATATACAGTTGCGGTATCTGTGCTATATAT
>JBQCZX010000062.1:0-20913 GCA_052089485.1 Marinobacter sp. | reverse complement strand
AAACTGACGTTGGTGGATAGCAGTTCCATAATGTCCTCTGCAGAATACGGATTGATTAGTCATCGGCGCCGGAGCGTTTCGAAAACTCAACACCAGACCCAGCGCTGGCCAGCTCTGCCAGCACAGCGGTGCGTGTGACGATGCCAATGAGTTTTCCGTGCTCCACGACGGGATATACCTTTGGTTTTCCCGAGCCAAGCATCTGGGCGAGATCTACAATCGCCGTCCCGGGTGAAATAGTCAAAGGCTCGAGGAACATAACATCGTCTACGATCGGATCGCCCTCACTGTGGTAACTGCTCACCAGCAATGCATGAATGCAATCCTGTTCAGACACAAAACCCAGCAACTGCCGATTCGCATCAACCACCGGTAATCCCGAGATGTGATTTTCCAGCAATGCCTTCACTACTGCTGTAAGCGGGGTTCCGCAGCGTACAGGCGCGATATAATTGGACATGACATCAGAAACTCTGAGCGCGCTCATGGGTAGCCCTTCCCTTTTTTGGATAGTCCGGCGGCAGGTGCCAACCGAAGCCCTACACTGTAAAGATAGGCAATAGGCTCCAAATCCTCCAATTTTCCGAGCCTGGCAGTTTACACATTGCCATATCCGACTAGACTCAGTCAGTTATCACCCTTACGTGTAAACCACAACATCAAACTATGGCAAAAACAGGGGAATCCCATGGAAGCCATTGAAAACATTCTAGGACAAATCAACGGACTGGTCTGGGGCCCACCCATGCTGGTGCTTATTCTGGGTGTCGGCCTGTTTCTGAGCCTTGGTCTGAAACTCATGCCAATACTCAAGCTTGGGGCCGGCCTACGCCTGATGTGGGGTGGCCGCAAAGCAACAGAAGCAGAATCGGATGGTGAAATTCCGCCATTCCAGGCGCTAATGACGGCGCTGGCGGCAACAGTCGGAACAGGTAACATCGCCGGTGTTGCGACCGCTGTTTTCCTCGGCGGCCCGGGCGCGCTGTTCTGGATGTGGCTAACCGCGCTGGTGGGCATGGCCACCAAGTACTCCGAAGCAGTACTCGCGGTGCGCTTTCGCGAAGTAGACGAGCGCGGCTCTCACGTCGGCGGCCCGATGTATTACATTCGCAACGGTCTTGGCAAAAAATGGGCCTGGCTGGGTGTGCTGTTTGCCATTTTTGCTGCTATCGCAGGGTTTGGCATTGGCAACACCGTGCAAGCGAACTCGGTGGCAGACGTTATGGAAACCACCTTCGGCCTGCCACACTGGATTTCCGGCGTGATTTTAATGGTACTGGTAGGCTTGGTGCTCATTGGCGGTATCCGCCGCATCGGTCAGGTAGCCAGCGCCCTGGTTCCTCTCATGGCGGTGTCGTATCTGATTGCAGGCTTGGTTGTGCTGGCGCTGAACGTGGCGGACATTCCTGCTGCCTTTGCGCTGATTTTCGAGCATGCCTTCAGCCCCATCGCCGCCGAAGGTGGCTTTGCCGGTGCAGCTGTTTGGGCCGCCATCCGCTTTGGTGTCGCCCGGGGCGTTTTCTCCAACGAAGCCGGTCTGGGCTCTGCCCCTATTGCCCATGCCGCTGCGCAAACCAAAAACCCGATCAATCAGGGGCTGGTTGCCATGCTGGGTACCTTTATCGATACCATCATTATCTGCACCATCACAGGTTTGGTTATCATCACCTCTGGTGTCTGGACATCCGGCGAATCTGGCGCGGCTCTGACCTCCATGGCATTTTCGAAAGGGCTGCCCGGGGTGGGTGATTATGTAGTAGCCATTGCTCTGGCTGTGTTTGCTTTCACCACCTTGCTTGGTTGGTCGTTCTATGGTGAACGCTGCGTGGAGTTTCTGTTCGGTGTGAAAGCCATAACGCCTTACCGTGTGGTTTGGGTTCTCGCTATACCTCTTGGCGCCACGGTAAATCTGGGCCTGATCTGGCTGGTAGCCGACACGTTGAACGCCATGATGGCACTGCCCAATCTGATCGCTCTTATCTTCCTCAGCCCAGTGGTATTCAAGCTGACCAAAGAGCACTTTGAACGGGAAAAGGCGGCTGGGCTGTGATTAACCCTTGCAATCCTATCACTCGGCACCAATGATTCTCGTATACACTCGGTAAATGTATCCGGCAGCTTGCCTGCCGGAATCTTAAACAGCGTCAAGATAAGTCGCATCAAAGGAGAGCGAAAATGAGCTTACGTTTAGGGGATACCGCACCGGATTTCGAACAGGATTCCAGTGAAGGCAAAATTTCCTTCCACGAATGGTTGGGTAATGGCTGGGGCGTGCTGTTCTCTCACCCTGCAGACTTCACTCCAGTGTGCACAACTGAACTTGGCCTGACTGCCAAGCTTAAAGATCAGTTTGCAGAGCGCAATGTTAAGGCCATCGCACTGAGCGTTGATCCCGTTGATTCCCACCACGATTGGATCAAAGATATAAACGAAACTCAGGGCTGCGCCGTGAACTTCCCGATCATCGCCGACCACGACGGCAAGGTTGCGGAACTGTACGACATGATCCACCCCAACGCCGACAGCACACTGACCGTGCGCTCGCTGTTTGTGATTGATCCGAACAAAAAAGTTCGCCTGATCATCACTTACCCAGCCAGCACTGGCCGTAACTTCAACGAAGTTCTGCGAGTGATTGATTCCCTGCAGCTAACTGACGACCACAAAGTCGCCACCCCCGGCAACTGGGAGCGCGGCGGAGATGTGGTTATTGTGCCGTCACTGCAAGATGAAGATGAAATCAAGAAGCGCTTTCCGAAAGGCTATAAGGCGGTGAAATCCTACTTGCGGATGACACCAGACCCAACAGCTAACTGGAGCGGTGATTAATTACCAGCGCCAAGTACCAAATGCAGAAAATACCAAATGTATAAGGTACTGAATGCAAAAGGCCGGGCAGCGGAAGCTGCCTGGCCTTTTTTATTGCCTGTTTTTACCCACGCCACAATTACATCGGCAACATCTGAGTGACCACCCGCTTAGTACGTTTCTCAATCTCTGGCATGGCTTCTTCTTCCGTCATATTCATTTGGTTTGCCCAGACAGATAACCGAATCCCATGGGGAAAGTAGTTGCTTTTACGCTTAGCAGTAGCAGCACTGGCGTTCCTGTTCGCTGTCCCTCCACCAGAAGCCATTCTGGAGTTGGCAGCGCCAGCCCGATCAGACGTACCACTGCCAGAATCGGTAACCATATTAAACTCTACTTGCTTGCTTTGACGCTCCTCCAGAACCACATCAATAATCAATGCCCACTCTCGCGGCTTGGAAGCATTGCTGATACCAAGACCCGCAAACCCGCCCGTGGCCACACCGCCAACCACGCCAGCTACACCGCTATCTGTCATATCAGAAATAGCGTATCCAGTTCCTGCGCCAACCGCAGCACCAGAAATAACCCCCATGGTTCGCGCAGCACTGGCACCACCAGATTCGGGCTCAACCTCGCCAAAGTATCTGGTTGACGCTCGCAGCCGATACTTCGCCTGGTTCGGATCATTTACGATATCCCACCCCTGATCTCTTGCAGAATCTTTCAGCAAAGAGAGAAGCTGGATATCACTGTCGGAAATGTTTCGGTACGAAATGTATACGGCTCGGTCAGAAGAGGCTGGCGGCTCCAGCTGAGGTGGCGGGACCACCCATACTGTGCCACTGCGGGCATCCGCGTATTTGTTAGCAGTTACACTGCCCAATTGTCTCGAAACGGTCGTACAGCCCGACGCCATAACAACAGCCGCAAGCAGAACGATTGTAAATCTCCAGATCGCCATAGTTCTTTCCCCAAAGCCAATAACTGAGTACAGCCGGGCTAAATCAGCCAGCATCCTTCAGACTGAGACTTCTATTACTCGCCTTGCTTCAAAGTAGTCTTGAAACCTCTGGTACACAATAAACTGAGACTTATTCTGGCCAGAACGGGCAACTTTGCGGGGGAAGAGGAGACAGGAAGAAATGAGAGGGAAACGCAACAAGTAGCGCCCGGCTTTCGCCGGGCCCTTAATCAGAATGCCGGAACAACGGCACCTTCATACTGCTTCTTGATAAACTCGCGAACGTCGTCAGATTTCAGCGCCTTCGCCAGTTTCTGCATCGCTTCGCTGTCTTTGTTATCAGGGCGTGCAACCAGAATGTTCACATAAGGAGACTCTGAGCCTTCGATGGTCAGCGCATCTTCCGACGGGTTCAGGCCTGCTTCCAGCGCGTAGTTGGTGTTGATGAGAGCAACGTCCACCTGGTCAAGAATCCGCGGCAGTGTTGCGGCTTCCAGTTCTTTGAAATCGAGATCTTTGGGGTTGTCTGCAATATCACGCGGCGTGGCGGTGATTTTGCTATCTTCCTTCAAGGTGATTACCCCGGCTTTTTGCAGCAGCAACAGCGCGCGGCCACCGTTGGTGGGGTCGTTTGGAATGGCAACCACGTCGCCTTTTTCCAGATCGTCCAGGGAGTCGAGCTTGTTGGAGTATGCACCAAATGGCTCAACATGAACGCCAGTAACCGTCACCAGGTTGGTACCACGGCCTTCGTTAAACTCATCCAGGTATGGCTGGTGCTGGAAGAAGTTAGCATCCATCCCCTTTTGGTCCACTTGAATGTTCGGCTGGATATAGTCGGTAAATACTTTCACTTCCAACTCAACGCCCTGCTCAGCCAGCTTCGGCTTCACAAATTCCAGCAGCTCGGCGTGGGGTACGGGGGTTGCGGCTACGGACAGCTTTTCAGCGGATACAGCAGCAGAAAAAACAGATGCAGCCGCTAGGGCTACCAAGGCTTTTTTAAACTTCATAAGTACACTCTCCTGTTAACTGAAACTTATGTTGGTATGAGATTTTCTCAGAAATCCGGGCCTGTGACGGCATAGCCCTTCCGAAAACGTGGAGCGCCAAGGATGGCGCGACCGAGCCCTACATGGACGTATTTACGGGCGCTTTTCGGAAGGGCTATGCCGTCACGGGCTTACTCGAGCTAAAAAACTATTTACGGCTGAAATGCAAAACCAATCGATCGCCGATCATTTGCAGCACTTGCACGAAAATCACCAACAGGGCCACGGTAATCACCATTACATCGGTCTGGAAACGTTGGTAACCAAAACGAATCGCCAAGTCACCTAAGCCACCACCGCCGATAACGCCAGACATAGCAGCATAAGACACCAACGTAATCGCGGTTACGGTAATACCTGCGATGATGCCCGGAAGCGCTTCAGGCAGCAAGGCGCCGAATATGATCTGCCGCACGTTGGCGCCCATGGCCTGGGTGGCTTCGATAATACCCCGGTCGACTTCCCGCAGGGAGGTTTCTACCAACCGGGCAAAGAACGGCGCACCGCCTGCAACCAACGGCGGTATGGCACCGGCGACACCCAGAGAGGTGCCAATCAGCATGACCGTGAACGGTATCATCACAATCAGCAGGATTATAAATGGCACAGAACGTAGCACGTTCACCACAAAAGACAGTACGGCATAGGCCACTGGCTGTTCCAGCAACTGGCGTTTGCCCGTCAGAAATAACAACACGCCTATAGGCAGACCGGCCAGCACGCTGAACAGCAGCGACATACCCACCATTATCAGGGTATCCCAGCTTGCTATGCCAATCTCTGGCCAGTCCACGTTACTCAGTAAAGCTTCCATCAGCGCAACACCTCCACGTGAACATCGGCTTCTTCCAGGGCGCTCATGGCCACGGCTAAATCACCGCCTACCAAAGACAGGGTTAGCTGCCCGTAGGGCGTATCCTTAATGTGATCGATACGGCCAGAGAGGATACTGAAATCGACACCGGAGGCGCGGGCCACGCTGCCTAATAGCGGCTGGTAGGTGGATTCGCCTTTGAAGGTCAGGCGCAGAATGCGGCCATTGGCCTTTTGCAGATCTTCTTGCCTGTCCCGGCTGTCCACACTCTCGCTTTCAAGCACGAATTCCCGGGTCGTGGGGTGTTGTGGGTGCAGGAATACATCGCTCACCTCACCCATTTCTACCACGCGGCCACCGTCCATTACGGCAACCCGATCACACACCCGGCGCACCACGTCCATCTCGTGGGTGATGAGCACGATGGTTAAGCCCAGCTCTTTGTTAATCTCCGCCAGCAACCGCAGTACCGATTGAGTAGTTTGCGGGTCGAGTGCGCTGGTGGCTTCGTCACACAACAAAATGGTGGGCCTGCAGGCCAGTGCACGAGCAATACCCACACGCTGCTTTTGGCCACCGGATAACTGCGAAGGGTATTTATCGGCCTGATCTATAAGGCTAACGCGGGCCAACAGTTCCTGTACTCGATCCCGGATTTGCGCTTTGGAATAGATGCCCGCCAGTTTCATGGGGAAGGCAATGTTGTCCGCCACGGTTTTTGAAGACAGCAAGTTAAAGTGCTGGAAGATCATGCCGACTTTACGGCGGAAGGCTCGCAGCTCTGCGGCGCTGTATTGGGTGATATTCTCATCATCAATCAGAATATCGCCGCCAGTTGCAGGCTCCAGCAGGTTGATCAGCCGTACCAGGGTGGATTTTCCCGCCCCGGAATGCCCAACAATACCGAACACCTCGCCGGTTTCTATGGTCATATCAGTAGGATGGAGCGCGGGGATCGCCCGGCCACCCACCTGATACGACTTCTGTACCTGGTTAAATACAATCACGGTCAGCGCCTTGTGGGTGCAGGTTTAAAGCCGGCGATTATAAACTATTCAGCGGCCAAACCCGAACCCACAAAGCAACTCTAAAGCTCGTACAACTGGGCTACGTGCAGAATCGGCCCGGTTGGTTGACCGGTAGTCGATCCTCCAAGGGGTTCCAGGCTGATGGCAAGAGTGCGACTTTCGGACAGCGCTTGTCTGGTTTCGTCGGTTAGAGTCACTTCATGCAGCCCCCCAACAGGAATGACGCCCAACGACAGCGGCTGGCCATTCTCCGGTACGATCCAGAGCTCATAATCTTTGCCGTCTTCAGCGGCACTGGCGGCGACAGAACGCAACTTCAGCTGGTTGCCTTGGCCCGTCTCGCTAACTAACCACAGCGGATCGTTGGTATCAGCCTGAACCATCGCGCCGGAAAGCTGCATTTGGGGAGTAACCTGGGGCGATGGCTGCATCAATACAACCGCCATAACGAGGGCAGCTGCCGTTGCCAAAACACTCCAGCTGGGCCAGAACCAGCGATGGTTTGCACGTGATTGAGCCTTGCCGACGTGGCTATCGCTCGGGAATAAACGACGTTCAATAGAGTCCCATATGGACGAAGGCGGCGTAACTTCCGACACCTCAATGGTCAGCAGGCTGAGCTTTTTTTCCCAAAACCAGACTTCTTCCCGCACCTTTACGGATTCCATCATCCAGCGCTCAAAGCGCTTTCGTGCAAGACCATGGAGGGAGCCAAGAACATACTCGGCGGCAAGCCTCTCAATGCGTTCAGGTGTCTTTTTCATTTTTCCAGGCACCTCTTCAAAGCAATCAAACCACGACGAATCCAGCTTTTCACGGTACCTAGCGGGGAACTTAACGCCAAGGCCAGCTCATCGTGCGTCAGGCCTTTGTAATAGGAGAGCAGAATGCTGTCACGTTGCACATCGCTTAGCTCGCCCAAGCAGCCGGTAAGTTGAGCTTCTCCGGCACTGCGAAGGGACTCATCAAGAGGGCCTTCGCGCCCGTCTGCAATATGTTCAAGATGCTGTTCACCGCTGTTATGGCGAACCTTGCGGGCTCGCATCATATCCAGCGTTCGGTAGCGGGCAATGCTCATCATCCAGCCTAACGGCATACCCCGATCTGTATGGTATTCCTGAGCACGATGCCAAATTTGAATGAATGCCTCCTGAAGAGCTTCCTCAGCCAGGTCTCGCTGTCCCGCCAATTTAAGGCACATTCCAAACATTCTTGACGACACGCAGCGATAGAGCTGTTGAAAAGCGTCGCGGTCTTCACGAGATACGGCCACCAGCAACCGCATCAAGTCATCCTGACTTCTATCGTTTTGAGACATTTTAGCTCCATAGAAATAACAGCTACCAATACGCGCGGGCCATCCGGCGAGATGCAAACACCACTGTATTTATTTTTATTGCGGTGTGCATCTTTATTGTGTGTCTGGCCGTTTCCTCTGTTGCCACAACCATAAAAAGACACAACGAGGAAACGCTATGAATACAATCATCAAACGCTCTGCACTCGCGATTGCTGTCGCGGGAGCTTGCCTTAGCGCCGGTTTGAGCCAAGCCTCAAGCCACCGTGAAGCACCTTTCATAACCGAAGTGCCAAAAGTAGATGGCACAGACTTTTATATGTTCCGAAGCTATGAAACTGGCCGGGAAGACTATGTCACCCTGATCGCCAACTACCTGCCCCTTCAGGATGCCTACGGCGGCCCCAACTATTTCGATCTGGACGAAGACGCCGTTTACGAAATCCACGTAGACAACAGCGGCAACGCACAGGAAAACCTTACGTTCCGCTTCCAGTTCTCAAACACGTTGAACGACATCCAGCTGGATGTCGGCCCCGAAGGCGAGACGAAAAAGGTCTCGGTACCACTGAAAAACATTGGCGACGCCACCAACGGCGACAACGTTCAGCGCAGCCAGGAGTATACGGTTTCGGTGATTCGTGGTGATCGCCGAACCGGCACCGTTGAGACCGCAACCAATGTCTCCACCGGCACCGGCACCTTTGAAAAGCCTCTGGATAACATCGGCGGCAAATCATTTGCCGATTACGAGACTTACGCCGGTGAGCACATTTTCGAGATTGGCATTCCCGGTTGCGCAACCAACGGCCAAGTATTTGTAGGCCAGCGCAAAGAGGCCTTTGCAGTGAACCTCGGAGAGATTTTCGATCTGGTAAACACCAACCCCCTCGGTGAACGTGGCGCCGAAGGCACCGGTGACCTGGCCGATAAGAACGTGACCTCGTTTGCCATGGAAGTACCCACCGAATGCCTGACCGGCACAGCCGCAACCGAGTCGGGTCAGCCAGTTATTGGTGCTTGGACCACCGCCAGTGTGCGTCAGGCGAGAATTATCAATCCCGAGCCCACTGCAGACGGCAAAGGTGCCACCGTCGAGGGCGGCGCCTGGACTCAAGTGTCCCGCCTGGGCATGCCGCTAGTGAATGAAGTTGTTATCGGCCTTAAAGACAAAGACCTGTTCAACACCAGCGAACCTATGGACGATGGCCAGTTTGCCACCTACGTGACCCACCCGACGCTGCCAGAGTTACTGGAAATACTGTTTAGCGATGCAGGCGCTGCGGCACCAAACAACTTCCCCCGCACCGATTTGGTCACAGCCTTCCTGACTGGTGTGCCCGATGTAAACATGCCGGTGGGCGTACAAGCCTCGGAAATGCTGCGACTGAACCCCGCCATTGCCGCTACCCCTGCAGGCATGCAAAACGACTTGGGTGTTCTGGGTGCTGATAACGCTGGTTTCCCGAACGGCCGCCGGCCCGTCGATGACGTAGTCGATTCCGCCTTGCGGGTCGTCATGGGTGCTTTAACCACTGACGCTCCAAACAAGAGCACTCCGTTTACCGATGGCGTCCAGCTGGATCCAGCCGAGCTACAGGACGTGTTCCCATACCTGGCGACTCCGCTAGCCGGCTCACCCAATTCATAAGGAGTGAATCATGAAACTAACCATGAAGTTTGCCGGGGCGAGTCTGATGACCCTGGCGCTGGCAGGATGTTTCGACGGCTCAAGTGGCAGCAGTAGCGATGCCGAGCAGCCCGCAATGTCAGTGGATTTTGCAACCTTTGTACGGGGTGAATTCGACGATCCAAATCCCAACCGGGAGCCCGCGAAAGTTAACGGGGTCGATTTCAGCTTCAACAATCAGGACGATCCAAGGGCTTTCGATGACCTCCTCAGATAGCAAATTTTCACACCGGACCCGCCAGTCTTTGCATCCGGTGTTCTCCCTTCCTGCGCTTCGGCGCAGGGGGGCTTTTTGGATTGGGCTTGGCTTGCTCGGTTTCCTGTGTTCTTCAACCGGTGCGGCAGCTCCGAGCCCAATTCAAAGCGATTTTGACGGCGGCGCTGTGCTAGTGACCCTGCCTGCGTCTGCACCAACCAACGATGGTGTTCCTTCGTCCCCGGAAGCCATGGCTCGAGAAATTAAAAGACTCATTTCCGAGGCAAGGCGCAGCGGCGACCCCCGTTTTTTGGGCTATGCCGAGCGGTTGTTCAACCAGCAGACGGGCCGAAAGCTGTCCGATGAGTTATTGGTACTGCGAGCAACATTGGCTCAAAGCCTTCACCAGTTCGACGCCGCACGGCAAGACTTACAGGCCGTGCTCGACCGCTCTGAGGCGCCAATGCAGCGAGCTCAGGCGCTGGTAACGCTCGCCAATATTGAGCTTGTTCAGGGGCACTATGACCGGGCACTGGCACTTTGTGAGCAACTGAAAACCGAACGCCCCGGACTGATCGCCACAAGCTGTCACGCCCAGGTAACCGCCCGTGCCGGAGAGGCCCAAGCCGCTTACGACAAATTAACCGCCACAACCCAATCCTCAAGTAGCGCCGGAATCCAGGAGCGTCTCTGGGCCCAGGGTACGCTGGGAGACATCGCAGCACAGTTAGGCAAAGAGTCTGCAGCCAGACACTGGCAATGGGTGCTCAGCCAGGATCCCGACGACTTATACACTCGGGCACAGCTGGCAGACTGGTACCTCAACCATGAAAAGCCTAGCAAAGCTTTGGCCGTCACCAAAGGCTACGAAGCCGTCGATAACCTGGCCGTGATCCGCGCCATCGCCATGCGCCATGTAGATCATCCGGGCGCATCGGCGCTGGCTTCTCAATTGCGCGAGCGCTTTGATGAAGCCCTGTGGCGAGGCTCTATGTTGCATCAGCGGGACCTGGCCCGTTTCGAGCTGGATATCGAACAACGGCCAAGTGCCGCTGTTAAGCACGCCATGGCGAACTGGGCAACACAACGCGAACCCCTGGATACCCGCCTGGCACTGAGGTCTGCGATTGCCGCGCAAGACAACACAGCAACGGCCCAACTACGCGACTGGCTTAAGCAAAAGGATCAGTTTGATGCCCGTTACCCGGAAGGATCGTAATGCGCGCAAAACAGCTTTTCGCCATGTTGGCCATGGTGGCCTTCGCAAGCACGGCCCTGGCTCACAAGGCCAGCGACAGCTTTATTTACGTGGATCTGGATGCTTCAGAGGTGCGAATCGACATTGCGCTGCGGGATCTCGCCCTGCTCGTGCCCCTGGACTCTAACAACGATCAACAAATTACAGGCCAGGAACTTCGCACACAGCGATCAGCCACTACGCAAGCCATTGAGAATGCCGTTACTTTAAGCAGCAAGCAGGGCGCCTGTACGCTCAAAGGGCAGGATTGGGGGCTGAGTTCACACAGCGACGGCGCCTATCTCGCCACTCAGTATCAAGCCAATTGCGCCAATGGCGAGGCTCCTGAGCAAATTAAATACACCCTGTTATTCGATCGGGACAGCTTACACCGGGGGCTGGTTGAGATTACATCCGGAGACACCCGTTCTCTCACGGTACTGTCACCAGACCAGCAAGTTGTTGAGCTTACGGGGAGCGCAACGGGGGGCGCCATAGGGTTATGGAGCACCTTCGCAACGTTTCTGCGCGAAGGCGTTATCCATTTGCTGATCGGGCTAGACCACATGCTGTTTCTGCTGGTGCTGGTGTTACCTGCTACGCTGATCAGCAACCGGCGGGATAGCCAAGGTGCAAAAAAGCGCTCACTGAAATCGCGACTACTGCAGTTGACCGGCATTGTGACCGCCTTCACGGTGGCGCACTCCATCACCCTGGCTTTGTCTGCGCTGGGTATTGTCCAGCTCCCCATCGCCTGGGTTGAAACGGTGATCGCGTTGTCCATCGCTATGGCTGCACTCAATGTAGTCTGGCCTTTTCTGGGCCATAAAACCTGGAAACTGGCGTTCGTCTTCGGGCTGGTTCATGGCTTCGGCTTTGCCAGCGTACTTGGCGACCTGACCGGGGGAATTTCCAACTTGGCCATTGCCCTCGCCGGCTTCAATCTGGGGGTAGAATTCGGGCAACTGGGCCTACTGCTAATCGGCTTTCCACTGCTTTATGCCTTAGCCCATGTGCGTGTGTATCAACGGGTTTTGGTACCGTTGGCTCTCGTGGGTGTGGGCACTGTCAGCCTGATGTGGGTTGCAGAAAGGGCAGGTTCTATCTAGCAAGCAGTATCGCTAAAACCCAAAAAGCCGGGCTATCATCAGCGCCCGGCTTTTTGATTCGAAGTTTCAGATCAGTGTAGCGCCCGCAACTGGCGGGGATACAACGCCGCGCTCACTTCAGGTTCTTCCAGAAGATCGGCAAGCTCAAGATCCACATCGCTTTCTTCACCGTGCTCCGGTAGGGGCTCAAACAGTGTACTGAGCCAGGATGCAATCGAAGGTTCTTCGTCACGCTTATAGTCGGTAGACAACGCTTTAATACGGCGAAAGCCAATAATGCGCTGATGCTTAGGGTCCCGAATCTGCTCAAACCCACGCCAGTACACATGATCCCGTGTATGGAGCTGTACAAACAGGGTGTCTATCGGGTCGTTTGCTTCTTCCTCGACGTCTTCGTCTGCCGAGGCCTCAACGGTGCTCTCTTTTGTAATGGCCCCCTCTTCTTTTGCGCTACTTTCTTCAGAGCTACGGTCTTCTGTCGGTTCCGTGTTTTTCTGACGGATGGTTGTCCAGGCGGGGTAAAGAACCGCCACGGCATCCGCTTCAACATGCTCGCGGGCAGCGCGGAGAATTAATCCCCAGCGTGCCTTGTCGGCATCGGTTTCAAGTGAGTTGATGGGCAAGTCATAGCTTTGTTCGCTGGCCAGAACAATCGCCATCATCGGAGCATCGAGCTCTCCCATGGCTTCTGCCTGTGCTACTGATACCAGTTCGTCGATTGCCATCGGTTGGTTCATAATACGCTCGCCTCCACGATGCCATCAGGGTGTATCAGGAATGATCTCCCTAGTACACAGCATAGCTTGTTACACATAGAAAGATAAACGTGGGGTTTCAATCAATGGATCACAAGGCCGCAGGCGGAAAAGCATTTTCAAGCCGTTCATAATAGCCAAACCAGGGGGCAGCCTCTTCAAGCTGAGCCGCCAGTTGCAGCAACACCTCTTCACCGCCATGGGGTGCGCCCAACTGCACACCAACCGGCAGACCCTCAGCTGTCCAGTGCATAGGTACGGACGTGGCCGGCGTTCCCGTGAGGTTGGCAAGCTGAGTGAATGGCGTGCGGGCCAGGCTTTCCATCGCCATCTGATCTACTTGGCCGCTGCGGTGCACCATTCTTCCGGCCTTAAGAGTCAGCATCAGTTTTGCTGCCAGTTTCAGGTGCGCCGGAGTCTCCAGCTCACCAATACGGGCAGGCATTTGGCCGGTGGTGGGGCAAAGGTATAAATCATATCCCCCGAAAAACGTACCCAGCGCCCTGGCAAACTCATTCCATTGCTGCCTACGAAGCACGTAATCAGATAGCGGCATGGTATTGCCCAGCATGCCTATCAGGCGGGTATCCAGCTCAAAATCGCTATCAGAAGCGCCAAGCTGCGCTTTGGCTTTCGCCATCATGGCAGACACTTCACCAAAGTAGAGGCCAAGGTAGCAGCGGGCCAGCGCCATGCCATCAAACTCTGGCCGGGCATACTCAACCTTGTGCCCCAGGTTTTCCAGAATCCGCGCCGTTTCTTCAACCGCTGCAACGCATTCAGGCGCCACCTCTGTGTCGTAAGGGGAGGCGGTGAACACACCGATTTTCAGACTGCCCGGCGACTTTTGCATCAGATCAGTAAAGGCGGCACTGGGGCCGGGAATAACAAATGGGTCACCGGAAGCAGAGCCACTGAGCACATCCAGCATGGCGGCACTGTCGCGCACCGTTCGGGTAACCACATGATCCGAGGAGGCGCCAGTCCAGGATTCGCCCATCAAGGGCCCACTGGAAATACGGCCGCGAGAGGGCTTGAGCCCAAACAGTCCGTTATAGGCCGCAGGTATGCGGATAGAGCCGCCACCGTCGTTGGCGCCCGCCATAGGTACAATGCCAGCTGCGGCTGCGGCGCCAGAGCCGCCACTTGAGCCGCCGGGGGTGAGCTTGGTGTTCCAGGGGTTACGCGACGGCCCCCACAACTCGGATTCGGTGATGGCTTTAAGGCCAAATTCTGGCGTTGCGGTTCGCCCCAAAAACACCAGCCCACCCGCACGGGCCCGGCGCACGAACTCGGAGTCCTGTGGCGCAATGTTGTTTTTAAAACCCCGGCTGCCGTAAGTGCAAGGCCGATCCGACTGCTCCTGCGCCAGATCTTTAAGCAACAAAGGAACACCAGCAAACACCCCCTGCTCAGGAAACTTCTGCGCCAGGGCTTCGGAAAACTGGGGAAAGCAGATTGCGTTAAGGGAACTATTCACAGAGCTTGCCCGTTCTACCGCAGCCTCGCATACTTCCCGCGAGGTCACTTCGCCACGGCGTATCAAATCCGCCAGCGCGGTGGCGTCGTACCGAAGATACTCTGATTGCTTCATAATGGCGTCCATTTTATGAACTCAAGATTCGCAAGCTTACGTCAGCTTGCTCTGACTTTCATCCTGACCACTGTGGTGCACACGCCGGTACTGGCCGAAGAAGATCAGGCCGAGAGTGACAGCGCTGATAGCGCCGGCTGGACTGCCATTGTGAGGGCTTCGCCTTACTGGGTCAGCCAGGGGGTTTACCAGAATATTCTCACCATCCGCAGCTGGGTATTGAAGGAATCCGGCTATTGCGCAAGCCCTGACCGCCATATTCTGTTCGATATGCGAGGGCAGTTTCTTGGCTGGATTAGCAACGGCGACAATAGCGCAGCCACCCAAAAGCGGTTGAACGACACCCGCCAGTCGCTGCACGATAAGGGGCTCACTGAGGAATGGATTGCCGGTGACGCAAACACCAAGGGGTACCCGTTCGCCTTGGCCTGTGACCAACCCCATGTAAACTTAAATCTTGCTGTTGGCCGCTACCTGGGCGCCCGCACCAAAGATCGCGTTTGGGGCGCCTGGGACGACCTTTCTTTCGCAAGCCGTGAACAGCCGGGCACCCTGCACAGCGCACTGATGTATATCGTTCAGCGCCGCAGTGAGCAAAACCGCTTTACGTTACCTGCGGTTTTGCCCAACTATTTGGCCGGGCAAATCCTGATTGAAAGCGGCGGGCAGGCAAGAGCTCACTCACAGGCAAATGCCAAAGGCATTCTCCAGCTTTCGCCCTCTGCCCTGAATGACTGCCAGATCAAGCCGAAAAATTATTGGCATCGGCTGGCACAGATCGATTGTGCGCTGCGCTTGATGCACCAAAACGCCCGCAATTTACAGCCAGTCTTCGACGAGCGTTTTGGCAACCTGCCTGAAGGCAAACGCGACGCGCTATTTGTACTCTTGCTGGCTCAGGCCTACCACGGCGGCGCCGGTCGCGTTCAGGCGCTTCTTGATGACGAAACACTCGCTAAGCCAGCAGACTATTTTGCGTCTAATCACGAACGGTTTAGTGCAGGCGACATCGCGTTTGGCATGGTATTTCATAACCTGGGCCGCGACAGGCTGGGGCTGGCGTCGCTGTATTACGTGGCCGATGTGCAACTGGCAACTGAGGCATTGTGCCGAACGGCTAAGCTGAAATCCACGGAGTTTTGTGCGTGGAAATAGCCCTGCTTCCAGAGAGCCTGAGCCTGTCGGTCGCGCTTTTCCTGCTGGTCAGCTCGGTTATTACCTCGATGATTACCGCCAGCTTGGGCGCAGGTGGCGGTGTTTTGCTGCTTTTACTGATGGCGTCCTGGATGCCCGCAGCGGCGATTATTCCCGTGCACGGCATGATCCAGCTAGGCTCCAACAGTGGTCGGGCTATGCTGACCTGGAAGCATATCGACTGGCGAGTGATCGCAGCGTTCGCGCCCGGCGTTGTCGCTGGCGCTGTGGCAGGCGCCTGGTTACTGGTAAGCCTGCCGGCCTATCTATGGCAGCTGACCATTGCCGTGTTCGTGCTCTATCTTTGCTGGGGTCCGGCGTTGCCAAAAGGCGCTTTCGGCCCAGCCGGGGTTTTCATTGCATCCACATTAACCAGCTTTGTCAGTCTGTTTGTCGGCGCCAGCGGGCCACTGGTGGCGGCGTTCATCAAACAGATTCATGTAGACCGGTTTCGTACGGTGGCAACGTTTGCTACCGCGATGATTTTGCAGCATGCACCCAAAGCCTTGGTGTTTGGTGTGACAGGTTTTGTTTTTGCACACTGGCTGCCGTTTATTCTCGCCATGGTTGCCTGTGGCTTTGCTGGCACCTGGATAGGTCTGCGTTTTCTAAACTCTCTCGATAACCGTTGGTTCAGCAAAGCATTCAACCTGGTTCTGACCCTCCTGGCTCTGCGCTTACTTTGGCAAGCCAGTCTGGCGGCGCAGTGGTGGGCCTGAACGCCTCGGTTATTGCTCTGGCGCAGGCATCACCACAACCCGGTTGCGGCCTTTGGATTTTGCCACATAAGCGCCTTCATCGGCCCGGGCGACCACGTCATCAGGTTCGCGATCCGCAAGCACCAGTTCGGTCATACCGATACTCGCCGTGACTCCAAACATCTGGCCGTCCTGTTCTATTTCGACAGACTCAACACCGGCACGGATACGTTCCGAAAGGGTCTTGGCCCGCTCGATACCACAGGCCGGCAGAATGATACCGAACTCGTCGCCTCCCAGCCGGGCAACGGTATCAGACTGACGTACGGCATCTTTGAACAGATCGGCAAGGCGCCGCAGCAGCTCATCACCGAGCAGGTGCCCGCCCTCATCGTTCACTGGTTTGAAGTGATCAAGATCGATCAGCATCAACACAGCGCTTGCTTCCTCTCGCGGCGATTCATCAAGGCATTTGTTCAACGAGGTGTTAAACGCACGGCGGTTCAAAAGCTGTGTCAGGCTATCGTGGGTTGCCTCCCAAGACAGACGCTCTTCCTCGCGCCGGCGTTCGGTATCATCCCGGAACACAAACACTAGCCGCTCATTTTGTCGCCCCTGGCGGATGTGAATCATGCTCAGATCCACATCAAACGTGTTCCCACTAAGGTTTCGAAGAGTAACGTAAAGGCTATCCAGATCGTCCCGGCCCAGGAACCACTCATGGGTAAGCGCCTGATCTTCTTGATCAATGCCAACCAGTTCAAACACGTTTTTGCCAACGTATTCTCCATCTGCGTCCAGAAAACGGCCTGAAGCGTGGTTTGCGTAACGGATAACACCGCCGGTATCCGCCATCAGAACGCCGTCCTGCATCACCCCGAGAATGTTTTCCGCTCTTTGCTGCTCGTCGCGAAGCGCCTCTTCTACTTCCAACTCGTGGGAAATATCTCGCACAATCGTAATGGTGCCCATGACCTTTTCCGGAGTCTCAAGAGTCGCGGTCATTGCCTGGCACCAGACCGGGCCGTTAACGTTTGGTCCTTGCAACCGGAAACGGCCGTGGAATGTGTCCTGCTGCTCAAGAGAGTGTTGCCAGTCCTTAGCAACAGCATCACGATCTTCATCCGAGATACAGCCAAATAGATAGGTGCCACTAAGCTCGGAAAGCTTCAAACCGATAATGCCTTCGAAGACAGGATTCACAAATTCGATACGGCCAAGGACATCGGCATGCACAATACCAACAGGCGCATCACGGGTCAGCGAGCGAAAAAACGCTTCGCGCTCAGCCAAAGAGCTCATAACGTCGTCGCGTTCATCCATCACCATATTGAATATGTCTGCTACCTGGCGGATCTCCGAGCCACCGGAGCCGACCACCGGCTTGCTTCGCACACCCAGGTGGCGCTCATGCACCTGTTGGCCTAACTCCTGTAAAGGCGCCATCAAGCGGCGGAAACGCCACAGAGCCAAAGGAACAATCAGCAGAATCACCGCCAACAACATCCAGAGAAAGGCATCTGTCATACGAATGGCGGGGGCATAAGCCTCACGGGCCGGCCACACAGCCGCCACAAACCAAGGCACCTCCGACATTTGCTGTACCGACAGGATAATACGCTCACCCTCGCTATTGCGGGTTTGGGCCGTGCCCTCAAAGCCGCCCATAGCATCCTGAAGAATCGGGTTAACGCCTGCTACCGGCCGCATGACTTCGCCAGTGCGCCCATTAGCAAGAACGGCACCACTGCGAGTTACGATGGCCAGATAACCGGTTTTACCAATGCGAATGCGGGAAAGTTCCTCGATAAGATGTTCACCTGTGAGGGACATCGCACCGCCAAGCATGCCGATAAATCGTTGCTGGTGATCAAATACAGGCGCGGCCACCATTACAGCGGCTCGGCCTTCGTGGTTTGAGCGATAGGGCTCACTGATGTGGGGCGTTAATTGCCCAGAGGCATGGCGAAAATAGGCCTGACTGCTGACATCCAGCCCTGTCATGTTCAACGCCTCGGGGTGCTCGGCGAGGATCTTACCCTGAGCATCAATTAAATAGAGGTCGTCAAACATATGCTGCAACGCAGTCTGGCGTCGCATCAGTACCCGTGCGCGTGCCCCGAAAGCCGGCTCGCTCATAGTGAATCCTTGCGCCACATGGTTGAGCGCTTCCAAGCGCTGAGACAGCTTGTCGTCCAGTTCTCCCGCCACCAACTGAGCAATGGTGGTTACCTGAGTTGCAGCCTGCTGCTCAAGCTCTGACCGGCTAAGAAATGACCCCGCAAGCGCAACCAACAGCGCTGTCAGAACAACAACACCCACAACGAGAAGTACCGCCCGGTTAACCAGGCTATCCAGCCAGCGCCCCATTAACACAGCAGAGTTACTCCGCTCGGCAGGTATTGCATGTAAATGGTTCGACCTCCGGGTTTATATCAAGTCAGGTGTGAAATAGCGGGCTTAATAGCGGCATGAATTCTAACAGAGGCCGGTTACATGAAGGATTACATACTTGCAAACACAACGAGAATCGTTATGATTTGCATCAAACTTCAGTAAGGGTGGCAACACGCATGAGTGATTTCCTGGCGTCCTTCGGCTCCACGCAGACAGATGGTCCGCTTAACCAGCTGCTAACCATGGGCGGCCCCGTGATGGTAGTACTGCTGGTAATGGCGATTCTGGGCCTTGTCACGTTTATCTATCTAATACTCGTAGGCGCACTCTATGCGCCCAGATTGTCCAAAAAGCTTAAAAGCATCATTACGCTTTGGCAACAGAAGCCCGCCAGCGTGAACCCACAAGCCATTCGTCAGCAGGCTAACCGTTGGGCAAAACTAAACCCGCTGCAAAATGTGGTAACCAACACCATTGAGGCACTGCAAAACAAACAGGACGATCGGCAGGTTCGTGAGACCGCTGCACGAGACGCACAGCAAGGGCTCGAACCCTTTGAAGCGCCCCTGAAAATCATTGAAGTGATCGCGGCTCTTGCACCTTTACTTGGTTTGCTTGGCACGGTTCTTGGCATGATGGAAGCCTTCAGTGCTATGGCTGCGACAGAAGGCCGCGCCAACGCATCGCAGTTAAGTGGCGGTATATACGAAGCACTGACCACGACCGCAGCTGGCCTTGTGGTCGCCATTCCGTTCGCTGCTCTGGCGGCCTGGATCGAATTCCGGTTGCGGCGCATTCACAAAGTCGTTAACAGCACTTTGGTGTCTGTGTTAACCGTGACGCCAGAAGCCTTTTCAGGCCAAGCGGAATCGGTAAGCGAACCGGCGAGTAAAGCACAGGCCCAGCCAGCCACCAGCCAATCCCGCTCAGAAGCAAAAAACGAGCAGGAACTTGAGACTCACAGCACGCACAGTTTTACTCATGCAACTGGTTGAACCCAGGCCCAACCGGCCCATTCCAATTCGCATTACACCACTGATTGATGTGGTGTTCATTCTGCTTGTGTTTTTTATGCTCACCAGCCGGCTTATGCCGGTGGACCATCTAGAGCTGGCCAACAATACGGAAGGCCGCAGCACGATAACAGGTGAGCCTCTACCCCTACTGACGATCACCCAAGGGGGAGACGTAGCATGGCAGGAACTCACCCTGCCAGTGGGCCAATTGCTACCAGAGCTTCGCAGTGCAGGCATTTCTGAGGTTAACCTTACGACCGCTCCAGATGCCCAGCTAAGCCTGTTCACAGCCACCCTGGGCGAACTGTCCCGCAACGGCATCCAAACCCACTGGAAACGTGCAACCGAAGACACTCCATGATCGAGCTGATTCCACCTCCCTCCACCTCCGGCAAGTCTTTGATGGAACGGGTAGAGGATGCACTTCTGCCACTCATCAACCTGGTTTTCTTGCTCCTGATGTTTTTTATCGTGGCCGGCCAGCTTGCTGACGATCCCTTGCCCGACCTGCCGGCTACGCCACCAAGCGCCGAGCAACAGTCGCCCCATGCCGACTTACTGGTTGACGCTGACGGCCATTGGCAAATAAGTGGCGAGACACTGAATGCGCAAACCCTGCTTAAGCGGCTGCCAGAACCAGACGTGCAGAACCCGCTAAAAATCGGCGCAGCCAGCAGTATTTCCATGGCCGATCTGGAAAGTCTTTTACGCACGCTGGAACAGGGCGGTTACAAGGAAATTCTTCTACTTACGGAGCCTGAAACGTGAAGGACACCGGCAGGCTTGGCCGCCTTGGCTTACTGGCAATTGCGGTGGTTTTAAGCGCCGGCATTCTCATGGCAGCCGCGCCAGAGAACCCGATCGAAATCAACCAGCTAGGCAACGCGGCCGTCAATACAGCGCCGGCCATCAAAATCTCGCTTGCGGGCAAGGCGGCGCCGGCCCCTGTAGAAGAGGCAAAGCCCGAACCCGCACAGAAAGCCAAACCAAAGCCAACGCCCAAACCAAAACCCGAAATAAAACCGGAACCAAAGCCAAAGCCAGAGCTAGAGCCAGAGCCAGAG
>JBQCZX010000061.1:0-21407 GCA_052089485.1 Marinobacter sp. | reverse complement strand
GGCGTTATACACAAGGAATTTTCATAGATCATGGCAAGGAATCGCGGCCAAGGTGGGCCGATTGAAACAAGGTTGATCAGCCTTTTTGCATCGCTGTTTTTCTCTATCCCAACAGCAGCATTCGTCTGGCTCTGGGTCAATTTGGAGTTGGCCGTCTACTGGGATGGCTTTCTCAGCAGTCGTTACCTCATTTCCTGTATCTTGGTTTTTGCTGTGTTGGCGTTGCTGCTTCCACGACTTTTTCCGTCAATTCTCGGGGGTGTCTGGCGCGGTATAGCCAAGGTCTGGCATTGGTGGGGGTGGTAGTGTCGTGTATAACCAATCGTTCAAGTTCGCTACCGGCCTGGCGGCCGTCCGCCGGACGCCTACTACGCTGCGCTCCGCAGGCGCCGCTTAACATTCAGCGTTATGTGGGCGTTCCCATAGAGAATCCATATGGCATTCAGTGAGTTCGAAGCAAAGAAAATTGAGCGGGCCGCTTCTGAATTTCTTGAAGACCGGAGGCCGCCAGTAGAGATCCGACCCAAGTTAGATCTAGACGTGCGAGTTTCCGGCCAGAGCGTCCAGATTGTCGAGATTCGCCCGCATTTTCGTGAGCCGGCCACGATCATTGAGTCGCCGGTGGCAAAAGCGACCTACGTCAAGAAATCTCAACGCTGGAAAATCTACTGGATGCGTAGCGATCTGAAGTGGCATTCGTACACGCCAGAACCTGAGTCACGCTCCATCGAGGAATTCTTTGCTATCGTGAATGCTGATGAGAATGGCTGTTTCTTCGGGTAGCACATAACCAGTCATTCAAGTTCGTTCCCGGCCTGACGGCCGTCCACCGGACGCCCTAGTCGGGCGCCGCTTAATATTGGCGTTAAATGGCTAGACAGGAGCACGTCTTGGAAAGTGTTGAGAAAATATTGGGATTTCTCGTTGAAGCTGAAAAGCTGAAGTCGGTGCTTCGTAAAACCCGTCCGGTTGGGCTTGACCGATACGAAAACTCAGCAGAACACAGCTGGCATGTTTGTCTTGCCGCGTTAATGCTAAAAGATCATGCGAATGATCCAATTGATATTGATCGCGTGATTAAAATGCTTTTGATCCACGATCTGGGGGAAATCGACGCTGGAGACACCATTGTTTATGCAAGTGATTCGGCTGGCGTAAAGGAAAAGGAAGAATCCGGAATCAAACGGCTTTTTGCTATGCTTCCCGAGGAGCAGGCGGAGCAATACAAGAGTCTCTGGGACGAATTTGAAGAAGGAATGACAGCTGATGCCGTTTACGCTAGGGCGATCGACCGGCTTCCTCCCTTGCTACACAACCTTCATGGTCGTGGGCATAGTTGGCGGGAACATGATATTCCATTGGAAAAGATACTCGCCGTGAATAGCAGGATAGGGAAAGGTAGCGACAGGTTGTGGGAGATCATGAGGGACAAAATCGAATCGGCAGTAAGTGATGGTCTGCTGGAATAAAGAATTTAACAAAGCAATGCACGCGACGAGCGCGTGATTGCGACGTTAGTGGCTGTGGCTTCGGTCCTTTTAGGCTGCAGTGTGCCAGTGGCCTTGGTGCCGTGCTTGGTTGCCAAACCCGCATAGTCTGTTGAGCACCAAGGCCGTCAGAATCCGCGTCCGGCTTGGTTGCTTCAGTTAGCAAGAGTTGTGGCAGGAAATTCGGTGTTCACCGTGTGGGGCCGTCCGCCGAAAACGTCGTCCGGATCTGCTACCTTTGAGTTCAGGTTCATTCACCGCATCATTGGCGGTGTTTCAAACAGAGTGCATCGGCTCATGTCGGTGCCGGGTTACGGAGTAGGCCGTCAAGGTCAGTGCCAGGGAGCCGGCAGTGTCATTACCTGCCACTAACCAGTCGCTGTAGTACGCGGCCGATGGCCGCCGGACGCCCTTTCCATTGCGGCTTCGCCTCCATTACAAGGGCGCCGCTAAGCTTCGCTACATGGACTCCCCCTGCGGTCAAGCAACGCCATTTGAATTCGAAGCGGTTTGAGACTGCAGCTCTACATTCGGCCTCTTTGTGGGCATTGTTGCCCGGGCCAGGATGATGATGCGTGTGAGTGGTGACCTCATTCGTTAGTCGGCTTGTATCAGCCGCAAAGCTTATCAGGTTCAATCACTCTCGGTCTGACCGTTCCGTCATCGCTTGCCGTTGCAGGACTCGGCTGGCAGGCGTGTTCTGCCTGTCGTTGGTGCTCGGTTATCAGCCCTCTACAGGCTGTGTTTTAAACTCACTTTGGTTCATCAGTAGCGCCCAGATAATCCGGGCATTCTTGGCCGCTAATGCGACAGCGGCTCTCTTATACCCGCGACGTTCCACCAACTCTTTTGCCCAGCGGCTGAGCCGGTCATCTTTATTGGCCAGCTTGGCAATCACCGCCCGCGTGCCATGGATTAACAACGTTCGTAGGTATTTGTCTCCGCGCTTGGTAATTCTGCCCAATCGGGGCTTACCACCGGTTGAATATTGCCGGGGTACCAGACCCAGCCAGGCGGCAAAGTGCCTTCCACTTTTGAACTGCCTGGGATCGGGGGCGCTGGCCAGTATAGCCGTCGCCGTTTGTGGCCCAATACCCGGAATGGCCATTAACCGTTTGGCCCGCTCGTCACGCCGTGCCATTGCTTCGATCTCCCGGTCATAGGCCAGGATTTCTTCATCGAGCTGGAGGATGCGCTGATTGATGTTATTAAGTAAACGACGGGCCAGCATGGGCAAACCGTTTTCGGCATCTTCCAGGATGTCCGGAATTCTATGGCGAGCCTGATAACGACCTTGAGGAACGGTCAGTCCAAACTCGGCCAACAGCCCGCGAATCTGATTGATCTGAGCGGTACGCTCTTTGGTCAATCCTCGACGAATACGGTGCAGGCAAAGCACCGCTTGCTGATCGACAGTTTTGGTCGGTACGAATCGCATGTTGGGCCGACCAACAGCTTCGCAAATGGCTTCGGCATCGTTGTCGTCGTTCTTGCTGCTCTTGCGGTAGGGCGCTACGAACCGGGGTGCGATGATCCGGGCATCGTGGCCAAACCTGGTTAACTCACGAGCCCAGTAGTGGGCACCCGAGCAGGCTTCCATACCGATCAGACACGGCGATAGTTGAGCAAAAAACGCCAGCAGTTTAGGACGATTAAGTCGTTTGCGGACCACGACCTTGCCGTGTTGATTGGTGCCATGAATACTGAACACAGTTTTCGCCAAATCGATGCCAATAGTTGTAACATTCATGAGGACTCCCCCTCTTCTGATTGAAGTCTGACTACACCTTCAATGTGGCACATAGATGCCGTGGGAGCAGGGGGAGTCCATATCATTCGTTATTCCGAAATCTGAACGTTCGCTTTGCGACCGTAGCGCCCTCAATGAATCTTCTTTTATCTAAAGGTGCTCTGGCTCCTTTCAGGGCGAAAGTCACATTGCGACCGCCCCAATATCCTTTCGAATTTGTACGGACACACCATGGGCACAATTTAGACATGGCCAAATAAAAAAGGCCCGCGTTTTCATGCAAGCCTCTTAAAATAATGGCGCGCCCGATATATCAGTGTTATGGCTGATTAACACCGATTTTGGGCACAAGGCTGGTAGGTAAAGACTTTCCGGAAAGTGGACAATGGCAAACGGGGGCTTGGGCATTCCGCCTGCAGTGAACTAACCATAATTCCCGTCTAATGACAGATGCACCAGGCAATCAGTAACTGCTCCAGAAATTCTGTTCAGTTGAGAACCTATGAGGCGATAACGCGATTCGCCTCACAAGAAGGTACCCTTTAAACCATTCACCACGGCGGCTGGTATTAGCGCACTGCGCCGACCACTTCATCCACCTGCCGACGAATACTCTGTAAGCCGCCGCCGGACAGGTACCAGAGGCCGGGGTCAAGAACCACGACGTTCGTCGTTGCTCCCGCCTGCTCAAGGGCAATTTGCAGTGCTTGTGGCTGCAGCGGCTCAGCTCCGATTGCCGCACTGCGATCGACCACCAACAGTGTGTCTGGCGCCATTTCCGCGAGCACCTGAGTCGTCACCGGGTAGAAGGTGCGCTCGCCGCGAATCACCGGCTCAACACTCGCGGGTACGTTGGCGGGCGCTAGCCCCAGAAGTTCATACACCACCGGCTCATGGCGCAGGGAAAAATTACCGTCATTGTGGGTAACCACGGTCACCGACCCCAACTCCACCAGGTCTGCCTTTTGTGCGTCTGCATGCTGCCATAGCGCGTCGAGCTTGATTTCTGCTGCCTGGTCAAGGCCGTAGTAGCCGGCCAGGCTGGTCACGCGGGCATTCACTGCTTCCCTAAAGTCAGCTTCGGCAATGGTCACGTCACGAACAGGGGCAAACCTCGCGATCCCGGTTACCGCCTCGGCACCCTGGCGACTGGTCATCAGGACCAGCCCTGGTTTCAGGTCAGCGGTTAGCTCTTGATCAGGCATCTTCAGGCTGCCGGCGTCGGGCAGACTGGCGCCAAAATCATCCAGGTAATCCGGCAGCCCACGCTGGGGCACTGCCAGAACTTTCTGTTCCAGGCCGAGTTCAATCAGGGTATCCAGGGCCCCATGGTCATAGCTAATGACGGTTGGGCCGTACACGTCTGCTGTGGTTGCGCAGCCAGACAGAGTGAGGCCGGCAAGCGCGCTTGTCAGGGTTGTTTTAAGGTGGTTCATGTACGCTCCGAATGAGAAAAGGGTGCTTGCGCACCCGAAATGGTTGGCATCAGAAGGTTACGTTTGCCGATATCCACAGCCGACGCCCCTCTTCACTGTTGGCATACACGTTCCCGTAGCTACTGCCGTTGTCGTAAGCCCGGTAATCGACAAAATCCTTGTCAAGAAGGTTGTAGATGGTTGCAGTCAGGGTCAGGTTTTCTGTCGCTTTAAAGTTGCCGCCGAGGTGTACCAAGGTGAAAGACTTGAAGTCACCCAGGTCATCAAAGGATGGCGCGCCCCGTACACGTTCGCGGTCGCGATAGCGCTCGCTCTCATACTGAGCTTTCAGCCAGCCGGACCAACGCTGATTTGGATTCCAGTGCAGAGCTGCATTCGCCATATGCTCCGGTGTATCCGTCAGAGGGTCGCCTTTGTTGTCACCGGATTTCTGTTCGCTGTCCGTATAGGTGTAGTTCACCCCCAGGCGGAGCGTGTCTAGTAGGGGAACTGCGCTTGAAAGCTCGATGCCCTGAGTGACTGCCTCATCAATGTTGATATCCCGACCAAAGCTTTCAGCCTGCGGCCAATTGCCTCGATCGACGCAGCCGGGGCGATTGGGGTCGTCTTCCCAGGAGCAGTTCAGTTCGTCGGGGCCCGCGGCAATCTTGTCGGTGAACTCGTTGTAAAAAGCGGTCACGCCAAAGCTGTAGCCAGTGGGATGCTCATAAATGACACCGATCTCCGAAGAGGTTGCCTTTTCAGGCTCCAGGTCGGGGTTGCCAAACATGGGAATGGTACCTTGTCCGGTAAAGCCAACAATGCCGTCAGCCAGGGCATTGAGCTCCGGAGTCTTGTAACCGCGGCTGACGCCGCCCTTTACAGTCAGATCGGAAGTTGCACTCCAGACCAAATAGCCGCGAGGACTAAACTGGCCGCCAAAGGCGTCGTGGTGGTCGTAGCGTCCACCAAGCGTCACAGCAAAATCCTTATGAAGGAACCATTCATCCTCCACGAATAGGGACTGGGTCTTCTGCTTGAACTCCTCAACCGCCACGCCATCGGTCATGCGGGCATCCCACCACTGCCCGCCCAGGGTGACAACATGGGCATCAATGGGCATGACAAACTTACTGTCGACAATGCGATTCTCGGCTTCAAGTTCGCGGGGAGAGCCCGTCATCTTTCCCGGTACGCCTGCCGGAATAACACGGCCCTCGGTTTCTGTGGTGTTGCGCATGACGCTGGTTTCCAGCGTGCCGGCGGCAAAGCGGCCGGTATGGCCCACCGCAAACTGGTCGCGGTTGAATTCCAGCTCCGGGCCGTAGCCTCTCGCTCCAAGAGTACCCAACTGGCCCTCGGAGTTATCATAATCCTGACGGGCCGTTTCGATATCCAGCCAGAGTTCCTGATTTTCCGTCGGGGTCGCTGTTAACCGACCACCCACTGTGTATTGTTCTGACTCAACCGGGCTGGGCCCCCGTCCACTGACCTCAATGGCATCACCGTTGGCATCCAGGTACTCCAGGTCTGATTTATCCCGCTCAAACCACCGGCCGCGCAGTTGAATACCAAGGGTGTTGTCAATCAGAGGGCCGGTGGTATAGGCGGAATAGGCACGGCTGTCGCCAAAATCACGATCTTCGTTGAGGGTGGTTTCGGCGGTCAGAGAAGTGGCCCACTCCGGGCTGACTTTCTTGGTGATGATATTAACCACGCCGCCCATCGCGTCAGAGCCATACAGCGTCGACATCGGGCCCCGGATAACCTCAATGCGTTCAATGGATGAGGGCGGCGGGAAAAAGCTGGTCGATGTTTCACCAAAGCCGTTCGGTGTTACATTACCCGCTGTATTCTGACGACGACCATCAACCAGGATCAGTGTGTACTCACTCGGCATGCCTCTCATCCGAATGGCAAAACCACCGGTTTTGCCGGCGGAACCCGTAACGTCGATGCCTTCAACCTCATCAAGTAGATCGGTAAGGCTGTTTGCCTGCTTGTTCTGAATTTCCTCGGCGCTGATCACGCTGATACTGGCGGGCGCATCGGTTTTGTCCTGGGCAAAACCGGAGGCAGTAACAACAATCTGATCAAGTTCAGTGGGCTCAGGCTGCGCAAAAGCCAGGGTGCTAGCACTGGCCATAGCCACTGCCGAGGCCAGCAGAGAAAAACGACGCATGTATAACTCCTTGTGTTATCCAATATTCACGGTGCAACAGTTGTCGCAGTTGCGAATCATTATCACTGGCGTGGACATTAACACAAGGTGGGGCGTCAGATGTTGAGATGATTTGTCCCAGATTATGGAACGGATGTGGTCGGATCAACGGAAGCTCTCGCCCATTCCTCAGGAACACAGGCCCGTAAGTGGGCAATGAAGGCACGCACTCTTCGTGGCAGAACCCCATGAGGGTATAACAGTGTGACCGGCAGATCAGGCCCAAACCAGTCTGGGAGGCATAACTGGAAACTGCCGGGGTGCGCCTGGAGCCGACGCTCCGCCAGCCAGATCGGCATAAGCCCCAGACCACGGCCAGCAGCAATGGCATCGCCCTGGACATTGAACTGATCCACCGTAAACCGGCGGCCCGGCATCGACAGCGGGTAGCTCCCCTTCTGGGCGTGCCTGAGGACCATGCTGGCGTCCTTCCCCCCCCCCAGCAGATTCACCCACGGATGTCGAGCAAGTTCACCCGGTGAGGCCGGAATTCCTTGTTTCCGGAAATAATCAGGGCTGCCAAAGATGCCTTGCCGGAGTACACCGAGAACCTCCTGGCGCAACTCGGTTTCACCGGTTTCACCCAGCCAGACACAGACGCCGTCTTCAACGGCTTCCGGTAGCATCTGCTGGGTATAGATAGCTACCTGAAGATCCTCATGCCCGCTCGTAAATGACTCCACAACACCGGAAAACCAACCCCGCACAAAGGATTCGTGGCAGCGCAGTTCCAGCTTGCCGGTCACTTCCTCTTTCAGCTCGTCCAGTGCCTCGCGCCCCTGTACAACCAGCTCGAGAATGTCGTTGCAATACCGGTAGAACACACGCCCCGCATCATTGGGCACGATTTTCCGCGACTGCCGCAATAGCAGGGTCTGACCCACCGCGTCTTCAAGTTGCCGGATCCGGCGGCTGAGGGTCGATTTGGGCAGGCCGAGATCCCGGGTGCTGGCGGTCAGGCTGCCGGTGCGAACCACCGATACAAATGCTTCCAGTTCCTGCAGGTCATACATCATTGTGTTCCATTATTTGCAACCGACTGTCCCGGGATGTCGCTTTAAAAACTTAACGATAATCATTATCATTCGATTCCGCTGAAGTTTGCAAGCTATCCAATGTCTGTCCATCTGGAGCTAACCGCGCATGAAATGCCGTACCCAAGCCCTGAAAAATACGTTCCGCGCTGCGCTCACGGCTGCGGCTTTTGCTGGCATTTGCCTGAGCTCCGCCTTTGCCGACACCCGTAATGTTGAAACCGCATTTGGCCCGGTGGCTATCAATGGCCAGCCGGAGCGCGTGGTCACGCTTTATGAAGGGGCGCTGGATACGGCCCTCGCTGTCGGGGCGAATGCCGTTGGTGCGGTGATTACCCGCGGCGGCAGCGACGTTGCCGATTATATCCAGTCTAAGGCTGGCGATGTTGCCATTGTGGGTGCGCCGGCAGAGACCAACATTGAAGCCGTGATTGCCGCTAGGAGTCTGCGCGATAGAAACCGTATTCTGGCATAATGGACTGAAATTTCTCAGTAGCAGGAAGGCCAATGGGAGCCACTTTCCGCCCGTATTCACCAGATCAGGAATTGCTCCTTCCACCGAGCCTGAACGAATGGCTACCGGAAGGCCATCTGGCCTACTTCATCAGTGATGTTGTTGAGGAACTGGATCTAAGCGCCTTTTATGCCCGCTATGAAGGTGATGGTCGTCGTAAGTCGCCCTTTCATCCGGGCATGATGCTGAAAGTGCTGATTTATGCGTATGCGACCGGCGTATTCTCATCGCGCAAAATTGCCCGGAAGCTAGAGGAGGACGTCGCCTTCCGGGTTCTGGCCGCGGGCAATTTTCCTCACCACCGCACCGTCTGCGATTTCCGCAAACAGCATCTGACGGCTTTTAAAGCGGTATTCGTTCAGGTGGTTCGGATCGCTCAGGAAGCGGAACTGATCAAGCTGGGAACCCTGGCGATTGATGGCACCAAGGTTCGGGCCAATGCGAGCAAGCATAAGGCCATGAGTTATGGCCGCATGCGGGAGGAGGAAAAGCGGCTGTCAAAGGAAATTGATGAGCTGTGTGGTCAGGCGCGTAAGATCGATGACTCGGAAGATCGGCAGTTTGGTCAAGACCAGCGAGGGGATGAACTCCCCGAAGAGCTTCACTATCGCCAGGCGCGACTGGACAAGATTCGTGCGGCAAAGGCGAAGCTGGAATCAGAGCAACGAGCGAAGGACCAGTCCAGGGGGCGGTATCCGGACGACGACCGCCGCTCACCTCGTGGCGGTCGGAACTTCAAGCGGGATTACGGGGTGCCGGATGACAAGGATCAGAGCAACTTTACCGATCCGCAAAGCCGGATCATGAAAACCACGGACGGGTTCCAGCAATGCTACAACGGCCAACTGGCCGTGGACGGCGAGTTCCAGTTGATTGTCGCTAACCGTCAGGGCAACAACCCCAGTGATAATGGTTGCCTGATACCTCTGCTGGAAGCCGTCAACGACACATTGGGGAGCTACCCACAGCAGTGTCTGGCGGATGCCGGCTACCGCAACGAAGGTGACTTGCAGGATCTGGAGATAAAAGGCATTGATGGTCATGTCTCACTGCGTCGGGAAGGCAAACGGACCGGAGACCTTGACGTAAGCCGGTATCCCGCCACGGCCCGGATGGCACAAAAACTGGCCACGGCAACGGGTCGCACGATTTACGCTCAGCGCAAACATCTGGTGGAGTCGGTCAACGGCTGGATCAAAAATATTCTGGGCTTCCGCCAGTTCAGTCTGCGAGGCCTCAACGCCGTGCAGGGTGAATGGGACCTGATCTGCCTGTCACTCAACCTCAGGCGCATGAGTTCGCTCATGAGGCTGGAGTAGTCGTCTCTGACCCCCTCGCTAATCCCTTCCATCACTTGGAGGAGCCGCTGTTCCGAGGCCGAAGCCTTACTTATGCCCGTTTAAGAGAGCAAGGTGAAAATAATGGTGGTGCCGAGCTAAACTTGCCGTGCGGAGCTGTTTCAGAATTTGGCCCTGCCCAAGGGAAGAGCTTGTTCAAAATACTTCTATCGCGCAGACTCCTAGCCTGAATGACATTCAGGCGGTGATGAGCGAAGTGGGGGCAGAGAATGTGGTGCTCAGTATCTACTTCCGTAATCCTTATGTCCTGGACGATGCTAGTGGCTTGAAGAACGCAGGTGCTTTGCTTGCAACGTTTGGGGTTAACAACGCCGCGTTCATGGATATAGTTTCCGGTAAGTTCGACCCGCAGGGGAAGTTGCCGGTCTCGCTCGCCAAGCACCTTGAAGCGGTAATCACTAATGATCCGGATGCACCAGGCTATGCCGATGCTGATACGCTGTTTGAATACGGTTTTGGGTTGACCTACGAATAGTGTAGGGGTTGGCCCTTCTTTCATGCGGGGCCAGCCGTTCCTCCTTGACAAGGTGACTGAGCAAAACACTCCACCAGATAGTCAATCATTGCCCGGACTTTGGCCGGGGGTTTTCGATCGGGCGGAAAGAGCACAAAAAGCCCGCCAAGATCGATGGGTGGCTGGTCAAGTTCAAGGGCGATAAGGTCGCCCGAGGCCAGCGCATCACCAACGATAAAGTTGGGCTGGTAAATGATGCCTTGCCCCTGGAGGGCCGCAGCCAGCAGGGCGTCACCATTATTGGCGATGAGGTTGCCCCGGACTGGTACCCGTGTGTCGCCGCCGTGGCCAAAAGCCCAGGTGCCTTTGCCTTGCAAGGGCGAGAGGGTATAACTCAGACAGTTGTGTTCTGACAGCTCAGCGACTCGATGCGGTGTTCCGTGGCGAGCCAGATACTCCGGTGAGGCACAAAGCCGCATGGGGCAATTGCCCAGCCGGCATGCTTTCAGGGAGCTGTCTGCGAGGTGTCCGACTCGGATAGCCAGGTCCCAGCGTTCCCGGATCAAATCATGTTGAGCGTCACTCAGGCCCAGCTCGACATCTACTCTCGGGTAACGACGGCCGAACTCTGGCAGCAAGGGTGCAATAAAACGGGTTCCGAAAGACAGGGGGACGTTCAGGCGCATGCGGCCGATAGCCTGGGTGCGCTGGATGGCCACTTCTGCTTCAGCCTCGTCGAGTTCCTGAAGAATGCGTCGGCAGACTTCCAAATAGTCGGTGCCGGCGTCCGTCAACGACAGTTTACGGGTGGTGCGATGCAGTATCTTCACACCCAAGCGGGCTTCCAGTGCGTCCATGTGTTTGGTCGCCATCGCCGGTGATATGCCCAGCGTCCGACCTGCAGCAGACAGGCTGCCGTGCTCGGCGGCCTGAATGAAAACGCGCATGCCTGTTAACCGATCCAGCATATTATTTAATACTGTCAGTTAAAAGTGTGTGTCTATCTTATCAGGTTCTCCTATTTATAAAATGAGCGTAAATTGGCTTGTTCCGAATTCTTGAACGATGAAAAACCGACTGCTAAAGAGGAAACAAGCTATGAACATCGATCTTTCCGGCAAACAAGCACTGGTTACCGGTGCCACCGCCGGTATTGGCTTGGCGATCGCCACTGGTTTGGCTCAGGCCGGTGCCAGCGTAACCGTTGTTGGCCGTACTCAGGCCAATGTTGATGCCGCCGTGGCCAGTATCAAGCAGGCCAGTGGCCGTGACGATGCCAGTGGCGTCGTGGCCGATCCGGGCACGGCTGAGGGCTGCCAGGCGGTGATTGCAGCCCGGCCCGAGGTGGAGATTCTGGTCAACAACCTGGGCATTTATGGCGGCCGCCCGTTTTTTGAGATTGACGATGCCGCCTGGGAAGAGATCTTTCAGGTGAATGTCATGAGCGGTGTCCGGTTGGCGCGGCATTACGCCAAAGGCATGCAGGCCCGAGGCTGGGGCCGTATCCAGTTTATCTCCAGCGAATCGGCGCTCAACATTCCGGCGGAAATGGTACACTACGGTGTCAGTAAGGCTGCCCTTCAAGGCGTTTCCCGAGGCTTGGCCAAGGTGTTGGCCGGCACTGGCGTAACCGTGAACACGATCCTCCCGGGGCCGACCCGCACCGAAGGCGCCCAGAAAATGATGGCAGAACTGGCTGCGCAACGCGGTGTGTCCGCCGAACAAATGGAAGCCCTGTTCTTGCAAGAAAACCGCCCGTCGACGTTGCTCAAGCGATTTGCCACACCGGAAGAGGTGGCCAACCTCAGTGTGTATGCGGCATCACCCCAGGCCAGCGCGACCACCGGTGCCGCTTTGCGGGTAGAAGGTGGTATTGTTGAAAGCATAGCCTGATTTAACGGCTATCCTGTTAATACCCGAATGATTTTAAGGAGGTAACTATGCTCAAGGATTCCCCCGAACGCTACGGTGCTCTCACCCGGGCCCTGCACTGGCTGATGGCGTTGCTGGTGGCCTGGCAGTTGCTCAAACTGGGCGACCGCATTGCTGACGGCGAGCATTGGGTGGGCCAGACGCTGGTGCCCTGGCATGTGTCTATCGGTGCACTGCTGCTGGTATTGATTGTCGTGCGCCTGACCTGGGCCATTAACCAGCGCCAGCAGCGCCCGCCACCGGATCCGGCCATGGCGTTGGCGGTGAAGGCTGGGCACGGACTGCTCTACGCATGCCTGCTGTTGATGCCCATTGCCGGCATCATGGTGATGCTGGGTGGTGGCTACGGTGTGAATGCCTTTGGTGTGCAGTTGATCGCTAAAGGCGAAGAGCTGGCCTGGGCGGCGACGCTCGGAAGCCTCCATTCCCCTCTGGCCTGGTTGCTGACCCTTCTGATCATCGGGCATGTTGGCATGGCGCTGTTTCATCACTTTGTTAAAAGCGATGAAACCCTGAAACGCATGTTGTAACGATGTCTGACAATCATCGTCCGGGGCGCAGGCAAGCGCTTCGGCAATTACTCACTCGGCACCAGTTGGGCGAGAGCATCAAGCTGTCGCACTAGCTCGGCGCGCGCAACTCCGCGCTGGCCGGGTTGCAGGTGGCTATAACCGCCCTGATTGTCCTTCCGCTGATTCAGCTCTCGCCGGACGCTCACCTGATCGGGTTTGCCTCTCTGGGTACGCTGGTGGCCCTTTTCGGCCGTTTCGCACCCAGGGCCCGGCGAGGCTGGATCGTGTTTCTCTGTATCCTGTGACAGACCGGAACGGTGTTTGTGATGTCCCTGGTGGCGTGGCTTGGCACGCCGTTTGGCTTGCAAATCCTGTTGCTGGCCCTGATGTGCGGCCTGTTGTTTTACTTGGTGAATGCCGGTGATTTTGGCCCGCCTGGCGCGCTGATTTTTGTCTTTGCGGCCAGTGTCTCGATGGGCAGTGTTGAGTCCTTTGAGCTGGTGTTACAGCGCACCGCGGCCACCGGCGCGGCTCTAGCGGCTTATGCCGCCTATGGTTTTGGTGCCAGTTATGCAGGTTGGGCGGCGATGGGCGCGGTTGCCGTGCTGCAGGGGGCGCACTTGCATATCACCATGAACCGGGCGCTGCAGCGCACGTTCGGTAATCTGGTCGGAGCTGTTTTGGTGGCCTTGCTGCTGGCGGCCGAACCGTCGTTATGGATTGTCATTGTCCTGGTTGCCCTGCTGGCGTTTGCCACGGAGGAGATCATCGGCGCCAATTACGGCCTGGGCCAGATTCTGGTGAC
Source organism: Marinobacter sp. (assembly GCA_052089485.1). Classification (GTDB taxonomy): domain Bacteria; phylum Pseudomonadota; class Gammaproteobacteria; order Pseudomonadales; family Oleiphilaceae; genus Marinobacter. Next base: position 7,925 of record JBQCZX010000061.1, on the reverse strand, counting down.
CCCCATGGCGTTGCTGATGATGTACCTGGCAGAGCCGGGTATTGCCGGTGCTGTTCTCGACGATGGACGACCGCCGCTACCTGGCGGGGCACCATCAGGGGCGGATTAAGTGATAGCGGTATCTGTTTTGGTTATGCCCGTTATAGCTGCCATTTGTTTCAGGAATACCTGCCTGCTGGATTAAGCTCAGCATAATAGTGCGGGCGTGATGATGCGCCGGCGATCAGGCACCTGGAACCGGGAGGAGATGCCATGACAGGACAGAAGGTACTGGTAACGGCGGGAGCGAGTGGGATCGGTCGCGCAATTGCGGAAGCGTTTCTGGCAAGCGGAGCGCGGGTGGCGGTGTGCGATATTAATCGCGAGTCTTTGCTGGATTTTGCCGATGCCTGGCCAGAGGCGTGTGCCCTGGAGTGCGACGTTGCCAATCCCAACGCCGTTGAGCACATGGTCCTGGAGGCCGTGAAGCACCTGGGTGGCCTGGATGTGCTGGTCAACAACGCCGGGGTTTCCGGCCCTACGTCGCCGGCCCACGAGTTGTCGCTGGAAGACTGGCAACAAGTGGTCCAGGTTAACCTGACGGGCACCTTCGCGGTCACCCGGCTGGCCATTCCTTACCTGAAACAGTCCGCCCGGGGCGTGATCATTAACATGTCCTCAGTGGCCGGCCGTTTCGGCTACCCCAATCGGATTGCCTATTCCACCACCAAGTGGGGGTTGATTGGCTTTACCAAAACCCTGTCTATCGAACTGGGTGAGGACGGCATCCGGGTGAATGCGATTCTGCCCGGCGCGGTGGATGGCCCCCGGTTCCAGAATGTACTGAAAGGCCGTGCAAAAGCCAGCGGCCGGAGCCTGGAGGAAGAAACGGCCTCAGCTCTGGCAACCCAGTCCATCAAAGAGCTGGTTGACACGCGGCACATTGCCGATCTGGCGGTCTTTCTTGCGTCTGACAGTGGCCGCTCTATCTCCGGACAGGTGTTGCCCATCGACAACGACATGCAAACGACCTGATCAGGAATCTACCCTATGACACTCTCCAAAAGCCTGCGTGAACAATTAATTGGCGCGTGGAAACTGCACTCGTACGTGGAAAAGCCGGTAGACGGTTCGGAGCCTTTTTATCCGCTGGGTAAGGCGCCCAAGGGCCTCATCATGTATACGCCGGATGGCTATATGTCGGCCCAGTTAATGGCGGATGGTCGTGAACCCTTTGCCATCAATGACTTCTACCAGGGCAGCGATGAGGAGTACCGGGCGGCCGGTTCGTCCTATATTGCGTACAGCGGCGAGTTCCGGGTGGACGAAGGCAAGCAGACGCTGACCCACAGCATGTATGTCTCGTTCTTCCCCAACTGGCTGGGGCAGACCCAGCCCAGGGTTGTCCGACTGGAAGGGAATGTGTTGGTTCTGGGGCCGGAAAAACCGATAGTGTCCAAGGGCAAGGACGTGATTTCCGAGCTGGTATGGCACCGGGCCGAGCCCGTTTAACACTGGCCGGACGGCAGCGAAAGGATCAACTCCCTCAGCCAGGCCACCGCCGGATCGTCCTGGTTTCGGGGGTGCCAGGCCATGGCGAGGGCAAAATTCTCTGCCTCGAAGGGCAGCGGAAACAGGTCGAGCTGAGGCTCAAACCCGCTGAGCAGGACTTTGGGCAGGCTGCAGACCCAATCGGTGGTTTGCAGGATTTCCGGTACCATTCGGAACTGCGGCACGGTCAGGGTGATATCCCGTTCCCGGCCGAGGCGTGCCAGGTGCTCGTCCATGAACGCACCCACGCCATTTTGTTCCGGTGACACCACCACGTGTTTCAGGTTGCAGTATTCATCAATTCCGGGCGCGCCGGTCCCCCCAGAACGAACAGTCCGCTGGAGGCATTGTCGGCAACAGTATCGACAAACTGGATGTCCCAGTTCTGCACTCGGCTCCCTACGATTTCTAAGGCGGGCATGACCCATCTCTTCGGTGCTGGCTCCCGACGCCTGATCGATACGCCTCTATAACGGGTCACTTCGCAGGGTCGGTGGCTATGATTGGCTAGTGCCTGGGAGTTCAGTCCCAGTATGGCGGATCGCCAAAATAGCCATCAATAAAGTCGATAAAACTTCGAACCTTGCTCGCCAGTAGTTGCCGGTGCGTATACACCGCGTAGAGCGCCATGGGCTCGGGTTCATACTCCGAGAGGATTACCTGCAGCTTTCCCTCCTTGATTGCCAAGCCTGAAATAAACGTGGGCTGCAAAGCAATGCCTGCGCCTGCGATGGCGGCTTTGATCAGTACATCTCCGTTGTTGCTTATCATGTCGCTGATGCCGTCTTGACTCATGCTTTGCAGCCAGTGGTACGCGGGCTGGCTGGCGTCCGGCTCCATGTAGCTATAGCGAAGGTAACGGTGGCCCCTGAGGTCTTCTGGAGTTTGTGGGGTGCCGTGTTGTTTCAGGTAGGCAGGCGACGCACATATCACCAGCCGTATCGGCACAATCCGTTTGGCAATCAGCGAGGAGCTTTTCAGGTGGCCGATCCGCAGCACTATATCGAACCCTTCCTCGATGACCTCGACCTTGCGGTCGTTCAGCTGCAAATCGATACCTACGCCCGGATGGGTCTTCTGGAACTCGCTCAGTAACGGCGCCATGTGGCGGATGGCGAAGGATACGGGCGCACTGATCCGGAGCAGGCCCTGAGCCTGGGTTTGCAGGTCTCCAGCCTGGTTCTCCATGTCATCGATGTCATCCAGTACCTGTTGAGCTCTTTGATGATAGCTCGTTCCTGCTTCGGTCAGGTGGATTCTGCGAGTCGTACGGTTGAGCAGGCGCACACCCAGGTGTTGTTCAAGTTGAGATACGTATTTGCTGACCAACTGCGGGGACAGCTCCAGCCTGTCGGCTGCGCGGGTAAAGGTGCCTTCGCTCACCACTGTGACGAAGGCGCGCATGGCGTCGATACGATCCATCGGCTTGTCCTGTATCGGTGACTTCCAAGTACTATCAACGATTCATTGATAATAAATCAACGATCTTCATCTTAGTCTTTCAATTTGGTGATAGTAAAGTTATCTCATCATCTGGAGGATTGAACATGTTGATTAACGGTGTTTGGCAAGAGAACTGGCAGCCGGTGCAGGCGAAAGACGATGAAGGACGGTTTGTTCGTCAGACTTCATCATTCCGGAACTGGATAACGCCGGATGGTGCCCCTGGCCCCACGGGGTTTGGTGGCTTCAAGGCCGAGAAAGGGCGTTATCATCTTTACGTCGCGTACATCTGCCCCTGGGCGTCGCGAGCACTGATGGTCCGTGAGCTGAAAGGTTTGCAGGAAGTCATCGATGTCACGGTCGTCAACCCGCGCTTAACTGATCAGGGTTGGCAGTTCGGGGGTTATCCAGGTGCCGACGAGGATACGCTCAATGGCGCGCACTACATGCACGAGTTGTACACCCGCGCGGATCCGAAGATCTCCGGCCGTGCCACCGTGCCGGTGCTGTGGGACAAGCAGACCGGAACCATCGTCAACAATGAGTCCGCGGATATCGTGCGGATGCTGAACAGCGCGTTTGCAGGGATTGTGGATCAGGGCCCGGACCTCTATCCGAAAGACCTTGCTGGCGAGATCAACACCCTGAACGACGCCATTTACGCGGATCTGAACAACGGGGTCTATCAGGCCGGCTTCGCGTCCAGCCAGCAGGCTTATGAAGAAGCCTACGGCAAAGTCTTTGCCGCGCTGGATGAGCTTGAGTCGCGGTTGGCCGATGGGCGCGCCTACCTGTTCGGCGAGCGTCTGACGGAAACCGATGTGCGCCTGTTCGTGACCCTGGTGCGTTTCGATGCCGCCTATCACGGGTTGTTCAAGTGCAATCGCAACACCCTGCGATCCATGCCGCACCTGCAGGCCTACATGCAAAGGATTCTGGCGCTTGAGGGCATCGCAAGCACTGTGAATATCGATCACATCAAGGCGGGATATTATTCCATCAAGGCCCTGAACCCTACCGGGATTGTGCCGGCAGGACCGGGTGTGCAAACGGAAGCCGTCAAGCTGGCATCCGCTTAATCGCGTGAAACACGTCATATTTCAATTCACTGAACACGGCAGGACATTTTTATGATAATCGAACTTTCAGGCAAACAGGCTCTGGTCACTGGCTCTACGGCGGGTATTGGGCTGGCGATTGCCACCGGGCTGGCCAACGCCGGTGCACAGGTCACCGTGGTCGGTCGTGACCAAGCAGGCGTAGATAAAGCGGTAAAACACATCAAACAGGCCAGCGGTCGTGACGATGCCAGTGGAATCGTGGCCGATGCAGGCACTGACTATGGCTGTAAAACGGTCATAGAGACCTTGCCAGAGGTCGATATTCTGGTGAACAACCTGGGTATTTATGGGGGGCGTCCGTTCTTCGAGATCGACGATGCGGCCTGGGAAGAGATCTTTCAGGTCAATGTGATGAGCGGAGTGCGTCTGGCCCGACACTACGCGAAAGGCATGCAGGCCCGCGGTTGGGGCCGTATCCAGTTCATCTCCAGTGAGTCGGCTCTCAACATCCCCGCCGAGATGGTGCATTACGGCGTCAGCAAGGCTGCTTTGCAGGGTGTTTCGCGCGGCCTCGCCAAAGTACTGGCCGGCAGCGGCGTGACTGTCAATACGATTTTACCAGGGCCTACCCGCACCGAAGGTGCGCAGGCAATGATGGCGGAGCTGGCAAAGGAACGTGGCGTTACGGCGGAACAGATGGAAGGGTTGTTCCTGGAGGAAAACCGCCCCTCGACACTGCTCAAGCGCTTCGCCACGCCGGAGGAGGTTGCGAACCTATGTGTTTATGCGGCTTCAACCCAAGCCAGCGCCACTACCGGTGCAGCGCTCCGTGTTGAAGGCGGTATTGTTGAAAGCATTTCCTGACAGACAATTAACTACGGGAGTAAGTCGCAATGCTGACATCCAGCGCCCAGATTCAAACACAGAATTCGCAGCGCATAATGAATCGGTTGTGCAAACACTGGGGCCACAAGCTTCCGGTCGCTCTCACCGCGCATCAAGGTGAAATAGAACTGCCTCTGGGAATCTGTCGGCTGCACTGTACTGACATACTGACGGTGAAACTCGAAAGTGATGTCGCGCAAATGCCGAGGTTGCAGGAAGTGGTGGCGGATCACTTGGTGCGCATGGCGGGTAAGGAAAAGCTTGTCATCGAATGGGCGTAACCGCCTGTTATCACGGTCGCAAAACCGGAGAGGTATATGAACATTGATTCGAAAGAGCGCTATGGGCGTGTGAGCAAAATTTTTCATTGGAGTATGGCGCTATTGATCGGCTGGCAGTTGCTCAAGTTCGCTGATCGAATTGCCGAAGGCGAACACTGGATCGGGCAAACGCTGGTGCCCTGGCATATTTCGATCGGCACGCTATTGCTAGTGTTAATCGTGCTGAGATTGTTATGGGTAGCGACACAACGTCATCAACGCCCAATCCAGAATCCTTCCACCGCCAAGCTGGTTAAAGCCGGACACAGCTTGCTCTACGCTGGCATGTTACTGATGCCCCTGGCCGGGATAATGGTGATGCTTGGAGGAGGGCATGGCGTGACCGCATTCGGCTTTGAAATCTTTGCCGAAGGTGAAAAAATCGCCTGGGCGGCAGCCCTCGGTGCATTGCACTCACCAATGGCCTGGATATTGACCGCGCTGATCATTGGCCATATTGGCATGGCCCTGATCCACCACTTCATTCGTCGGGACGATACCCTAAAACGGATGCTGTAGTGCCGCCATCGGTACGAAACAATACATTAAGAAGACCAGAGTGATCTACAGGAGAAAATACAATGAAGATATTGGCCATTAGCGGCAGTTTGCGTAAGGATTCCCTCAATACCCAACTGCTGAGAACAGTTGCCGAGTTTGTCGATCAAGGCACATCGATCGACGTGTTTGATCTTGCTGATATACCGCTTTACAACGGCGATCTGGACGGTGACACCAAGCCGGCACCGGTGCAGGCGTTGCTGGATGCCATCGCCGATGCTGACGGCATGCTGATCGCTACCCCGGAATACAATTACAGTGTTCCTGGTGTACTGAAAAATGCCATTGACTGGGCCTCGCGACCAGCGTTCAATTCAGTGGTGCGCGGCAAGCCCACCGGCGTAATGAGCAGTTCGATGAGCACCCTTGGCGGCGCCCGAGCTCAGGTTCATCTGCGTGACGTTCTTGCGGCGACCCTGACACCAGTCTATCTGGCTCCGGATTTCGCCTTGGCTTCCGCGCATACCGCGTTCAATAAGGAAGGCCGCCTAGTCGATGAGGCTACCCGGGATTTTCTGCAGAAGTATATGAGGGGCTATACTCAATGGGTGGCCAGCCAATGACGCACTCCACCGCAACGCTCACCGAGCACATTATTCAGCCGGTCATATTCATTCCGCACGGTGCAGGTCCCTGTTTTTTTATGGACTGGAATCCGGCTGATGCCTGGGACGGTATGGCTAATTTTCTGAAGGGAGTGGCGGCGTCTTTGCCGTCCCGCCCTCGTGCCATTCTGCTGATTTCTGCGCACTGGCTGGCGCCGGGGTTCAGCGTAACAGCGGGCGCGAAACCCGAGTTGATTTTTGACTACTACGGGTTCCCCAAGCATACCTACGAAATCACGTATCCAGCTCCCGGATCGCCGGCACTGGCTGAGCGGGTTTCCAGCCTGTTATCTGAGGCGGGACTGACCAGCCATCAGGATAGCCAGCGTGGATTTGACCACGGTATGTTTATACCGCTGAAGCTGATGTTCCCCGATGCCGATGTTCCCGTGGTGCAATTGTCTCTGCAAGAGGGTCTCGACCCAGCGGCGCACTTGGCCGCCGGGGAAGCCCTGCAGCCGCTACGTGAAGACGGAGTACTGATCATCGGTAGCGGCATGAGTTTCCACAACATGCGAGGCTATGGAAATGCAAGGTTTACACCTCTCTCGGAGGCTTTCGATGACTGGCTCACCCAGGTTGTTGCAGCCGATCCCGGCCATCGCCAGACAGCACTGCGCCACTGGATCAGCGCACCTTATGCTCGTCAATGCCATCCGCCAACCGGTGACGAACACCTGATGCCACTGATGGTAGCTGCTGGTGCCGCCGGCCAGGATGTTGGCCAAAAGGTCTTCTCGGAGCAGGTCCTCAAAACGCAGCTTTCAGGGTATTGTTTTGGGTGAACAGAAATCTGGACTTCCCCCGATACGCATGACACACCCGAGCCTCAAACGGGGAATTTGCGACCTGGATCTGAACGTTCGCTTTGCGACCACGCTGAACATTGAATTCCTTCGCATCCTTCAGGCTGCACAAAGCAGACCTGGTCTGTGTTTCCTAACTTCTGCGACCAGTATTCACCCACCGCCGAATCCAATCCAAAGCACCCTCTGACGGGCTTGAATTATACACCCCGCGAACCTCGCCAACTACCCACGTTTTATTCTGATACTCAAGCGATATGGTCAAGCGCTCCGGGTGGACCATCCGGTAAATGAACACTTCGGTGATTTGCAGGTCAGTTGTCCAAATAGCTGCACTAATTCTATGAATCCAAGATTTCTTGCAGCGTGCCAGGGTTGAGCGATACCGGCCCGGTCACTCCTCAGTTTCAGGTATTGCCAGACCAGCGCCCGGGATTCAGGCTTCCTCTGCCGAGCAGTTCGCTCGATTAGTCAATAAGTCGAGGTCTCCTGAAACAGTTATTGTGTTAGTGCGAGAGCTACTCAAGAAGGAGGAAATGGTTCGTCAGGCCAACCTGGAAAAACGTCAGAAAGCTCGAGAAAAAGCGAGCCGACCGAGGTTTGCACCGACGCATCCTCTATTCAGGGAAAGGCGGAGCAAAAAGGGTAAACGCCGGACAGATGCTATGAGTAGGGCAATTTTGTGCGGCGGTTTTGAGACGAATCGAACTCGGC
>JBQCZX010000060.1:0-21497 GCA_052089485.1 Marinobacter sp. | reverse complement strand
GCAGGCCTACTGGAAAACTCAAAAGACGGTGGCCTAAATCACTTGACCACTACACTCGGCCGATACCTCCGGTTTCTCTGGTAGCCGATTATAAAGTTCAGGCAACAGCTGTCGCTTGCGGCATGTGCTGACGGTCGCCTGATCCTGAATGACGAACATACTGGGGGAGTTATGAACAACAACAAAATCAGAAGGTCGGGGCTGTTTATCGCAATGGCAGCAGCGATGGGTGCCAGTGCTGGAGCAAATGCAGCGTTCGAACTGTATAACGAGGATGGCACGACGTTTTCCGTCGATGGCTATTTCAACGCATTTTATGTAAACCGCGATAATGATGTGAGCGACACTCGTGACTCCCGCATCAAGATGGGTTTTTTGCCCAACACCATCGGGTTCAATTTTAGCAAAGAAATGGGTGATTTGACTCTCGGTGGCCGCTCTTCATTCTGGACATCGATCAATGACAGCCTGGACTCGCCAACGGATACTTCTATTGACGTACGCCAGTTTTACGCCACCGTAGAGGGTAGCTTTGGTCAAGTGTTGATCGGTAAAGATTTTGGTCTTTATGCGCGCTCCAACATATTTCTTGATGAAATCTTGATGGGTTTTGGTTCTCCGGGCGCAGCCGGTGGTGTGTCTTTCGGTAACATCGGCGCAGGTTACCCGTACCCGACGCCGTCAGCCCAAATAACGTATCGTGCTCCGGAAATGTCCGGCTTTACTATTGCTGTTGGTGTTCTTGATCCAGCAGATACGGTTACCGGGGCAAACGATGAGAATTCTGCACCGCGATTTGAGTCGGAGATAACCTACAGCACCGATATGAACGGATTAGGGTTGACCGGCTGGCTCAACGGCCGGTATCAGTCAGCTGAAAATGGCAGCACTACGGTTGACAGCAGTGGCGTTGGCTACGGTGTGAAAGCCTCGCTGGCAGGTTTGACTCTGGCAGCGTCTGGCTTTACTTCAAAGGGTGACAACCCGGTGCTGATCAGCAACAGTCCAGTCACTGAAGATGACGCTGATGGTTTTCTGGTTCAGGGATCCTACACCTTTGGGCCTAACAGCTTAGTGTTGTCTTATGGTGAAACTGATGCTGAAATTCTGAACCTTGAAACGGAAAGCACGACCCTGGGTTTCTTTCATGACGTGAACAGCAACTTTAAACTGGTTGCAGAGTACAACATGTTCGAGGGCGAAAATCGTACAACTGGTGTGACCAACTCGGATATCAATACCATCGCGCTTGGGGCCATTGTCACGTTCTAGATATCGTTAACTGCGGGCGATCGAGCTGACGCTTTATCGCTCGCGGCGTAAGGATCTAGAACTAAAGTGCTGGTTTTCGGGCTATTGCATGCAGGCAGCCGCGTGGTTCTGACAATGGAGTAGTCTGATCAATGGCTTACGATCATTTCGGCGCACCAATAAAAAGCACTGAAGTCTCATTGGCGAAGCCGGTCGAGTCCGTAGAATTATGGGGACGTTCTTTTTCTGCGGAAGTACCCTCCATGCCGCCAGTAACGACAATGTCTGCTGTCCGTGTTGCCAGCACCTGCCTTCGCGAGCCGGTTTTGGCCGCGAATAATCTTGCTAGCCAACTTAATCATCCACACCTTGGGTGTGTTCTTTTTTTCTGCTCTGCCGAATACGATCTTGACGGGCTGGGCCCGGCCCTTGCACAGGCATTCCCGGATGTGCGCCTGTCGGGTTGCACGTCGGCAGGTGAAATTACCACACGCGGCTACGATCGTGGGTGCATCACGGCTATTGGTTTTGACAGCCGCTTCTTCTCGATTGACTGTGCGCTGATCCGTGAAATGGATCGCTTTTCCTTGCAGGATGCACAAAACGTGATTGACGGCTTGCTGACAAATTGTCGAAATGCCCGAATTGCGCCCATCAAAGGTAATACCTTTGCCATCACTTTGTTGGACGGGCTGTCCAGTCGCGAAGAGTTGGTGCTTGCAACCCTGAATGCAGCACTGGGTAGTATTCCGCAGTTTGGTGGATCAGCGGGCGACGATGAGCGTCTTGCAAATACCCATGTATTTCACGATGGTCGCTTCCATGCCGGTGCGGCCATGGTTTTGCTGGTAAACACGCCATTGGATTTCCGCGTGTTTTCCAGCCATCACATGACTGAAGGTCATGAAAAACTGGTTGTTACACGGGCTTGTTCTGATAGCCGAACGGTTTACGAATTGAACGCAGAGCCTGCCGCTGAGGCATATGCTCGTGCTGTGGGTGTTGCAGTCGATGAATTGGATCGCACAGTTTTTGCGCTGCAGCCATTGGGTGTAAAAGTAGGCGGCCATTATTTTGTACGTTCGATTCAGTGTGTCAATCCGGATAAAAGCCTCACGTTTTACTGCGCTGTAGAGACCGGCATTGTGATGACGGCCATGGCGCCCGAATCTCTGCTGGACAGCGTGCGGGAGCAGCTTGAAATCTCCGAAAGCATGGTCGGGCCGCCGTTGATTACCATTGGCTGTGATTGCTTTCTACGCCGACTGGAGGCCGAGTTGACCGGCAAAGTTGAGGCGGTGTCCGAGTTTCTGCGCGATCATAAGGTCGTGGGCTTTAACACCTATGGCGAGCAGTTCAACGGAATGCATATCAATCAAACATTTACGGGGGTGGTTATTGGCCAGCCTGATTCCAAATCCCTTTAATTCTCAGGCGCACCCGGATGCGTCTCTGCATGAGCGTATCGCTGCGCTTGAAGCCGATAATGAACGGCTGCATAAAATTCGCGACGCGTTAATTGTGCGGGTGGAATCCGGAATGGCCCACAAGCCGGAACCTTACGCGGCGTTTGAACACTCGGTAGTGCTGGCCGAACAGGTGCGCGAGCGCACAGAAGCACTTAACCAGGCAATGGAGGAGCTTCGGGGTAGCAACAAGGCCCTAAATCGAGCCCGTGAAGAGGCGGAAACAACCCGCCAGCGCTTGAGTGATGCCATCGAGAGTATTGCCGATGGGTTTGTGCTGTTTGACCATCGCCACCAACTGGTGCAAAGCAATAGCCGCTTTCGCAGTTATTGGCGCCATGCCGGTGTTGCGATGCCAGCCCCAGGTACCAGTATTGAGAGTGTGCGGGAACTGGCGTTCGCGTCGGGTTTGATTGTCGAAGAACACCGCGAGCCAGATTCAGAAGGTGTCGTGTTTTTGCTTTCCAATGATCGTTGGGTGCAAATGACGGAGCGATCCACTCGTGAGGGTGGATTGGTGGTGTTGTATTCGGATATAACCGATGTAAAAAACAGCGAAATGGCCCGTCGCATCAAGGCGCTTGAGGAAAGCGAGCGCTGGATTCGTGTGGTCACTGACCATGTTCCGGCGTTAATTGCCTACGTTGGTGCGGATTTGAGCATTCAGTTTTGCAACCAGGTTTACGAAGCCTGGTATGGCCGCAACGGCGAGTCGCCCTTGGGTATGCGTCTTGATCAGCTGCACTCGGCAGAACTGTATCAACGGCTGTTGCCACAGATGCTGGAAGTGTTGGCTGGCCATAGTGTGAACTTCGAGTTTGAAGAAACCGGTGAACAGGGACAGGTGCGCTTCATGCTGCGCTCCTACGTGCCCAATTTTGATGAGCGCGGCGATGTGGTCGGTTTTTTCGTGCTCATTCGCGACATTACCGAGCGCCGCAAAACAGCCTTGGCGTTGGAGCAAGCCTATGACGATCTTGAACATAGAATCAAAGAGCGCACCTCGGCGCTGACGGACGCCAATAGCCAGTTGCGTCAGGAAATCAGCGAGCGCGCATCTGCAGAGGCGCGCTTGCAAGAAGCAAAATTGGAAGCCGAACAGGCAAACCTGTCGAAAACCAAATTTCTGGCTGCTGTCAGCCATGATCTGCTGCAACCCCTCAATGCTGCGAGGCTGTTCACCAGTGCCTTGTTAGAGCAATCGTTTGGTCCCAAAGCCGAAAACCAGGTGCGTTCGGTCAGTACCTCGCTGGATGATGTTGAGAGTCTGTTGGGCACCTTGGTGGACATTTCCAAACTGGACGCCGGTGTGATTAAGCCGGATGTCACTGCGTTTGATTTGCGTGATCTTCTTAATAACATCGCACGCGAATGCCAGCAAATGGCTGTTGCGGAAGGCCTAAGGCTCGATTTTGTGACGTCCTCGGCGATTGTGGAATCAGACTCTCAGCTATTGGCGCGTATTCTGCGCAACTTTCTAACCAACGCCATTCGCTATACTGGCAGTGGCCGCATTTTGCTGGGATGCCGGCGCCAGAAGGACCACGTATTGCTGCAGATTTGGGATACCGGGCCGGGTATTCCTCAGGACAAACTGAGCGAAATCTTTCAGGAATTCAAGCGTATCCGACCTGAGGGCTCGCGCCCTGACAAAGGGCTGGGCCTCGGCCTTGCCATCGTAGATAAAATTGCACGCATGCTGGGCCATGATATTTCAGTATCGTCGGTTGAAGGTAAAGGGTCGGTGTTTAGCGTACGCGTACCAATGGGCCAGCTTCAGCCCAAACGTGTGGGGGCTGCCGGCAAGGTAGTACATAACGCGATGGCAGATCAGGGCTTGGGCGGCGCAAGGGTCTGGGTGATTGATAACGATCACGCCATCTGTGCTGGTATGAAAACTCTGTTGGAAGGCTGGGATTGTCGGGTAACCGGTGCCACGTCGCTGGCGGATTTGGAACGTCAGCTAGACCCTGTTGGAAGTCCGGTTGATTTGATCCTTGCCGACTACCATCTCGATAACGATGAGACTGGCGCGGATGTTGTTGCCAGAATTAATGAGCGGCGTGTTCATCCGGCCCCAGTGGTCATGATTACCGCAAACTACACCAATGAACTCAAACAACACATTCGTGACCTTGGTTATGTGTTGATGAACAAGCCGGTCAAGCCGCTCAAACTCAGGAGTACGCTCAGTCATTTGATTAGCCTGCAACGGCGGAATCAGCGCTGAGTAGCCGGGCCCCGCCGAGTGCTTATAAAACTGGCTAAGATGTTAGCGCTTCAGGTATTCGCTAAAATCCACATCACTGGCGGACAGGATGGCTTGCACCCTATTGTGCACACTGAGTTTGCGCAGAATGGCCGAAACGTGGGCCTTGACGGTGGTCTCAGCAATATTGAGGTTGTAAGCAATTTGCTTGTTAGATTCTCCTTTGGACATCCGCTCCAGCACCAGTAATTGGCGTCGGGTCAAGGAATTAAGCAGCTCCGGAGAAATGGGGTTGTCGTCGTTACGTCTGCGCCGGGTGGCGCTTTCTTTGCCAGAGCGGATAATATCCGAGGGCAGGTACACGTTGCCGTTGAGGATTTGCTGGATAGCTTCGGTCATCTGCGCGCGCGGCGATGATTTGGTAATAAAACCCACTGCGCCGTAAGTGATGGCTTGCAGCACTACCTGTTTTTCCTCTTCAGCCGAGACAATCACGACGGGAATGGTTGGCATTTCGTTGCGCAAGGTGATCAGGCCATTCAGACCGTGCATTCCTGGCATATTCAGGTCCAGCAGGATCAGATCAAGGTCTTCATTTTCCTGTGCAACCTTAAGCGCACTGTCCAGATCGTCGGTTTCGATGATTTCGCTGCCTTCAAAGCCCGATGCGATGACGTTGCTGATGGCTTCCCGAAAAAGCGGGTGGTCGTCGGCAATCAGAATCTTGTACGCAGGCTCCATGGTGGTGTCTACCTGTCTATTTTCAGTATCGGGAACGATCCCCGAATCGTGAGAGTGGGTTTCGGAACACAGTACAGCATTGGGTTGGTTAAGCACGGCAGCCCCCAGTTCAGAAGGTCGTTAGCTCGGCGAAACGGCGCTAAGCTCCAGGTTATTATTGTGATACTTCCATTACACGCCACCCCGGCCCTTAGTTGAATGCGACCATCGCACCAAAAAACAGCCACCAAAGTACTATTCTTGCGCGTCATTGGGGTTCGTATTGTGTAGGAATGAATCTACCACAACGAAAGTCGGATATGTCTGTACTTGCTGCGGTCGCTTTGCTCATTTTTACCCAGTGTTTTGGGTCGGTCGCTCTGGCAGGGCCAGTCAAGCCAGAATCAGAACTGCCGGAGCTGTCGGTTAGTGTGTTGCAGTTTGGTACAGCGCACTGGGAGCTGGACCATATCGTACATGAGCAACTGGATCGCAGGCATGGCTACCGATTGGCTCTGAGAGTGGTTGCCAATCTCTCGGCCTCGCACCTTGCAGTGACCAGTGGCTCAGCGAATGGTGCTGTTGCCGATCTGCTGTGGGCGCAGTCACGGTACCAAGCCGGTAGTGCCTATCTCTATGTACCGTTTTCATCCCATATTGGCGACATCGTGGTGCCAGAAAGCTCTGGTGTACGCACCTTGGCCGATCTTCAAGGTTTGCGTATCGGGGTTGCTGGAGGGCCAAACAGCAAGGGCTGGGTGTTGCTTCAGAAGGTAGCCTCACTTCAGGGTATGGTCACAACTCAGATGCAGGCGGCATCGAAGCCTGGTTGTGCTTGGCAGAGGCTGTAGGGCTTACCCGAAAAGAGGTGATTGACCAGCGCCATGTGCTGCCAGGTGTGCGTTTTGCGGTAGATGCCTACCTGAACTTTGCCCGCCGCGCTAGCTGGCAGGAGGCCGCGTGTTCGTCTCTTACGGAACTGTTTGCACCGGAAATTCACCAGTCTCGCCTGGACAGTTGGCCGCAGCATTATCCGTGGATAGACGAGTCTGGTTACCACTATTTCCGCAAGCGCCTCTCGGAAGCCCGTCGCGATGTGGAGCACGGCCTGGCAATAACGCTTGAGCATTTCACCACAGCCCCCGAGCAGGCCAGAGCCCTGGATATTCTGCAGTTTAAATTGGATATTTTGTGGAGCCTTCTGGACGCACTCACAATGGCCTACAGCCACAATACACCACCGTTTCACACGGTGACTGATCAGCAAATCTGGCATCGGGGGCTGTAATGGTAAATCTGGCAGAAAATGCGATCAAAACAACAGACACCCCTCGTTTTCGGCGCGGGTTTCGGTTTCAGTGGGAGCCCGCACAGAACGGTCATGTGTTGCTGTACCCCGAGGGTATGGTGAAGCTTAACGAGAGCGCCGGTGCGGTACTGAGCGAAATTGACGGTCAGCGTAGCGTGCTGGATATTGTGGCTGCGTTAAAGGCAGCGTTTCCTCAAGCCGGTGCCCTGGAAGACGACGTGATCGAGTTTCTGGAACACGCCAGGCAGCAACACTGGATTGACCTCATATGACCTCTCTGACCTCTAGTTCGATACAACACAAGCCAGCCAGCATCGGGCCCCCGTTGTGGCTGCTCGCCGAGCTGACCTATCGTTGCCCTCTGCAATGCCCATACTGCTCAAACCCGCTGAATTTTGCCGAGACTGCGAACGAGCTCAGCACGGAGGAGTGGGTCAGTGTTTTGCGTCAGGGGCGTGAAATGGGCGCGGCCCAGTTGGGATTTTCAGGGGGCGAGCCGTTGGTGCGCCAGGATCTGGGCGAGCTGATTGCCGAGGCTCGACATCTGGGTTACTACAGCAACCTGATTACGTCTGGCTTAGGGCTGACCCAAGCCAAAGTTGAGTCGTTTGCCGAAGCCGGGCTGGATCATATTCAAGTTAGCTTTCAGGCGTCAGATCCGGAATTGAATAACGCCGTTGCGGGTTCTCGCAAGGCGTTTGAGCAAAAGCTGGCGATGGCCCGTGCGGTGAAGGAGGCTGGCTACCCCATGGTTCTCAACTTTGTGATTCATCGCCATAATATCCATCAGATGAATGACATAGTGGCGTTGTGTGATCGCCTGGGAGCAGATTACGTTGAATTGGCCACGTGCCAGTACTACGGCTGGGCCTTCAAGAACCGCGAGGGGCTGATGCCGTCGCGGGCACAGCTGGAAAAGGCGGAGTATGAAGTGAATCAGAATCGGGCCCGGCTGTTGGATGAAGGTTCGGCCATGAAGCTGATTTTTGTGACCCCCGATTATTATGAAGAACGCCCAAAACCGTGCATGAACGGTTGGGGCAGTATTTTTTTAACGGTGGCTCCCGACGGTAGCGCCTTACCCTGCCATAGCGCTCGCCTGCTGCCGATCGACTTCCCCAATGTGCGCGATAAAGACTTGAAGCACATCTGGTACGACAGCCCAGGTTTTAACCATTATCGTGGCGATAGCTGGATGCCAGAGCCGTGTCAGTCCTGTGATGAAAAGGAAAAAGATTTCGGCGGCTGTCGTTGCCAGGCATTTTTGCTTACCGGCAATGCCGACAACGCAGACCCTGTGTGTGGTAAGTCGCCCCATCACGATCGCATTCTGGCCGCGCGCCAAGCCGCTGACCATGCTACCGCAGGTATTGAGGAGCTGACCTATCGCAACGCCGGTAACTCCCGTTTGTTCTTCCGCAGTTGAGCCGCCCACGGGGCTGCTGAGCGCCACTGAGGCGTGCGCGGGTTACATCCAGCGCAGCGGTTTGGTGGCGTCGCAAGCAGGCATATTCTGGCTGCAAAGTGACCCTGACAGTGGCGTGAATCGGGTTTGGTGGATACGTGACCAGGCGTCGGTCCCATTAACCACGCTATCCTCAGATGTCCGCAGCCGAGTGAATGGATACGGCGGCGGTGCTTTGGCAGCGGCCCCGGACGGCGTGTTTATAGTCGGTGACGGTCAGCAAATCTGTTTTATCGACAGCGAAAAGACCCGCAGCCAAGTGCTGACCACCGATGCAGCGGCTTATGGTGGCCTGGTGTCAGATCCGTTGCGGCAGCGTGTGCTGGCGGTACGTGAAACGGGTGAGGGCGTTGCAAATGGTTGCCAGCAACTGATGGCTTTGGCTCGCACGGGCGGCTTGACGGTGCTGCATGAAGGTGAAGATTTTTACGGTGCACCGGCACTCACAGCCGATGGTAAAAAGATAGCCTGGGTGACCTGGCAATTGCCTGATATGCCTTGGTTACGTACCCGTTTATGGACTGCAGAGGTTACTGAAAGTGGCACGTTAGAGCAGGTTCAGAGCCATCCATCGCCTAATGAAGGCTCTATTCAACAGCCGGTTTTTTCCGGTCCGGCGTTGTGGGTTTTGTCTGACCATGAGGGGTGGTGGCAACCCTGGCAGGTGGATTATCAGAACGCAGAAAGCGGCTGGCTGAAAGCTGTGGCTGCGCCCGAACGAGATCACGCCAATGCGCCCTGGCAGCTCGGTGAACGTCACCACTGCCCGTTGCCTGGCGATTGTTGGGCCCGTGTCTGTTATCACAACGGCTATGGTGAGTTGTGGCTCTCTGGTCCAGATCTCTCAGGGCCGGTGCGCATTTCGCCAGACTTTAACGATTTTCGCAGCTTGTGCACGGCTAACGGCATGCTTTACGCGATCGCAAAGTCGCCACATCGCCTCGATGCGGTTCTTCGTATCGATCCCCTCAGCGCCCAGGCCCATGTTATTGCCGGTGGGGAACCCGCACTTCCCGGGCACACTCTGGCGCGTCCGGTAGCATTCAGAACGCCCGCCCGCGGGCCAGAGCTGGAGCCTCCACAGGGCTTTTTTTATGCACCACTGACGGCGGATAAACAACCTGCCAAATTGATTCTCGTAGCCCATGGTGGGCCTACTTCTGCAGCCTACCCGGTGTTCAACCCTCAGATACAATTCTGGTGCCAGCGCGGCTTTGCCGTAGCCGAGGTGAACTACCGCGGCAGTAGTGGATTTGGCCGTGCGTTCCGCTTAGCCTTGGCGGAACGGTGGGGTGAATTGGATGTAGAAGACATGGCGCGCGCAGTGGATTACCTGGTTGACGCTCGGTGGGCAGACCCCGAACGGGTATTTATCCAAGGTCGCAGCTCCGGTGGCTACACGGCGCTGATGGCATTGAGTACAGATCAGCGTTACAGCGCCGGTGCCAGCCTGTTTGGTGTCACTGATCCGGCCCAGTTGCGGCGCGTGACACACCGCTTTGAATCCGGCTATTTGGATTGGCTTCTAGGCGATCCCGAGAAATATCCACAGCGTTGGCAAATGCGCACGCCCAGGTTGCGCGCGGCAGAAATGGTCGCGCCGGTAATTTTTTTTCAGGGCGGGCAAGACAAAGTGGTTGTGCCGGAGCAAACTCGCGCCATGGTGTCAGCAATGCACAAAGCCGGGCAGGCCCCGGAGCTGCATTGGTTTGAAGACGAGGGCCATGGCTTTTTACAGCAGGCGAATCAGGCCGCCATGCTTGAGGGACTCTATCGTTTTTATCAAAGGCATAGCCGAAAGGCCGATGAATGCGCAGAGAGCTTGAGTTAAGCTCTCAACTATTACGATAAAAACAAATACAGCGTTGAGTGCATTTTCATGGGTCACGACATATCAGCATTAAGAAAGTTTGTCTCGCCAGAGATTGTATTTGGGGCCGGGTCACGCAAGTCAGTTGCCAACTTCGCCAGTAATTTCGGTGGCAAGCATGTATTTTTGGTGTCCGATACGGGGGTTTCGGCAGCCGGCTGGGTTGGCGAAATCGTTACCTTGCTGGAGGATGTAGGCATACGCACCACGGTTTACACGGGGGTTTCTCCTAATCCCCGGGTTGATGAGGTAATGGCTGGCGCAGAGCTCTACAAATCTTCAGAGTGTGACGTGATTGTTGCGATCGGCGGCGGCAGCCCCATGGACTGCGCCAAAGGCATTGGCATTGTTGTCAGTGACGGTCGACACATTCTGGATTTTGAAGGGGTGGACACCATCAACCACCCCCCGCCGCCAATGATCCTGATTCCGACAACCGCCGGCACCTCGGCCGATGTGTCACAGTTCGCGATCATTTCTGACCCCAAACGTCGCTTCAAGTTTTCCATCATCAGCAAGGCGATTGTGCCGGATGTTTCGTTGATCGATCCGGAAGTGACCGAAACCATGAGCAGCTATTTGACCGCCTGCACAGGGGTAGATGCTCTGGTGCACGCCATAGAGGCCTATGTATCTACCGGTAGCGGGCCACTGACAGACTCGCACGCCCTTGAAGCCATCCGGTTGATTAACCGCAATCTGGAGCCGCTGGTAGCGAATACCGCAGATCCGTATTTGCGAGAGCAAATCATGCTGGCATCGATGCAGGCCGGCCTGGCATTCTCCAACGCAATCCTCGGGGCTGTGCATGCAATGTCTCACAGCTTGGGAGGCTTCCTGGATTTGCCCCACGGCTTGTGTAACGCCATGCTGTTAGAGCACGTGGTGGCTTATAACTTCCGTTCTGCGGCGGAACGTTTCCGTCGGGTTGCGGAAGCTATGGATATTGATACCCGTGGTATGAGCCAGACCGAAATTCAGAAGCGACTGATGAATCGTATTATCCTACTCAAGCGTACCGTCGGTCTGGAAGCGAAGCTCTCGGAGTTGGGCGTCAGCGTGTCGGACATTCCGTCCCTTTCGGGATTTGCAATGCAGGATCCGTGCATTTTGACCAACCCCCGTAAGTCGTCACTCAGAGACGTTCAGGTTGTGTATGAAGAAGCCCTCTGAGCGAACCGGCGACTATGGCATTAGTGACCTGCTGGGGCTTGGCAGTCAGTCTGCCCGCAAGAACTACTACCCGGCACTGCAAAAGCAAATAGAGGAGCTGGAGCAAGAGCGGAACCGCTACAAGTGGTTGTTCGAAAAGGCGTTACACGGCATTTTTCAGGGTGATTTGCGGGGCGGGTTTTTAGCCTGCAATCCGGCCATGGCCAAAATTTGCGGGTACTCAGGTCCTCAGGATCTGCAAACCCGTGTGATTCGTTTGCGTGAGCAGCTTTTTTGCAGTGCCAGTGAGTTCGACACGCTGCGCCAGGAATTGCTTGATAATGGCAGCATAAATGCGCGTGAGATTCGCCTGCGCCGTGCCGACAACACGGCAGTGAACGTGGCGATCACCCTGTTAAGAAGGCCCGATTTAGGCCCAGAGGTGGTTGAAGCTTTTGTGGCCGATATATCCGAGCGGGTTCAGGCGCGGGAAAAACTGGTACAGATTAATGCCGCCCTCGAATGCCGGGTAAAAGACCGCACCCAAGCGTTGCAAGATGCCAACGTTGGATTGCATTTCCAAATCGGCGAACGCGAAAAGGTTGAGCGTGAGTTGGTGATTGCAGCAAAAGCAGCGGCGGATGCAAATCGTAGCAAAGACAAATACCTGGCAGCGGCTAGCCATGACTTGCTGCAGCCTCTGAACGCCGCGCGCCTGACTATTTCGGCACTGCAAGATAGCGCGCTGCCGGCAGAGGAGGCGCGGATGGTGCATCAGGTACACCGCGCCCTAGAGGGCGCAGAAGATTTGCTGGCCGACTTGCTGGATATATCAAAACTGGATCAGCAAGCAATGGTGCCGGACTTGGCTCTGACCGACATTGCTGCTTTGGCCAAGGACCTGGGTGATGAATTTGAAGCCGTGGCGGCGAATGCCGGCATTGGGTTACGGGTGCGCACAATCCCGGCCCTGGCGAAAACGGATCAGCGCATGCTCACGCGGATTCTTCGCAACCTGTTGAGTAATGCCTTCCGCTACACACGCAGTGGGCGTGTTCTGTTGGCTTTGCGGACCCGTCACGATAGCCTGCGCATTGAGGTGTGGGATACAGGTGTAGGCATTGAAGAAAGCAAATTGCAGGATATTTTCACGGAATTTCATCAGCTATTGCCGCAGGGAACGGGCGGACGCCAAGGTGCTGGGCTGGGCTTGGCCATTGTTGACCGTATGGTGTCGGTATTGGGCTACCAGATGGACGTTGTGTCGCGGCCGGGCCGGGGGTCACGATTTTCGCTGCAACTACCGTTGGATAGGCACGCAGCCAGAAAAGTCGAGTTGCCTGTGGTTGCGACAGGGCCAAGCTTTGCGGGTCTGCGCGTGTTGGTGATTGATAACGAGCCAGCCGTACTTGAGAGTATGAAGCTGTTGTTGGAGCGTTGGGGCTGTTTGGTGATTGCCAGCCCGGACGAACACCAGGCCCTGGAATACCTTCGGCAGGCAGAAGATTTGCCGGCTGCGATGCTGGCCGACTATCATCTTGATGACAAAAAAACAGGCTGGCAGGCGATTGAGGCTGTACGCACACTACTGGGTAAGCCATTACCTGCCGCTCTGGTTACTGCAGATTGCAGCTATGAATTGCGCAAGCAAATGCGAGCGCAGAACCTGCCTATTTTAAACAAGCCGGTAAAACCCAACCGTCTGCGGGCATTGCTGACGAGCTTGCTGCCTGCAAACTGAAACAATGATCGAGCCAGTTGTTGGCAGGTTCATTGTGAGACTAGCGTCGCACATTCATTCCGGCACTGTTTCCCCTGAGCCGCCCATTTCAGCCGGCATGTCTTTCATTTTAGGCAAACCGTCTCTGATTGGTAACACCGACTCTTGATAGTGCACGTGAAGAGCAGGCTCAAATGTCAGCTGTGGCAGGTTTGCGACATACACGTCTACCAAACCCCAAGCTGGGTGATCGGTAAAGATATGACCACCGCACCGTTTGCACCATTTACGGTGACTCTTCTCGGTCAGATGAAACTCGCCGATCTGATCGGCTCCTGACAAAATCTTCAGTGTATCCGAGGGCCACAGAGAAAAGGCGTTCACCGGGCCCGCTGACCAACGCCGGCACGAGTCGCAATGACAATAACCCATCGCCTCCGGCGTGCCACTGACCTGAAACTGTACTGAGCCACAAAAGCACTTGCCTTGATACTGTTTCATTGCTACACCCTCGTATTGTTGCTTTGTACTCAGGATCCCAGTGTTGGCGTAACGCTGTAAATGCGACCAAATCGGTAATTAAAAGCGACTTTGGTCGCACTTCAGGTCGCTCGGTAGAATGAAAAGCCCTCGCTTAAGAGTCATTAACGTTTTGACGGTGAGACTGTCATTGCGGCAGATCGTATTAATGAAATGCGGTGCCATCTCAACAAAACGGTCAAGAAAGCAAATCCAATTAAAGATGTCAAAACACCGTTGTTCAAGGGTAATCCCCCCATTTTAAGAGGGCATCAAAAGTAGAGCTCAGGCCACCATGGCCAATTTCTGTTGTGGGGTAATGCCTCCGAGCGCCATGTTGGGCCGTTCGTTATTGTAGGTCCATAGCCACCGAGTTGCATATTCCTGAACCTCCTCAATGGAGTGGAATAGGTATTGGGCCAGCCAGTCATAGCGCACAGTGCGGTTGTAGCGCTCGATATATGCATTCTGCTGCGGGTTGCCGGGTTGAATAAAGACCAATGTAATATCCTGCGTCTTAGCCCAGGCAGCCAGAGTGGCACTGATGTATTCCGGGCCATAGTACCTGCGGAATAGGCTGGGCTTTCCCCGCCACTCGATGATCTGATCCAAAGCCCGGATAACACGCTCAGAGGGCAGTGACAGGTCTACCTCAATACCAAGACCTTCCCGGTTGTAATCGTCAATCACATTGAACAGCCGGTAACTGCGCCCATCCTCAAACTGGTCGTGCATGAAGTCCATGGACCAGCTGATGTTGATGGCCGTAGGCACCGCCAATGGCTCGGGTTTCTCACGTACCAGCCGTTTACGAGGCTTGATGCGTAGGTTCAGCTCCAGTTCCCGGTAGATCCGATAAACGCGTTTGTGGTTCCAGGGGTAACCCTTCACGTTGCGCAGGTACAGAAAACACAGGCCAAAGCCCCAGTTTCTCTGGTTATGGGTTAAGCGCACCAACAGATCCGCGATCTCGGCATTTTCACTGCTGAGCTTAGCCCGGTAGCGATAGCAGGACTCACTGACACTGAAGACCTCGCAGGCTTGGCGAATGCTACAACGAGCAGCGGCAACGGCTTTGTGCGCCATCTCGCGGCGGAGAGATGGCTTTACCACTTTCCCTCAAGAGCTTCCTTACGCAACTCAGCTTTGAGTCGTTCTTCGGCATACATCTTCTTCAGCCGCCGGTTCTCATCCTCAAGCTCTTTCATGCGCTTGATCATGGAGGTATCCATGCCGCCGAACTTTGCACGCCATTTGTAGAAGCTGGCGTTGCTCATACCGTGTTCGCGGCATAACTCAGGAACAGGCACACCGCTCTCGGCTTGCTTCAAGATCGCCATGATCTGGCTATCGGAAAAACGTGATTTTTTCATGCAGAATCTCCCTGCGTTTAGCTTACGGAAAATTCTACTTCTGATCACCTTGGTTTACTGGGGGGATTACCCCAACCTCCCCCCCCTTTTTTCGTCGCTTTAAGAAGCCAAATAGCTAAATGGGAAGCCGGAAGAGCCCGCTTGGAAAAAGAAAAGATTGGTCTTGATAGAAAACAGCTGGGCAATCGCTTTGAAAGTAAACGGGCCTCAACAGCCTATTAAAACCCTTGGTATGTCGTGATCTTTACAAAAATATCCTACCCAATAGTGTTTGAGGCTGAACAGATCTATTTCGAGGAGGGCGTCGATGGGGCATTGATCCGTATTCGACAGGACGCGCCAACCGGAACAATCTGGTCCGCATGATGGGATCCCGTGGAACCTGCCTGATTTCAATAGTTACCAGCGTTATTGTCACGCAGTGCAAGCGCTGCCAGTTAAACTCATTCCAAAGTTACCAACCGTATTTGTATTGCAGCATTTTCAGTGCGGAAAACTGCAACATGGAGCGGCGATTAGTTACCAACTTTATTAATATCCTACACGAGGTGACTTATATAGAAGTGTTTACGGTCAACTACTTATAATCGCGGTTATGTGCAAATTGGCGAGATCGAGCGAAGCTGGCTTTCACTTAGGCGGGTCACACAAACGAGCAGGTGTAGCGGTTGATTAGCCTCCCAGTCGGCGGCGTACCTAACACGGCTACCTCGGTCAAAACAGTCTCCGTCAAGCTACACGGAGCGGATGCTAACCTAAGGGGTGTCTCGCTGAAAAGCCCATCAAAGATCGCGGCTGACACAGCACTTTGCCATTACGCCATTTACATGCGGCTATGTTTGGGATGATAGCAGCGCGCGTAAGAAAAAACGTTTCTAATTTTACTAGAAAACGTCAAATAGAGGACGCTAAAAAGCGTTTCCTATTTTATGTTTCCCGCGAGCAAAGCTCGCCCCCCTGAATTTACTGGCTCACTCACTCGAAACGTTTTTTGCATATTTCAGATCCGTATTTAGCAGGTGAGAGCCGATCCAGTCCGGCAGCTTCTGGCTCCAGGCGGCTTCAGCGTAGGTGTAGTTGGACGCGCCCATAACGGCCACAAAGACTTGCGCCTCGTGGATCTCTCCGGTGGTGGCGGGAACAGCTGTTGCTCCAGATGGGCCTCGTCCAGGCCCGCTGGCAACGGCCAGCTCAAACCGGCCTCAGCTGTGCGGCGCAGGTATTCGCTCACGATTGGGCGGCTGACGCCGCAGGCCGCCGCAACCTGACGATTGCTCAGCCCTCGCTCCCACTTGAGGCGAAGAACTTCTTTGATCTTACGCATGGATAATCTCTTCGCTGGCATCTGACCTTCTCCGGATGAAAGGGACCAGAGTACCGTTAAGTTATCCCGCGTCGGACGATATTTATGGCGATTCAGGCAGCCTGCTGGGGTGGCAGGTTTCGTCTGGAATCAGTGGTAAACTTGGTCTGGAATACGCACTGGATGCTATTTCTAAGGAGTAACCACGTTCTTCACGGTTCTTATCCTTAGTCAGTTGGTTGATGGGCCTCGTGCAAACATTGGTGACGAACATATCCGCCTCAAAGTAAGCCATGATCTCTTCACTCCAGTTGCCCAACGCTCTGACCAGATCGCGACAGATTTCCTTAAGGCCTTTCAGAATGGTGGCTATCCTCTCGTCCAGGGCGGCTTTTGCTTGGGGCCGTGTGATGATCTCCCCGATGGCTGAGGCCTGAAAGGTGGTCTTGCGGGCTCAGCAGGTGTACCGGCGGCGGATCACCCGCTTGCCGTGGATGGGCAGGTCACGACAGGGAACATCACGCTTACCGAGCCGCACGAACTCACTCTGCACGCCACATTCTGAGCGCGCGATGGGATCGGGAGCACCCGCCAGAAAATGCATTTCGTCGTCGGTGGATTTGGAGCCCCTTACTTCATAACCCGATAGGTCAATAATGTCAGCAGCGAGGTCTATCGTTAAAAACTTCAGTGTCAGGCGCTTGACAGCTTTATCAACACCAGCCCTGAAACAATGAGAATCATAGCGACGATTCTCGATGCACTAACCGGCTCAGCCAAAAAGGCAATTCCGACAAGAAACGCCCCTACAGCTCCTATTCCAGTCCAGATCGTA
The DNA here is from genome assembly GCA_052089485.1 of Marinobacter sp. Taxonomy (GTDB): domain Bacteria; phylum Pseudomonadota; class Gammaproteobacteria; order Pseudomonadales; family Oleiphilaceae; genus Marinobacter. The sequence continues at coordinate 4,305 of JBQCZX010000060.1, read as the reverse complement.
TAGGCAGTTCCAAGCGGAATAGTTCGCATGGCAACAGCTAACAGCCAGAAGCTGGCCACCATCGTAGAGATTGTGATGAGTGATGGTATGAGCCGACTGAAGCCATGAGATTGCTTCATTGTGTAAGCCCATACAACTTCAAGAACACCGGCAACGAGAAGATAGAACCAAGGCATTGACCCCTCCGGAATCTAACGGGGCCAGGTCGTCCTGGTCATTACCGCCCAAGATGGGGGAGGTCGTCCTCCTTTGATGAGATCTATACTAGCTCGCGAGAAGCAGTTGATCTACCAGATTTCCCGTTGAGAAAACGAGCTTTAAGCCAACCCGTAAAGGAAAGGATCAACTAAATATTCCGGATATCCATAAATTTAAGGCTATGTTACTCACTGACTCTGGCACTACAACCATGGGCGACCCAATACGGGGTTCGGAGGTGTCAGACCTCATCAGTAGTTGGCCACGTCGACCTGAGGCCTATTTTTGAATTCCCTGTTATACCATTGTCTGGATGGCGCTGATATTGTCGGAAGAGGAAAGCAGCCGTAACCTGTAGGGACTACTCGAATAAAGTTGGAGGGTGGTATGAGCATAAAACGCATGACAGAAAAAGAGCTTCTTGCTGATCTGGACGCTGACAAAACTCACGCGAATGAGTTAGCTGAGCCGCTACCGCACGAGCTCGATCCACTGGAAAGACTCAGGGGTTCGGTGAAACATTATGATCGTCCAGCGGACCCTGTTTGGGATGAGTCTTTTGACACTGTAAAGCGCGCCGGTGACGATTTTATGGAAATGCCTCTGGTGCTTGGTGTGATACCAGTGGGGCTTTTCGATGATCCAAAAGCTTTTGTCGAAGCCGTGAGGGACGGTATTCCCGGAGCCTGGTTGGCAAGTGTTGTCGATGCTAGCGGTAATGTTGATCTGTTTGCCTCGGCTCTGCAGATGCCCGCAGAGAAGGTGAGGACTCTTTTCAATAAGCAGCATTTGGATTCAGGCCTATCGGAGGTCATCCTGGATGTTGTTCGGCTGTTACGGTTATGTGAGTCTATATGGGAGTCCAACGCGCAAGCCATACGCTGGTTGCATCTTCCCGTAGCAGCCTTGGGAGGTGTTGAGCCTTCCAGGTTGGTCGATACCTATGAAGGTCGCCGCTGGATATCTCAGGTGCTATCTAAAATTGAACAGGGGCAGTTTTCTTGACGGAACTTACGAACGAGCACGGCGTTGCAGCCGTGCGATGGTTTCTGGATCACCGCCAGGACTTTGGTTTGAGTGAGAAAGAACTTGCTCGCCTTGCAGGAGCGGAATCTGAGTCCGCTTTAGACGCATGGCTTACTGACAAAGAGTTGGTGCCAACGAGGGTGACCCAGCGACTTGGATTGCTGCTTGGGGTATACAGAGGACTGGTGGAGATTACGCCTGAGGGAAATAAACAGATGGCGTTTGAGTGGTTTCAGCGCTCCACAAATCTGTTCCCCGAATTTCCGCAGCTCTCTATCCGGGATTACTTGCTTCAAAATCCTTCTGAAGAAGTTCTTGAGGCCGTTAATCGCAGTGTTAAAGGACTGGCCAGATAGCTAGCTGGTAGAGACGGCCGCTGAGTGTGAACGGAACGAACAGAATAGCCCTGCTGGTCACTTCTCCTCATCCCGTTGCTGGTTATCGTATTGCATTTCTTTTATTTCCTGGTACCGAGACCACAGGCACCATGTGGTTAAGAGCGCACCACCGGTAATGCCTATCGCCATTGCCGTGAGTGTGCCTGCTGTCATACTCATCATTTCACCTCAAATGTCCGCGGCGACCCTGAACTATTACTACTGGAAAGGCCTCTTTATCCCGAAAACCAGACTGCGCATCGGTCGTCTGGTATTCACCGTCCCATTCCTGTGCCGTTTTGTATTGAAATACTTCCAAGTTCTGCAGCCCGACAATATCGTCATAGCCATTTTCATAGCCCTCAACGAGCACTTGTGTATCAGCAGGCAGTCGATGCAGGTGCGTGATCAATTCCTCTACGGTCATAAATAGCGCCCTCCGGTTCAGATATCCAAAACAATCGCCGGGTCCGTTGGTTCATATCGAACGGTGCATGTGCTGGCATTAATAAGCCGGGTCTTGCCCAGAGTGTACTCGCCATAGCCCTCATGAATGTGGCCAAAAATATGAGCTTTCAGTTGTAACTGTTGCAGCAAGTCCACCCACCCTACATTTTGACACCAAAATCCCAAGGGCGCCTCATCCCCAATACCTTTTGGCGGGCCGTGAGTAATGAGCACGTCAGTGTTGTCGGGAACCTGCATCCACCGATCATGTAGAGCCTACCCCCGATCCAGCATGAATGACCAATCGAGGAATGTGGGAGTCCAAGGCGACCCCAAAAACCGGATACCGTCAATTACAACATCGTTATCCTCAAGGTAAGTTGCGTTAGTGAGCGCTTCTCTGGCTACTACTGGTGTTTCCTGGAACACCCAATCATGATTACCGGCAATGAGGATTTTTTGTCGGTAGGGTAGGGTACCGAGTCAGCTATTAAGATCTTCCACATTACTCAGAATGCCGGCGCCAAGACAGTCGCCGGGATGAGTCAGTACGTTGCCGTCCGGAATGTCTGGTATTTGGCTGTGCAGGCTGTGGGTGTCAGAAATACAAACAAGCCTCAAAGCTCTTCCCCAAATAAGTTCTTTAGCAATGAGTATATCGCACTGCAAATGGCTCTCAATTCTCTATAACTAATAAGGGCAGGTCGCGCGCAGCCGCGACCTGATCCGGGGTTGGACGAGCCCAGTGCTTTTATTAAGGAAATACCTTCGGAGAACTGAGGGGCTGGATCGGTCTTTGGTGACAGGGTACTTTTGCCGAGCCGAACGAGGCAAAAGCCAGTAGTTTAGCCATTGGCGGGAAGGGTTGTCAGGCTGTCATGGGGCTACCTTGTTCCCCTGAATCGGTGCATGGGATGATGGTGTTTCTGGTGTGTCATCTTCGGCGAGCGACGGCCAGCGGCAGGGCCGTCGCCAGAGTGTGACAGTCATGGCCTGACCACAACCGGGACAGAGTGGTGACGGGCGCGTTTCAAGAACTGGCATCTCTGGCACCGGCGTGCGTAAAAGTATCTGCAGTCGCTGCAGGATTCGTCGGGCACGGCTGTGCAAAAAGCCGTAATCCCGTGCCCGCCGGAAGCCCTTGGGCTGTACGTGCTGAAGCACCCGCCAGAGGAATCGAACGACTGGCCCAGTCAGGGTTTGCCAGTTACCCGTGGCGCTGTCCTAGTACTGCAGGCTCACCCGCTCCCCGTCGTAGGCGAGGATGTTCTGTTCCCGCAGCACACCCCGGTAAAGATAACGGGCCAGATAGGTGAGCGCCTGATCACCACGACCCACGTTCTCGCACTGGGCGACCCATTCCCTGGGCAGCGTGTCGGGGAGAGTGAACCCCTGCGCTTTGAAGCGGCTAGGAACCGGCCCCGGAACACTCTGGCCAGTGCCTAGCCATTCAACAGATAGTGCCCGGCCCGGGTCTACCATTGATGACGATTGAAGCCACCACCGGGCCCCACGAAATGCACATGGGGATGGAAGGCTGATCGTCGGGAATGGGTGTGCAATACGCCCACCAGTCCAAGTTTACAGCCGATGCGCCGGTCATTGCTGGCGAACTGATTCAGGGTGGCTTGAGCCACCGAAAACAGGGTGTGATAGAGCCGTCGCTGGTGGTACCAGACAAGCCCGCGCAGTTGGGCTGGCAGGGTAAAGGTGACCAGGTAATAGTCCACTGGCAACAGCTTTTGTCGCTGCCGCTCCAGCCATTGATTGTTGGTACCGTGCTGACAGGCCATCACGCCTAAACATCAGCCCACAATGTCTATTTCGCTGCACCAAAGCTTCCTCTGAAATAGTCATACGACAACTGCACTGACACTTAGGGATTATCCGCCTTTTTAGGTCAGATCTCACAAACGACGCCCAAAAAGTGCTGCTTTCATGCACAACTCGACTGCTAAACTCTGAAAAAATAGACCTGTAATAAATAGTAGCCAGCAATCTAGCGTCACGCGGTGATGTTAGAAACGACGTTGAGGGCGTAGACATGAAGCATGAATTTACAGGTCGAGTAATGGTCTCTAGTGATGGCCACTCGTTTCAGGAGGCTGTCGGTTTTGTTGGGCCGTTAAAAGCGCCGCACATTGAAAAAGTTGGGGAAGTTTTCAAAACCAAGAAGGGTGAGCTTACCACCGACGCTCAGCAAAGTAACTTTGAAGATCTTGCTAGCCACGCATTGAATGTTCTGGCTCGCCATATT
>JBQCZX010000059.1:14934-21542 GCA_052089485.1 Marinobacter sp. | reverse complement strand
CGCAAAGGCCTAAGGGGAAATTTGTAATAATTCAGCAGTCTGGCTTTGAGTCTGAATTCTGCGAATTAAGTACAGCCAACAGGTTCGGCCAAGCCAGGCGGTATAGACGAATTCGCTATCAAAACTTTAAGTGATTCATGAGGAAAAACTGTAGCTACTTGTTTACTGTTTTTTATACTTAGTTAGATTTACTCAAATTTTAGGGCGTTTACGCCAGCTTCATTTTATATCGTTACGACATAAGCCTGACAATAAATACAGGTAACCAAATATGGCTAAGCGGCACGCTCGGCACGGATAAAACCCCACAAAACATTACTAAATATTAATAAATGGCGACCGAAAACTGCCTTACTGAGTTGTTTTTTGTCCAGTTTGTACTGGTAGAACGACCATTAACCCGCCAGCGCGGCCCGCACCTTTTTGCCTAGATGGCCCATTTCAACCCGACCAAGTACCTGGAGGCGCAGCTCGTTCATCACACGACCCATGTCCTGCATTCCCTGGGCATCGGTTGAACTGATTGCCGAACGGATCAGGCCATCCAGTTCATCCTCAGTAAGGGCTGCGGGCATGAATTCCTCAATAATCGCCATTTCCGCTCGCTCCTTGTCTGCCAGCTCCTCGCGACCCGCATCATCGTATTGGCTGGCAGAATCGCGGCGCTGCTTGAGCATCTTGTCCAGCACCTTCAAAACGTCGTCGTCATTCAGTTCGCGGCGTTCATCAATCTCGATCTGTTTGACCGCAGCCTGAGCCATACGCAGGGTGACAAGCCGAGTTTTATCTCTGTTCCGCATCGCATCTTTCACCGCGCTGCTCAATTGTTCTTTGAGTGATGGATCCGCCATTTTTGAACTCCTGTTTTAAAGGTTTAGGGGACTGGCTTCGCATTAATCAGTGCAAGTCTGTTTCAGTGACTAAACTAAACCAAGCTAGACCAAACTGAAACGAATGGTGCTCAGGAGCGCTGCGAGCAAAAACTCGATCATTATGCCTATCCGCACCCAACACAAAAAAGCAGCCTTCCGGCTGCTTCTGGTATCAGGCAACTTGAATCAGTCAGTTGCTTTGTCAATCGTTTTCTTGATTTTACCTTTAGTCTCTTCGGCGTGGCCCTTGACGTTCTGATCCTTACCCTCGGACTCCGTCTTTTCATCGCCTGTGACTTTGCCAACGGTCTCTTTTACTTTGCCTACCGTCTTATCCTTCGTGCCTTCTGCTTTATCCGTGCTTGCATCTTTCATAGTAGCCTCTTTACTCTGTGTACATTGGACTAACCTATAAAACATAACGAGTTGTCTAGCGCCTGCCCACTTAAAACGATTTAACGTTCGTTCACTTCAGGACAATGCATTAAAAGCTTCTCCAGACACTCACATACTTAAAGATACGCCTGTCAACATGCCCACTGCAACATCGCCTGAACAAAACGTATCCGAAATTGAGATAGAGCAGGCAACCATCAATCTACTGTGGGCACCGTTGTAGGCCATGACGTGCCTGGTAAAAATTCTGGATCCCAAACAAAGGGCTGATGTGGCTGCCCGAGCGCCGGTTGTCACATTGAGCAACGGACAGATTGTGGACATTGCGTCCCTTCCTGACAGGTGACACTCTGCTATGCACTTATATCAGAGTGGCCTCCTATGTCTGACCCAACTCCACTTCAAACCTTGCTCGACACCCTCCCCCAATGCGGCCGAGTGGAATGGATCGGTGTCCGCCCCGCTCGTGGTGAGGCCATGAAAGCGCTCGATAGCGTTATAGTCACCCCAGGCAAGGGCTTGAAGGGAGATCGATTCGAGGGCCGTGAGACCAGCAAGCGGCAGGTTACACTAATCCAGAAGGAGCACCTGCAGGTCATTGCCTCATGCTTGCAGAGAGAGGCCATTGGGCCCGAGGTTTTCCGGCGCAACATCGTGGTCTCTGGCCTTAACCTGCTGGCCCTAAAAGGCAAAATGTTCCGGATTGGTGGTGTCGTGCTGGAATACACGGGCCAGTGCCATCCGTGCAGCAAAATGGAGACCGCGCTTGGGCCCGGCGGTTACAACGCTATACGCGGGCATGGCGGCATCACGACCCGAGTGGTTGAAGGGGGTGAGCTGACGCTTGGCGACAAGGTGCAGGCCTGCCCCTGAGACCAAGAAAAAAAATCTGTCCCGGTTTTTACTCAATTGCGGTTTAATGCGCCAAACACTCACTTACCTGCAGATACGCTTATCACTATGCCCCTTGCAACATCGCCCGAGCAAAACGTCTCCGAAATTGAGATAGAACAGGCAATCCGCTCAGGCATCGAGCGCTACTTTGTCGCCTGCCGGGCGCGGATACCGGCGTTTATCGACCGTCATTTCCATTATCCCGGTGCCATAGAGACCAACCGGATGGCGCTGGGATGGGACATGTTGCGGGCCCCCATCAATCTACTTTGGGCGCCGGTGTACGCTCTGGCATGCCTGGTAAAAGTTGTGACTCCCAAGCGAACCGGCCTGATGTGGCTGCACGGTTTGGCAAATCGTGTACCCGCCGGTTTTACCACCCGGGTACAACAGCACATCTCGCACCTGATCCTGGTGGACCTGTTGAACAATGGTCAGGAGGGCTCACTTCTGGAGAGCTATCTGATTGAGGCTCTGGAGGCAGTCTATGAGCGCTATACCTGCAAGCCGGTGGATCACCAGCAGTTCAGTTCGCTGATTGAGCCACTGGTCGCGGACGCTCTGAGTCAGTACCGGATAACCCGGACGGCGTCTGCCGATATCACCAACAGTATTTCATGCACGGTGTTAGGCGCGTTCGCATTCCAGAAGTTTACCCCAGGTGGCATTGGGCTCGGAGTGGTGCTCGCATCCATGCTCGCAAAGATCCTGGCCGCCCAGGGCTTCATCTTTGGTGAAACCATCGGCAACTGGTACTACAGCTGGTTTCCACCGGAGCCTTCGCTGGCGACGACAGCCAGCGTTATGGTCGCGGTTATGGCCTCACTTGCGGCGTTTGCGGCCTTTTCCGGCGTTATATTCGACCCTGTTCAGGCGGCGGTCGGCTTGCATCGCCGGCGCCTGCACAAGTTACTGGATCACCTGCAGCGAGACGTTGCCCTCAGCACCCAAAGCAGCTTTCGCCCGAAAGACCAGTTTGTGGCGCGGATTCTGGACATGTTCGACATGATCAAATCGGGTTTGCTTTAATTAACGACGCTCTAATTAGCGGGGGCTTATTCAAAACCAAAATCAGCCCCGATTTTTGCTCTGGCTATTAAAACAGTCCCAGCCCTATTTCCATGTTCTGATCACAAAGAGGCAATACACATGACACAGCAACTCCCGGTCATACTCATAACCGGCGGTGCCCAAGGCATCGGTAAGGGCATTGCCGCCTATTTCCTGAACAAGGGCTGGCGAGTTGTGGTCTTAGACCGGGATGCAGAAGCCATCAACGCATGCAGGCAGGATTTCGGTAATCCAGACAACCTGCTGCTGATAGAAACGGATGTGTCTTGCGAGCCCGACGTGGCCTCCGCCGTGGCCGAGGCAGTGAAATGGGGTGAGCGGTTAGACGCAATGGTCAGTAATGCGGGAATCGCGGATCCGGAAACCGGCCCCATAGAGTTGCTTGAACTTGCCCAGTGGCAACGGCGAATCGACGTCAACCTTACCGGCGCCTTCCTTATGGCCAAGCATACTGTGCCGCACCTACGCCAAAGCCGGGGCAGCATCGTCAACATGGCCTCCACCCGCGCTCTGCAGTCCGAGCCCCACAGCGAGCCTTACGCCGCCAGCAAGGGTGGTCTGATCGCCCTGACCCACGCTTTGGCTATGAGCCTGGGCCCGGATGTCCGAGCCAACAGCATAAGCCCGGGCTGGATAGATGTCAGTGCCTGGCAGGCTCATGCGCCCTCCGAGCCGCAGCCCCTATCGGCCTCTGACCACAATCAGCACCCTAGCGGCCGCGTCGGCACACCCGACGACGTAGCGGCGATGGTGGCCTACCTGGTCTCGCCCGAAGCCGGCTTTGTGACCGGCCAGAACTTCGTGATCGACGGCGGCGTGACCCGCAAGATGATTTACGAGGAATAGGCCCTTGGGTTTTCGTCAACCCCTATCAGCACCCAGGCCGCCGTTCCTTTCTTTAGCTGGCGCTTGGCCACGTAGTCCTTGTCTACATTGCTCGTCATCTGTGTTCTCCGGGTACGCTCCTCATCAATCCGTCAGGAAGTTTTTGTTATTCGCCGTTTTTTCGATCACAACCTCTTCTGTTCGATCTTTAAGACTGACTCCCGATATCCCGAGCCGTCTTGCTTCACGCATCAGATAGAGGAGGCGTTGGCTGGCATGCTCAAAACTCAAACCCGCAGGCCGCACATTCGAGATGCAATTGCGGTGCGCATCGCTCAAACCACTTTTCGGCCCCCAGGAAAGATAAATCCCCAGGCTGTCGGGTGAGCTGAGGCCGGGGCGCTCACCGATCAGCACAACCACCACGCTGGCTCCCAGGCATTCACCGATCTCGTCACCGATAGCCACCCTTCCCTGCTCGACAATGATCAGGGGCGCCAACAGCCAATCTCCAGCTTCTTTCTCCAGATCCCTGAGAAACTGCGTGACCATGGGCACTGCGTTGTTTTGGATGGCGGATGAAGACAGGCCATCAACAATCACGATGGCCACACTTGACTCACCCGAATCACCCCTGCAGAACCCGGCAAGGCACTCCAAAGACTCTTGGGACAGGCTCCGGCCGAGATCTGGCCGCTGAAGGTAGGTCAGCCGGTCTTCCGCCTGGCTTTTCAGCAACAACGGAGACTGCCCCGATAATGCAGCAGTAGATTCGCCCAGGTCTTTCAACAGGCGTTTCACATTCAGGGGAAAGTGGACAGCATCTCTTGCCTGGGCATGGGCGAGCTGAAACTTGAGCAATTCATGGGTGGGCAGGCTGATACCCGCCCGGCCCAGGCCAATTCTGGCGTCCGTGAACTGGCGCAATACCCGCCAGACATTCTCGATCACCAGCGATTTTTTTTGCTTACTCATGCCCCTCCCTCCCGGGTCAGCCCTTTCAATGGCCCCCTGAACAGGTCCGGTAATTCCCTGCTTGGCTTATAGCTCGCTGCACTCTCGAAAATCTGCATGCGAACAAGCCAATCCTCAAACTCGGGAGCCGGCTTCAGGTCAAGGGCCCGGCGTGCATACAGGGCGTCGTGGAAGGACGTGGTCTGGTAATTCAACATGATGTCATCGGAGCCGGGAATTCCCATGATGAACGTGCACCCGGCAACTCCCAACAGGGTAAGCAGGTTGTCCATATCGTTCTGGTCGGCTTCGGCGTGGTTGGTGTAACAGATGTCGCAGCCCATGGGCACCCCGAGCAACTTTCCACAAAAGTGGTCCTCCAGTCCCGCCCGGATAATTTCTTTGCCGTCATACAGGTATTCAGGGCCGATGAAGCCAACCACAGTGTTAACCAGCAAGGGGTCGAAATGCCGTGCCACAGCATAGGCCCTGGCCTCACAGGTCTGCTGATCGATACCATGATGGGCGTTTGCCGATAGCGAGCTGCCCTGCCCCGTCTCAAAATACATCACGTTGTTGCCGACCGTACCCCGCTTCAGTGACAGAGCCGCATCCTGCGCCTCCTGCAGTGTCGACAGACTGAAACCAAAGCCGCTGTTGGTGGCCTCCGTACCCCCGATGGACTGGAACACCAGATCCACAGGCGCTCCCTGCTCTATCGCTTCAAGGGTATTGGTGACGTGGGTGAGCACACAGGACTGGGTGGGAATGTCGTATTTCCGGATAACATCATCCATCAGGCCCATCAGTTTGATGGCCTGGCTGACGTTGTCCGTCGCCGGATTGATGCCGATCACCGCATCGCCGTTTCCGTATAGCAGGCCGTCCAGGAGGCTTGCGGCGATGCCCGATATATTGTCGGTCGGATGGTTCGGCTGAAGGCGGGTGGAGAGATGGCCAGGCAGGCCGATTGTGTTTCGGAAGGCCGTTGTCACCCGGCATTTCTTTGCCACCAGGATGAGGTCCTGATTGCGCATCAGCTTGCTGACAGCAGCCACCATTTCCGGTGTCAGACCGCTGCGGAGCTTTCCCAGGGCGGCCGGCGTGGCATCATCGCCCAACAGCCAGTTCCGAAAGTCCCCCACCGTGAAATGTGAAACCGGTGCAAACGCGGCCAGATCGTGTGTATCCATTATCAGGCGTGTCACTTCATCCTGCTCATAGGGAACCAGCGCCTCCGAAAGAAACGCCCGCAGCGGCAATTCGGCAAGGCGCATCTGGGCAACCACGCGCTCTTCCGCCGACTCTGCGATGACTCCGGCGAGCCGGTCACCGGAGCGCGCGGGAGTGGCTTTCGCCAACAGGTCAGCCAGACTCCTGAAGTGCCAGGTACGCGCTCCTAATGTATAGGTGTACTTGTAATCCATGTGCTTTCTCACCCCTCGCCAGGGTCCACCCGGAACGCTCACCAGATCCGGGGGAACGGATATTGCTCTTCACTGTCATCCTCCTGTTACAGCTGAGCTATCGAAAAATGTCAAATATCCAGGGGCGCGGAAGTCGTATGGAATTCGGGGTTGAAACCATAGTCACTTG
>JBQCZX010000059.1:0-14834 GCA_052089485.1 Marinobacter sp. | reverse complement strand
TGAGCAAAGTCTACGACATACTAATCGTTATATGCTTTACGGTAGCTACCCTGATAATCAAAGATCCGGTCCTGCACCTGCCAATAGTGCTTTTGTTTGCGAGCAATGACAAAATCCGGTGCCGGCAACAAGGCTTGAATCTCAAGTACCTCTTCAACCCTGCTGAACGCTTGCGGGGCTTGGCTGTTCGCTAAGCGCCGTCCAAACAGTTTGTTAAAAACGTTGCGTTGTGCCAGTTTGCTGAAATCAAAAGACTCCCTGAGCTCTTCCCCATCTTCACTGTGATAGGTGATTCGCAGTTTGCTGCTATCGCTGCTCAAGGTGATCCCCGCACAACGGATCACCATGGCATCTTTGAGTTTCAGGGCATCTCTTAACTGATCATCTGGGTCGATAATGGCCTTTTTGCACTGCTGGCAGTTGCGGGCCGCGATATCGTTCTCGCCGCCACAGTGTGAGCACTCCTTGAAACGAAAACGGTAATCGCACTGTTCAGGGCGCTCATTTTGCGCTGCTGCCCCATTCTCTTCGGCAGGCTCTAACAGCCCCTGACAACGTCGCCCGTAGTGCTCGATAACACGGCTTTCACTGTCTGTTTTGCCCCAAAAGATATTGGCAAAACCACAGCCTGGGCAGAATACCTGCACCGGCTCACTGTCGGGGTTCGGTCTCTTCTCCCCCACTTCCGGGTGATACAGATTGACACTGTTGCCCGCGTAATCAATCACCAGGCAATCCTCTTTACCTTCGTCCAAGCGAAGACCGCGACCCACGATTTGCTGATACAGACTGACCGACTGGGTAGGACGAAGAATGGCGATAAAGTCCACATGGGGCGCATCAAAGCCCGTGGTGAGTACGGACACATTCACCAGATACTTTAACTGCCGCTGTTTAAAGCTCTGAATCAACAGATCCCGTTCATTCTGATCAGTAGCGCCGATAATCAGGGCTGTCTGGTGTTCCGGCAGATAGCCGGTGATCTCCCGCGCATGGTCCACCGTTGCCGCAAAGATCATCACCGCCCTGCGCTCAACACCCAACTCCACCACCTGCTCAATAATGGCGCGGGTCACACGCTGATGTTTGCTCAGCAGCTGGTTAACGTCCTTTTCGGCGTATTCACCAAAGCGGTTCTGAGACAGCGCAGAGAAATCGTATTGCGCCACCGCCGCGTTAACCAACTCAGGCTTGGTGAGATAGCCCCGGTTAATCATATAGCTCAGCGGCAATTCATAAATGCAATGCGCGAAGGGCTTATCCTGCTCTTCACCAGAACCGCGGACAAAGCCCCGGTAGTGATAGCGATAGATCCAGCCCATCGCCAAGCGATAGGGTGTGGCGGTTAGCCCGAGCACTTTAAGGGAGTCGTTCTGTTGCCGTAGCAGCTCGATGATCCTTTGATACTGACTGGTATCCTCACCACTAACCCGATGGCACTCATCGATGATGAGCAATGAGTATTCATCGCTGAACTGGTCCAGATTGGCCGATACGGACTGCACACTGGCGAAGGTTACTTGATACCGATTTTCCTTACGATTCAATCCGGCGGAGAAAATGCCCGCGGTTAACCCATAGCTCTGGTATTTGGCGTGGTTCTGCTCCACAAGTTCTTTTACGTGGGTCAGCACCAGAATCTTACGCCGTGCAAGGCGGGCCAACTCGGCAATAACCAGACTTTTACCTGCACCGGTCGGCAACACAATAACCGCAGAATCATCAGATTTGCGAAAGTGCTTCAGCGTGGCATCGACGGCCTCCTGCTGGTAAGGCCGCAACTTAAAAGGTGCATTCATTTTGCAGTGCTTAATCGTCATCAGATGAAAAGACGGCCATACTAGCAAATACCGACGCCGTTACCTGAGAGCCTGCAAATAAATCTGTCCCGGTTTTCCTCGAATATCGGCTTCTACTCCGTCAGAGTCTCACCCGAGCCACCCATTTCAGCGGGCATATCTTTCATCTTGGGCAGGCCATCCCGGATCGGCAACACCGACTCCTGGTAATGCACATGCAAAGCAGGCTCAAACTTCAGGTCCGGAAGGTTGGCAACGTATACATCCACCAGTCCCCAGGCCGGGTGGTCTGTGAACACATGCCCACCACACTGCTTGCACCATTTTCGGTAGCTCTGCTCCGTGAGATGAAACTCGCCTACCTGATCAGCACCAGACAGGATCTCAAGGCTATCTGTGGGCCAGAGTGAGAAAGCGTTGACCGGCCCGGCAGACCAACGGCGGCAGGAATCGCAGTGGCAATAGCCCATGGCCTCCGGTGCTCCGGATACTTGATATTTAACCATGCCGCAAAAACAGTTGCCCTGATACTGACCCATGATTATCTCCGAGTTTGTTGTTCAGTCATCACTGTTCCAGAGGCACCACCCAAGTGTATATCCTTCTTAATGATCGAATCGACAGAACTTTCGTAGCAGGCAGAAATCAATGTCTACATAGGAAAGAAGGAACAGGTCGGTTTTCCTTCAAGTCAAAAGTCGATAAGGCCGTTCCATCCGGTGAGTAACCCTTTCTGAGTCAACGGCCCCAGAGCCCTGGTTTCTCACTTCAATGGTGCCCGCCCGGCCCATGCGCGTGGCCGTGCGCTATCTCTTCCGGCTCGGCAGCGCGTACTTCGATGATTTCAATATCAAAGGTCAGGGTTTTACCCGCCATCGGATGGTTGGTGTCGACATCGGCAAACTTGAGGCCGACCTTGGCGACGATCACATGGCGCGGGCCCTTCTCGGTTTTCACCTGGGCAATCATGCCCGGCTTCCAGCGTTTGGCACCCATCAAATGCTTGATCGGCACGCGCTGCACGGCATCGGCCTTGCGCGGACCGTAGGCTTTTTCCGGAGCGACGGTGACGCTGAACGTATCGCCAGCCTCGCGACCTTCCAAAGCCTCTTCCAGGCCTCGGACAATGCCGCCGTGACCATGCAGGTAAGCGTTGGGCTCGCCGCCACGAGAGTTTTCAACAACCTTGCCTTGTTCATCACTGACGCTGTAGTGAAACAAGACCACTTGATTCTTTTCGATTGGCATAGGGTTCTCTGCAAAGGTTTAAGGTACGCCATTATAACCAGCAGCGGCGGTGACTCCAGGGGAGGAAAACCGGGACAGCCCCTCTTTCGTTGGTTAATAGCGGTGCAACAAGCCCCGATAAAGCCGATTATTCCAGTCCTGAACAATGACCTGGGATCTGAACAATTGCCACAGTTCCCACGAATAAACGATCAAGAGCAAGACGACTGCTGGCCAAATAAACCCCGCCAAGAAACAGCCAATTGCAACAAACAGAGCGCCAAGATCAACCAGCCCCCATTGCCATCGCCCAAGATAAAAATGATGCAACCCGGCGATAAAAAACCAGTTCAATGCGGCGTATGTATCCGGGTCCTTAACCGATTTTCCGGCCTGCCGATAGAATTCTGCCCGATGCTCTTCTGAAAGCTCCCGAATCGCCTTTCTGAGCGACTCTTCCTCGGCATCAACTTCTTCTTGTTGCAGCATGCTCGATATCCCACGTTACCGGCTCGATGCATTTACAGATCGCGTCAGGCCTGTTGCACCTTCGAAGACGGTGAAGCGTCAATGCCAGCCCTTTGCGAAAACCGAATTGCCGGATTGCCTCCTCAGAATATGCAGAGCAACTCGGTTCGAAATTGCAGTCGATGCCAAACCACCGGGTACCGCCTCCGGTGCGGCGATAAAATCCGATGGCCTTCAGAGCCAGCGTCTTCAGCACTTTTTAGCGACCCAACGTGACAATCACAGCTTCACGCTGCCAAAACAGCCAGAAGCGCTTCATCTCCAGAACCTGGAATACAACCTGCCAACCTTCAGAAGCGTAGCGGTTTAATTCCGCCTCAATCTTTTTTAAAGGCAAACCCGAAGAACCCAGCAGCAACGTCCCACAGCCACCCTCTGCGATGTGGACCATCTTGTATTCAGTAAAATGTTTAACCGTCATAACTTCTCCATTTTTTAAATAAACTTGTTGGCTACCAGATAAGCGGCCGCAAAGAGTTCAACAAATCAAAATTCAATTGCTGCCGCAAAGTGCTCGCCTCCGGAGCCACCAGCAGCCAACCCAGAGCGCCCAGATTAGCGAGGACTGCCAGCCAGAAAACAAACTGATAGCTCCCCTTTCGCGTTTTATGGCGAAAAACCTGCTGGGCCATAAGCGCACCAGGCCAGCCACAGCAAAGCTCAAAGAGGTGCAAGGTTTTCTCCGCCGTACGTTGCCCGCCCCGCTGCGCCGCCCGCTTATCGATCCAGTACATCACAAACAACACCAGACTCACCCCGCCATAGGCCGCCAGGATAGAGACCGGCAGATAACCTTTATGGAACAGGCCCGCCAGAGTACTGAAAAACACCAGCACAACAGTAGCCGCCACCCAGACTCCCGAAGCAATGCTGGCGCCGACTTTTGCCGCTCCAGCATACTGAAACCGCCCAGCTCTCGGCCGGCCCTGGTTATCCTTCGTGATGCTGTAAGTCACCTTGCGATCAGAAACTGGCCGGCCCCGGCCTGCATAACTGCGGATATGAGCAAAGACCCGCTCACCACCGTCCTCAGGGGTAATGAAACCAAACCCCTTGGCGTCGTTCCATGCAGTGAGTAATCCTTTCTGGTTCAATTCACTTCTCCCTTGATCCAGGGCGATTTGATAAGGCCTGTAACAATGACAAGAGATAACAGATACCCAAGTGCAGCAACAAGGGGCTGGAAAACCGGGCTCAAATCCATTTGTCAGACATCCCTGTTTTGCACCCTTGAATCAATCTGACGTGGAACATAAATCAGTCTTTGATTCGATGCCTTAGGATTTTTGTAACTCTTCGCCAATAAGGTAGGGGCAAAACGCAAGACCTGACCCCGGCACGTCTTTAAGCCGCCGGAAGCCATAATAACAACTGTCGGTAATGCTTCGCATTGATACTCTGGATTATATGAGACGTATACTGGTTGAGTTTTGACCCCCAACCAACGCATGCAGTACGAGGTACCCCTGGAATGATTAACCCCCTTCGATGGCTCATCAGAACCACCGTATGTTTGTTGGTTCTGCTGGCAGGCCCCGCTCTGATTGCGGCCTGCAGCAGTCAATCTGGCCAGAGCTGGCGTGACACCGATCGCTCCAGCGCAGGCATTGCGCCACTACCTAGCCAGACCGAAGAAGCCATTGTGCAGGTTTATGGTGCCCGAGCTTATAATTGGCGCGGCAATTTTGCGGTCCATACCTGGATTGCGACCAAAGTGCGCGGTGCATCCACCTACGAGGTTCACGATGTCACTGGCTGGGGTTATAACGCGGTGCGGTCCCGCCCCGGTGAGCCGGATACCGCCTGGTATGGCAACCCGCCAATGTTGCTGGCAGATCTCCGTGGTGAGAAAGCAGACGCCGCCATCGTCAATATCCGGACAGCTATCAACGCCTACCCCTTCCCGAATGAATACAACGCCTGGCCCGGGCCCAACAGCAATACCTTTGTAGCCTGGGTAAT
Organism: Marinobacter sp.; assembly: GCA_052089485.1. GTDB lineage: Bacteria > Pseudomonadota > Gammaproteobacteria > Pseudomonadales > Oleiphilaceae > Marinobacter. The sequence continues at coordinate 9,318 of JBQCZX010000059.1, read as the reverse complement.
CCGGCAGGTACCCGAACTGGATGTTGCGCTGCCCAACCTTGCCATCGGAAAAGACTATCTCGCTGACGGAGTATTTGCGAAAGCGCCCAGCGGCTCGGGCTACCAGTTCTCCCTCAATGGTTATTTTGGCCTTATGGCGAGTATCCGGGAAGGTGTTGAACTGAACATCCTAGGCCTCAACATTGGCATTGACCCTCTGGCTTTGGCCGTCAAATTGCCCGGGGTCGGGCACATTGGCCTGCGCGACCCCTGGATGGATCGCTCGACGTGGCAGAGAGTTCCGGTTGTGGAGCAGGTTTCAGAAGCCAATTGATGGGCGGGGTTACTCAATTACCCATATTGGGCATTATTTTACCCAATGTGGGTAATCGTAGGATTTACCCTGTGGTAAGTACAACCACCGCTCGCCTGATTTCTTCTGTTATTTCCATGAGACTTGTCACCAACCCTTCGTCTACGTCGATATTGCCTTCATATTCTGCAAGGTTTCGCTTGCGATGGGCCTGATCAAGAACCCGCCATTTGGCTGGCGCCAAGTCGAGCGTATGCTGCAAGCATTGAAACACTAGGTATCGATTGTCCGACCGATAACCAAAGTGACGAAGTGCAGCCAAAGAAAGCGCGTGCGCTGCGTTGTAAGACAAATCAAAGCGGCTCTCCAGGCTAAGAGTTTCCAGACCCGCGTCCTTTAATCGAACGCTACCGGATTGGATAAGCCCCTGAACCTCGTTGGCGTCTACCGCCTCATGGTGGAGTTTGTGTATCCGGACCAAGTTTTCCAGTGCGTCTTCATTCATTGATGCTTCCTTTCAATAATATGTACTGTCCTTCCAGGACTTTCCTCAAAAAAGGGTTTTTGTTGGCTCGACGTTTCTTAAACTCTTCTTGCTTGTAGAGGGTTGGGTTGATGGTGCGGGAAAGCTTGATCTCTGCTGGCCCCAAAGCTTCAAAGACCTCCTCCAGGGTGAGGGAATCCGATATCAACATGAGGTCGATATCGCTATTGGCATGATCGGTTCTCTTCGCCACCGAACCATAAATCAGGGCCAGATCGATTTTATCGCTAATCGAATTGAGCGCGTCTTCAACCTGTTGTTCTGGACCGAGCAGCTTGGAGACAATAGAAGACAACTCCGGAAAAATGGGCGAGTCCGGGTTGGCCCTATATCGTTTCTGGCTCCCCAGCAGCTTCACCTGCACCAGGCCGCTATCCACCAGACGCGCCAGTTCCCGCTGCACAGCCCCCGAACCTGCTTCCGCCTGCTCGATGAGCTCTTTGACCGAAAAGTCCCTTTCCTGACGTGCAAAGAACAGTCGCAATACCTTTTGGCGGGTTTGTGAAAACAGGGCATCTGCTAATCCAGTGCGGTTCGATGTTGTTACTGATGGCATGTAAACTGCACCCCCTAAAACCCATTTTGGGTAATTATATACCCAAAATGGGCATATCGAAACTCTGGAGTCGAATTGCTTAAACCGGCAGCTTGATCAAGTTGTAATCTGACTTTCTTGCGTTTGAGTCACAACATCCAAGAGGAAAGCGTTCAATCACTGTGTGTACCGAACCACCGGAGCGCTGTTCGCTCTTATAGAGCACAAACTGATCCACCTGAAACGACCCGAAAACCCTCCCCTCATACTCGGCCAGCAAGCTCTCAACCGAACCGGGCTGGCACTTGAATCTGGACAGGGTGATATGGGGGCGAAATGCCCGACTTTCCGTTGTTAATCCGAGGCTCTCCATTTGGCCTTTAACAGGCGAGCTTTGATCTGAGCGGGAATCTCCAAGCCGAAGAATAGTCTGCGCATGGGGTTACTCCTCACCACTCATCTGGGGCACCATACCAACGGACAAACCTGGCACCTGCCTTGCGATAGCTCTTCCGGATCGGCAGCGCGTACTTCAATGATTTCGATACCAATGAGAGAAACACCATGTGAGCTGACACTTGGTGATGGGGTGCAGGCTTGTCTTTGAGACCCTGCGTCACAATCACTCTGTCCCGGATTTCTTTTATTCGGTTGTATCCAGGCTCTGGAAAAAATGCCCCAGTTTGTCGTAGTTGTTTCGCTCACTGCCAAACAGACCTTCAAACAGCGGCGCGTCGGCGTAGGTGTAGTGCCCACCCACAAACAGAATCACACAGTGGGCCAGAATCAGTGTATAGAGCAATGCGGAAAACCGGGACAGATTTATGTTCCAGACGCCGGCCTACCCGGCTTCCGCGAATCAACTCGTCTGACTGTATACCATTTTCCTTCACAACAAACTGCCGATAGGCCTCTACCCGCACTTCATGGTTGCCTGCCAAAGCCCTGAAAGGGTCTTGCTCATCCAGCCCATGGCAGGGTGAAAACCGTCGGAACGACCAAATGCACATGTTTCGTCATAAAGCAGTAACTGAACACCTGCCCCGACTTCCCCAATTATCGACAAACTACCGAATACCCTTCGACTGCAACCACTGGCTGATCTGAGCCCTGTTCATGGCGCCGCTTTGACGGGCGACTTCCCGGCCCTTCTGGAACAGAATCAGCGTGGGAATACTGCGGATACCAAACTGGCCGGACGGCCCGGGAGCCTGTTCGGTGTTGAGCTTGGCAAAGCGAACCTTACCCTGCCACTCCTTTGCAGCCTGCTCATACTGGGGCGCCATCGCCTTACAGGGGCCACACCAACTGGCCCAGAAGTCCACTATCACGGGCACATCGCTGCGCCCGGTGTGTGCCGCGAAGGTCTGCTCTGTCAGCTCCAGCAATTGATCCGGCCAGAGCGGTTGTTTGCACGCACCACAGTTACCACCGGCGGAAAGCTTGTCCGCCGGTACGCGATTCGCTTTGTGGCAATGGGGGCACACGAGGTGTCGGATATCAGTCATGCTTGATCGGTCTCTGATTTGTCGGATGGTTGAAATAATCAGGTCAAATGGCCGGAAATCAAGCGGCGTGGCCCCGCATAAAGTGCGGGCTTGTGCGTTTCAGCAATTGCCCTTTTTCGCCTGACCCCGCGGGCAGAAATGGCCACGAGACTTACGGTAAGACCGGCGATCGTCGTAGTCATGACGACGGCGATCATGGTCGTGATAGTATTCTCTCTGATCTTTGGTGGTAATGGCTGTTCCCGTTGCCGCACCGACGGCACCGCCGAGAATAGCACCATCTCTGCCACCTACCTCGTTGCCGATGGCAGCCCCAATCGCTCCGCCAATACCACCACCCAGCGCGGCGTCGGCTGTGTTATCCGCAACGGCACCCAATGAGGTGGCACTCAGAGATAAAAAAAACGAGCAGTGATTTCATTTTCATTGATGTAAATCCCATTGTTCAGGTGGTCTGACCTGCCCAGTATGACGGGAAGGAGACCATTTCCTCCATCGTCCTGTCAGGCACCTGTCAGGTTTTAGAACCATTCGAGAATATCAGAAATACACGCGAAGCCACCTTTACATTTTATTTATCTTTCAACAGGTTACAGAAATTTAAGAGAGGCGAACTCCTCATGAACCGGACTAAACAAGACGCTCGTGCTCTACCTCCGACTCAGCCGTTAATGGATCTGTCCAATTATATACAACCAGCCTTAAGAGGCCCCTATGGCAAAGCCAAAACGCATCTACCTCGCCGGCCCGGAAGTCTTCTTCCTAGCCAACGAACATCAGCTTATCGTAGCCGAGAAAAAACGCCTCCTCCGGGAATACGGGTTTGAGGGCGTAGACCCGCTGGATACCGAACTGACGTTTTCAGACGGCCAGGCCAAACCCGAGCGCGGGCATGGAATCTACAAGGCCAACCGTGAACTGATGGACAGCTGCGACGCCATCATCGCCAACCTGACACCCTTTCGCGGCATCAGCGCCGACCCGGGTACCGTGTATGAGGTGGGTTACATGATTGGCCAGGGCAAGCCCGCATTCGGATTCACTCTGGATAGCCGGCACTACCGGGAACGGGCAGGTGCAACCGGCCTGGACGACAAGGGCCATACAATCGAGGACTTTGAGCTGAGTGACAACCTGATGATTGAGGGCGGTATCCGCGAATCCGGTGGTCAACTCTTTGTGGCTGAGCAGCCAGGCGAACATCCGTTTTTCGCTACAGAACTGTTCCACCGCTGTGTGCAGGCGCTATAAGGCCACTTGCATTCAGCCGCTATCCATACTCTCAAGCTCTGCCCGGATAGCCTGATACATTTCCTGATTCCGGGCCTCCAGAAACGCAGCGAACTGAAGCGCGTTAAAGCCGTGGAAGTCCTTATCCGGCATCTCAATCGGCAGGTTCGGGTCCGCCCCCAGCTCTAGTAATGCGCGGAGGTAGTCTATATCTGCGTAAAGGACGGCCTCATGCAAGGGACAGGAGCAGTTCTGTACTGGCCTGGCCTGCCCTGCTGTACTGCCCACAACCATTTGGTAATATGCGACCGCTTGCGTAAGGACTACGCGACCTGACTGTAAGGGATTACCTATGAAAAGAGCCACCCTGAAATCCGGTATGAATGGGTATCAGAAAGTTCTGTGTGCCATTCTGCTGCCACTCGTCATCCTCGCGGTGCCTCAGATATTCGGCCCTAAAAACTTCTTTCCCAATCCAGAGGTTGCGACTGTCGCGCTATACCTATCGGCATTTATGTCGCTCGCCGCCTCGCGGCGGGCAGGATACCTGCTTCAAACCGGAAAGATCACGCCGGCCTTTCAGTGGTATTCGTTTGGCCGTGCCAGAAAGTGCCTCGTTTTCATAGGCTGCCCCTTGATGCTCTGGCTGATGAGCTACTTATCCTTCGGTTACACGATCCCACGCATCTGGACAATGCTGGATAGCGAAACAAAAACAGTCAAATACCTGGTTACCAAATACCGCGGCGGCGGGCGCTATTCATGCGACTACCAGCTAGAAAGCGATCATCTGAAACGTCTATATTTCGAAATCTGCTTACCCGAAGATTTCTGGTATCGCCTGCCGGACCGTCCGTTCATCGCAACGTTCAAAGTTGGGCAGTCGTCATTAGGAATGACATTCGAGGGAACTCGAGACGACTGGGCTGGGCGAAATTAACCAGTGATCCGGTGGTAGGCAGCAACCCAGCACACCACTCATCCTTGAGGACGTCAATAATGCCGACAGATGCTCCTCACAAGAGCAAACCGACAATTAACAAAACTGCAAAGCAACCATACAAGAGCAATGGAGGCACTACCGCCCACAAGGTCATTCGCAAAGGTAATTCTGTGGATACATTGCCAATTTTCGCCGCTGACCGATTGAGCCGGCTTGAGGGTACTGATCGAAGAACAAGAAACGTAAATACATAGCCGCTTCTCATTAATCGGCCCAAAGGGTCGTTACCCCAGATTTTCCTGTGTTCCAGTGCAGACGTTCCGGGGCGTGAAATTCTTTCCTCGATTGTCGACACTCGAGAGAAGGCCAAGGTTAGCATTATGCATAGTGAGACCAATCCCAAAACAAGGGACCCAGTTCCGATAAATGCAGCAATGTGCTGGAGAGAGTCGCTCATCGCTCATCACCTCCGATAGCACTTAACCGAGGCCCTCCGAATATTAATGGCATCAGCTAATCGAACGCTCCGACATACCAACCGGAGAAGAAAAACAGAAACATAAGAACCGCATACACGGTGAAAGGCACAACAATCCACAGTTTCAATGAGAGGGGTAAGGGTTCTTTCTCATCCCCCATTCTCGATTTAATGCGAGGCCCTATTCTTGGAATGTGTCGGAACACCACAAAAGCGTATACATACATCACCCTCATCCAGCGACCGATGGGCCCGTTTCCCCAGATACTGCGAGCTTCATCCAGCTGCTTACCCGGTGTCGCTACTCGACCCTCCACCTCCACTGTTTTTCGGAAAAACAACGTAACCATAAGCAAAAGTAAAATGAAGCCAGCCCCTAAAGAGAGCGCACCTATAATTACCACCAACTCTGTCAATTGGCCCTCATTCATGAATCATCTCCCTGATCTTCTCCCCAAGGGCCTTACCGACCTTACCTCCATAATTTCCTCCCACAGCGGCACCTACGCCGCCGCCGATCACTGCGCAGGCTATTCCTCCAATACCTGCTGAAGTGACACCAAAGGCTAAACAGCCATATGCAGCACCGGCTCCGATAGCACCGCCACTCATCGAGCCCACGAGCTTACCGCCCTCCTGATACGAAACGGCCTGACACGCCTGATCGTCACCCGCAGTGCAAGCCTCACGAATTTTTAGCGCAGACATGGACACATCCAGAGTGATCCCAAGATATCCCACATTGCGGATATACTTCGCGCCTTTAGACACTCGCTCATAGTGCGTAGCGTACCCAGGTATGCCACCAACCCCAGCGGTCTTCCAGTTATTCACGATACTTTTCGACGACAACCCCAGCGCTCGTTTTAACTTGGCATCGTCATCCAGAGACATTCCCCGGCGGGCCACGCTTCCCAAAGCAAAGTCCAGCTCCTTGAAAAGCGCCCGCCGTTTCCCGAAAAACTCCGGATGATTGAGATGGCCGTGCTTGCGGTAACTCTCCTGATGAAGCCGCTCAATGTTCTTCAAAGTCGCCTCAATACTACTGATCTGCTTCGACACCATCACTGCGCCTGCACCCAGCCCCGCCGAACCAGTTGAGGTGATGGCCTCCAACAAGTCGTAATATTTGACGAGAAACCCCGCCTCGTCCTGCTCCAGCGACCTTACCTGAGCATTTACCCGAGAAGCCACCTCCATCAATTCGGCTTCTTTTTGAGTGCACGCCGTGCCTTCAGGATCACCCAACACAATCATCTCACCAGGCAACACCTGCGCGCCAAGGTCCGGATTCAACCGGTCAAAGCTATTTGGTTTTGCCGAGGCATCACCGTATAAGGCGCTTAACAGTTCTGTCTTGCTCATGGGTGCCTGAACCACATGGTAGCCAGGCTCTAGCTCAGGCTTCGACTGACCATTCGCTGGAGTTGAGACCGGGGCAGCCCCGGCCATACTGGAAGCTAACGACCCACCAGCCACGGGATTACTTGTACCACTCCCGGAACTATTGGCGCTGAATGATTCAGGAATAGCACCACCAGTGTGATTGGTACGAGACGCTGCCTGCGCAGCAGGCTTTGACGGCGCTGGTGAGATCCCTGAAAACGGCGCAGGAGAATGGGTATCGCCAATCACAACACTGCCACTGCCGATAGTGACACCGCCACAAGAGATTGCGCTGCCAGTCACCGCAGCAGGAATGCCATTAATCAGCACCGTTGCGGAACCCGCGGCAATAGCGCGTGGATGCGGCGGGTGCTTGGGTTTGGAATGTGGCGCGAGGGGGTCACCGACACGGGCGACGGGTTTGCCGTCAATCAAGACATCGGGGGAGCCGGCAATCACCGGGGGAGCCGGCAATCACCGGGGTGGGTGGGAATCCTTGGTGCTCTGTTCCCATGTCGCCCAACAATACAACATTCTTGCTCATTCCTGGTTCCGTCCATCCCTGAAGAATCATTCAGATTTCCTGTCGTCGCCGTCACTGGCAACCCACCAGAACATGATAAACAAAGATCCATTAATTCCCAATAGAAACGGGACATTTGAGAACAATAACGAGACATCAATACACCGAAACTGCCACAAACACGCGCTTTTCTCTGCAGAGCTGTTCCACCGCTGTGTTCAGGCGCTTGCCGGTGCCCTCTCGAGATAAAGTCGGGGGAAATGGAAAATAGACCTGTCCCGCTTTTGAGCGCTCACGACCTGCCAGTCAAAAACCATAACAACAGGCCACAAACCACGACAAGAAGCACTGCAAAATGGACAGTCAGGTTCTTCCGGATAGTTGGGGCGGGCTTAGCGGTGAAACTGAAATAATCCTCGCCAAACAGCCCAACACCGCAGCCCTCACAGTAGTTTTTCGAGTAAGAGACACGGAGCTCAGATGGCTCAAACTTTTTCCGACAGCTGTAACAACTGGGCTTAATCACTTGGGGCTCCGATTTGTCTGATGGGTTGGATGCGCTGTGTGGGATTATTGACCGGGTGTGAGCATACTAGGGTATTCGTCAAAGCGTTTTCAGAGGGCAACCAGGTATCATGGGCAATGAATAAAACGACCGAGGATAAAACAGCATCAGCGACGCCGCCCGCAAAAAAGGGCTTCAGTGGCTTGCATGTCTTTGGCATTGTGCTGCTCACCATCGTTGCCACCGTCGGCGTCGGTTACTGGTGGTTAAGCCACTATGTGTTTCCTGACAACTTCGAACCCGTAACCCTGAATGCCAGTGAACAGGATTCACTCAACAACAAGCTGAGTAGTCTGGGTATTGAAACCCAAGGCGGCGAATCCGGCCGCCCGTTGCAGTCGGTACCCTACAGTGAAGAAGGCGCCAGCCGGGAGGTACGTTTCAGCGAGCGGGAACTCAACAGCATGCTGGCCAATAACACCGATCTGGCTCAGAGACTCGCCGTCGACCTTTCAGACAATCTGCTGAGCGCACTCCTTCTGGTGCCTCTTCAAGAGGGCTTCCCTGTGCTCGGCGGCAGAACCCTGCAAGTAAATGCCGGTGTGGAATTGTCCTTTGCCAACGGTCGACCCCTGGTTAAGTTAAAGGGCGTCAGCCTCATGGGCGTGCCCATTCCGAATGCCTGGCTGGGTAACCTCAAGAATGTGGACCTGGTTAACGAGTTCGGCGCCAACCCGGGATTCTGGCAATCCTTTGCAGCGGGAGTGGATTATATTCAGGTTGAGGATGGCCGGTTGCTTGTCCGGCTTAAAGAATAGATAACCCAACAAGGAGACACCATGTCGTACACCAGCCGATATACACCCGAAACCCTGAGCCGTGATGAGCTGGACCAGAGCATGGGCTCAATGGTGATCGAATTCGGCACCAACTGGTGCGGGATCTGCCAGGGTGCTCAGGCGGACATCAAGGCAGCAATGGACAATCACCCAGACGTTCCGCATGTGAAGGCTGAGGATGGCAAAGGCCGCAGATTGGGGCGGACGTTTGGCGTTAAGCTCTGGCCGACCCTGATTTTTTTAAAGGATGGTGAAGAAATAGCGCGGGTCGTCCGCCCGGAAAACAGCAGCGACATCGAAGATGCACTGCTAAAAATTCACTAAGGCCGGCGCCGGCAGTTAGCTCAATCGGTGCGCATCTCACGCATGCGCATCGACATGGCATCGACCCGGCGGAAAATTGCGTCGAGGTTGAGGCTGGATTCGCGACTTTTGATCCCGCCGTCTTTTCCGATCAGCAGCACCCGCTCGTCAGAACGAACCTTTGCAAGCAGTTCGTTGACGTCGTTCCCAACACCATCGGACACCCCTGTCT
>JBQCZX010000058.1:0-21728 GCA_052089485.1 Marinobacter sp. | reverse complement strand
CAAATCCCTAAAGAGATTCTTGTGAATGTCTAAAAATAACAAGGTTCTGGTGCTGAGTGAGGACGAATCCAGGCTCCAGGATATGACGACGATTCTGGAATTCATTGGCGAAGAGCAGGTTGTTGCTGGCAGTGAGGCCGTGGCACTCCTCGAATCTGGAGATGAAGAGGCGCTGGCGGATATTTCTGTCGTCGTGGTAAACGGCGAAGAACCGGGTATCGTCAGCACTATTGAAAAGGTGTGCAAGGCGGTCAAGGGGGTGCCACTTTTAATGGTGGGCGATCCGGCGCTCAAAGGCTTGGCTGAGGTGGATGCGGCCCGCGTTATTGCCCGCATGGAATGGCCTTTGAACTACACCAAGTTTGTGGATTCGCTTTATCGTGCACAGATATACGTCGATCAGTTCCTTCGCTCCGAAAAACGTGGCCAGCAGCGAAGCCTGCAGTTGTTCCGTAGCCTGGTTGGTACCAGTCGTAAGGTTCAGCACGTGCGCCAGCTCATGGAACAGGTTGCAGACAAGGATGTGAGCGTTCTGATCACAGGACCGTCTGGCACGGGTAAAGAAGTGGTTGCGCGAAACCTTCACTACCACTCGTCACGCCGCGAAAAGCCGTTTGTGCCCGTAAACTGCGGTGCCATTCCCGCAGAGTTGTTGGAGAGTGAACTTTTTGGCCATGAAAAAGGCGCATTTACCGGTGCGATTACAGCCAGGGTCGGGCGTTTCGAATTGGCTGAGGGTGGCACTTTGTTTCTGGATGAAATCGGCGATATGCCTCTGAGCATGCAGGTGAAAATCCTGCGGGTTTTGCAGGAGCGTACGTTCGAGCGGGTAGGCAGTAACCGGACAGTTTCTGCGAACGTTCGTGTTGTCGCGGCCACTCACAAGCACCTTGAGAATATGATCGAATCGGGTGAGTTCCGGGAGGATCTGTATTACCGGCTGAATGTTTTCCCCATTGAGGTACCGTCGCTGCGGGATCGGGTAGAGGATATTCCGTTGCTGATCAATGAGCTGATTTCCCGTATGGAGAAGGAGAAGCGCGGCTCGTTGCGGATGAATTCGGCGGCGATCATGAGTTTATGCCGGCACGACTGGCCGGGTAATATTCGCGAGTTGGCGAACCTGGTAGAGCGATTGGCGATTATGCACCCCTATTCGGTTATTGGGGTGCAGGAGTTGCCGAAGAAGTTTCGGTATGTGGACGATTTTGATGAGAATCGGCCCATTGAGGATTCGGGTATGCCTTCTGGTATCCCTGGGTTGGTGGGTTTGGATGCGCCGGCTCTGCTGCCGGTGAATGGTATTGATTTGAAGGATTATTTGTCGAACCTTGAAAAGCAGCTGATTCAACAGGCTTTGGATGAGGCTGGGGGGGTGGTTGCTCGTGCGGCGGAGAAACTGCGGATTCGGCGGACGACTTTGGTTGAGAAGGTTCGCAAGTATGGGCTTCGCGAGGAGGAGTCTGAGGATTCTTGATCGTTTAGGTTATGGTGCTGGCGCGGTCGCGAGGTGGTCCTTTAAAAAATGGGTCGCACAACTCGCTTTGCTCAGACAAGCGACTCATTTTTTAAAGGACCACCCCACACCCTCGCAGTAACTAGCGGAATGGCCTTCCTTTTTTGTGACAACAAGACGTCAAAGGTATTTTTCCTTTGGCGTTTTTTGGTTTTGGGCGACGTAAAACCGTCAGTCGCCGTCCGGTGGGTTTTCTTATCTATTGATATATATCGAAAATCTCTAGTTGGCACGGCGCTGGCTTAGTGACTTGTAAACGAATCATCCTAAGGGTGTAGTCCGGTGTGACGGGCTAATTGGGAGTCAGGTTATGAGTCAGGCACAGTTTGTCATCCAGTCGTCGGAGCATGAGGCCGAGGCCAATGCGGCGGCGGATGCTAACGATAAGGTCAGGGCGCTGTTTCCACAGCAGGACGATCAGGCGGTGGATTCTGCGCTGGATATGTTTAACCAGATGTCGCGGCAGATTACCGATTCCTATCGCACGCTGGAGTCGCGGGTTAATCAGTTATCTGGCGAGTTGAGCCACGAGTCGCTGCAGCGTCAGCAGGAGTTGGAGGAGAAGGAGCAGTTGGCCGACCGGCTGTCTACCCTGTTGAAAGCTCTGCCGGCTGGGGTGGTGGTTCTGGATAGCCAGGGCGTGGTTTCTCAAACCAATCCGGCGGCTATCGCTTTGCTAGGTGAGCCGTTGGGTGGTGAGCGTTGGGTGGATGTGATTCATCGTTGTTTTTCGCCGCGCCAGGATGATGGTCATGAGGTGTCTCTGAAAGATGGGCGCCGGGTGAGCATTGAAATCCGTACCATGGATAACCAGCCCGGGCAGTTGATTCTGCTCACTGATCTGACAGAAACCCGTCATCTGCAATCGCAGCTGGCCCATGCCCGGCGGCTTTCTGCCATGGGCAAGATGGTGGCTTCGCTTGCGCATCAGATTCGCACGCCTTTGTCTGCGGCCATTCTTTATGGTGGCCATTTAACCCAGGACGATTTGGATGAGGAGATGCGTCAGCGTTGCGCTTCTCGGCTGATGTCTCGGCTTACGCATCTGGAGCAGCAGGTGCGGGATATGCTGATTTTTGCGCGGGGCGAGACCCGTTTGGCAGAGGAGCTGTCTGCTGCCACGTTGGTTTCGGCTCTGGAATCTGCGCTTGAGGGGATCAAGCCTGCCGTCGGTTCAGATGTAATATTGAAGAATGATGTGCCCGCGGATTGCCTGTTGATGTGTAACCGGGATGCGTTGGTGGGGGCTTGTACCAATCTGGTGAATAACAGTCTCGAAGCAGGTGCTACCGCCGTTGCTGTTCAAGCTACGTCGGAAGCGGGTGAGATGCTGATTCGGGTTATGGATAACGGCCCGGGGTTTGGTAAGGCAGAAGCAAACCGGTTGGCGGAGGCTTTCTACACTACCAAGTCCCACGGCACGGGGCTTGGCTTGGCGGTTGTGCAAGCCGTTGTGAAGGCTCATCAAGGGCAGTTTTCCATTGAATCGCCAGAGCAGAGTGGTGCTGTTGCAACCCTGCGTCTGCCGCTACTGCGTAACAAAGGCTGATCGGAGGCAACCATGGCCAAGGCCCAGATTCTGATTGTTGAAGATGACCGCGACCTGCGGGATGCGCTGGTAACAACCTTGGAGCTGGCAAAGTTTCGTGTGCGTGAGGCTGCAAATGCCCATGAGGCGCTGGTGCGTCTGGCGGAGTCGCCGGTTGATATGGTGGTCAGCGATGTGAACATGCCCGGACTTTCCGGCCATGAGTTGCTGGGTGAGGTGCAGCGGTTGTACCCAGGTTTGCCGATGATGCTGATCACTGCATACGGGCAAATCAACCATGCTGTGTCTGCCATGCAATCCGGTGCGGTGGATTACCTGGTTAAGCCGTTTGAGCCTAAAGTGCTTGTTGATGCAGTCACCAAGGTGGTGGGCGGCAGCCGTCAGAAAACCGGTGATGAGCCAGTGGCTGAAGACCCGGTAAGTAAACGTATTTTCCAGCTGGCCGCCAAAGTGGCAGGCAGTGATTCGACAGTGATGATTTCTGGGGAAAGTGGTACGGGTAAAGAGGTGTTGGCCAGATACATTCACCAGCAATCACCACGGGCGGATCAGCCATTTGTAGCCATTAATTGTGCGGCCATCCCTGAGAACATGCTTGAGGCGATTCTGTTTGGCCACGAGAAAGGTGCCTTTACAGGTGCGGTTGCATCCGCGCCTGGCAAGTTTGAACAAGCTAATGGCGGAACGATTCTGCTGGACGAAGTCTCAGAAATGGACCCGGCGCTTCAGTCCAAACTGCTTCGGGTTCTGCAAGAGCGGGAAGTGGAACGAGTGGGTGGTCGTAAAACCATCTCACTGGATGTTCGGGTGATTGCCACGACCAACCGTGACCTGGCAGATTTTGTGCGCGAAGGACGGTTCCGGGAGGATCTGTACTACCGGCTGAGCGTATTTCCCATGCACTGGCAGCCGCTGCGTGAGCGCCCGCTGGATATTTTGCCGATGGCCACTTCGCTGCTGAAGAAGCACTGCCGCAAGATGAAGTTTACCGGTGTCAGCTTTGCTGCCGATGCACGCAATGCGCTCATGCAACACAGCTGGCCGGGCAACGTGCGGGAGTTGGATAACGCCATTCAGCGGTCGCTGGTTCTGCATCAGGGCAATGTGATTCACGCTGAGGATCTGTGCCTTGATCTTGGCGCCACAGGCCGTTTTGATGGCCTCAGGGCTACTGGCGTGCCGGTAACTTCGCCCTTAGCGTCGGAGGCAGTTGAGCAGTCAGATACGGTAGCTTCGAATTCCAGCTTTACGGAAGCAAATCATCCAGACCCGATCTCGGTTGAAGCCGGATCTCTTGGCGATGATCTACGACAGCAGGAGTTCCGTATTATCATTCAGACACTCAAAAATGAGCGTGGGCGTCGCAACAGAGCCGCTGAGCAGTTGGGCATAAGCCCACGAACCCTAAGGTATAAGCTTGCCCAAATCCGTGATTCCGGTATCGATTTAGACGCTGAGTTAGCAACACTCTGATTTTTCTTCGTAGTTTCGTGTAGTACCCTCTTCATTCGGCACCCTTCTGGGTGCTTTTTTTTAAGCTTTTTCCTGACTGGTTAATTTAACGCCAGTTTTCCGAAGCCCCCATTCCACAGTGTTGTACGGCACCTGTCCTTGCCGTGTTAACAATCTTATCCACAGGTATTGTGGGTAACTGTGTGATTGACCTGAGTGGGGATTTCAGATCGGTTTTTCAGTGTTTGCACAGTCACCCGGTTTGCGTCTTCGTTACTTAGCCTAGTCCACTCCGTCAAAACTCCGTCAGCAATGCTTTTGGAAGTCTTGGAAGACACGCTAACTTACTGGTAATTAATGGTTAAATAATTGTGGCCTGACCATTGCTTAGCCTCAGCCTATACAGTTAGGCCAGCAAGACCACCCACGCCGAGGTGGTGTCAGGAGAAAGTTATGGTTCAGCGTGCCGACATAAACAGTGTTCTGTCCGATATTCGTTCACTGCGTTCGCAAATGACGCAGAACCAGCGCATTGATCAGGATCAGTCCGTGCGTGGCCGTATTGATGGGCCGCGTCAGGTTGATCAGCCCACAGAGACATCAAGCTTCGGCGATATGCTGAGCAACGCCGTCAATAATGTGAACGATGTTCAGCAAAATGCCAGCGACCTACGGACGGCGTACGATATGGGCGACCCCAATGTGGATATTACCCGCGTGATGATTGCTGCCCAGAAATCTACAGTGTCCTTCGAAGCTCTTACCCAGGTGCGTAACCGGGTAGTTCGGGCATACGAAGACATCATGAATATGCCAATCTGATAACGGAGTACAGACATGGCCAGCGTTCCCGCAGAAACCACCTCAAATATGCCAGCCGCGCAGGGTGGCGATAGCTCCGAAAGCAGCAGCGACTTGTTTCTGGGATTCAACCGCCTGAATCTGCTACGCCAGGTTGGCCTGATGGTCGGTCTGGCTGCCAGCGTTGCGTTGGGAGTCGCGGTTGTACTCTGGGCCCAGGAGCCAAATTACCAGCCAGTGGTAGGGGATTTGTCGGCGTACAACCCTCAGGACGTGACCACTATTCTTGAGAGCAATGGCATTGATTACAAGATGGATACCCGCACCGGTGCGCTGCTGGTGCCGTCTGATCAGGTTTACAATGCGCGCCTGAAGCTAGCTGCCGAGGGCGTAACAGACCAGAAAACCATGGGCTACGAGCTGCTGGATCAGGATCGTGGGCTGGGTACGTCGCAGTTCATGGAAACCATTAGTTACCGCCGTGGCCTTGAAGGCGAACTGGCACGAACCATCTCCAGCATGCGCGGTGTTCGCGGTGCCAGGGTTCACTTGGCGATTCCGAAGCGATCCGTATTTGTGCGGGATGCCCGCGACCCGACAGCCTCCGTTTTTCTCGAAGCTTTTGCCGGGCGCCGTCCCGAACAGGAGCAGATTGCAGCGATTGTGAACCTGGTTGCTGGCAGTATTCCGATGATGAACAAGGACCATGTCACGGTTGTTGACCAGAACGGCAATCTATTGACTGGCAAAGAAAGTCGTGGCGATGGCGAGCGCATGGAGGATCAGTACGAATACACCTCGCGCATGGAGGAGCGCCTGACCCGACGTGTTGCCTCCCTGATTGCCCCCATTGTTGGCGAAGGCCGATACCGAGCAGAGGTGTCTGCAGATCTGGATTTCTCGTCGGTGGAGCAGGCAGAGGAGCTGTTTAATCCGGAGCAGCAAGCGGTTCGCAGTGAGCGGGATCTTACAGAACAGCGCGTTGCCGGCTTTAACGGTGGGGTTCCGGGGGCACTGTCCAACCAGCCTCCTGCCAATGCCACCGTGCCGGAACAAATAAATCCCACCGCCAACCCAGGCGATGCTGAGGGCGCGCCCGCCGCACAACCGGTTAATGTGCGCAAGGAATCCACCCGAAACTACGAGATGGATCGTACTGTCAGCTACACCCGCCAAGAGCTGGGACGGGTGAGACGGGTTACCGTTGCGCTTGCTGTAGACGACATGAAAGTGATCAATCCCGACACTGGAGCGGTGACTTACGAGCCTTGGGCTGAACAGGAGTTGCAGCGGCTGAGCATGTTGGTGCGGGATGCCGTTGGCTATTCTGCGGCCCGTGGCGACAGTGTTACCGTGATGAATACCGCGTTTGCACCGGAAGAAGTATTTGAGTTTGAAGCCCCGGGGTTCTGGGAACAGCCTTGGTTCTGGGATCTGATGAAGCAGGTGTTGGCCGGTTTGGTTATCTTGGTGCTGGTGCTTGGTTTGCTGCGCCCGACGTTGAAAAGCCTGTCTGGTAGTGGGCGCCGTGAGCGTGGGGATGAAGCCGATACGGGTAGTTACGATGGTCTTGATGGAGTTGAAGGCGGGGACACCTTGCGCCAAGCTATGTCCTCTCAGGACGACTTGCTTTTGCCGGGCGCAACAGACAATTATGATAGGCAGTTGAATGCTCTTAAAGGCCTGATTGCGGAAGACCCGGCGAGAGTTTCTCAGGTTATGCGACAGTGGGTGAATGTTGATGACTGAACAAGCCATGCAGCCGGGCGGTGACTCGCCCCAGAAGCCTCAGCGGAAAATTCCGCGAGTAGAGCAGGCCGCGATCCTCCTGATGTCCCTGGGCGAGGCGGATGCAGCCGAAGTGCTCCAGCACATGGGGCCCAAAGAGGTTCAGCGGGTAGGTGTTGCCATGGCCCAGATGCGGGATGTCAGCAAAGACGATGTATCCTACGTACTTAGCCAGTTTGTGGACGCTGTAGGTGGCCAAACTGGCCTTGGCGTGGGCAATGATGACTATATCCGTGCCATGCTCACCCAGGCGTTAGGCGACGATAAAGCCGCCAGCCTGATTGATCGCATTCTTATTGGTGGTAATACCACCGGCTTGGACACACTCAAATGGATGGAGCCAAGAGCCGTCGGCGATATCATCCGCTACGAGCATCCGCAGATTCAGGCCATTGTGATTTCATATCTCGATCCCGATCAGGCCGCCGAAATTCTCGCTACGCTCGATGATAAAGTGCGCCTCGACGTAATGATGCGGGTTGCTTCGCTGGAGAGCATTCAACCCCAAGCCCTGCAGGAGCTGAACGACATTCTTGAGAAACAGTTCTCTGGCGGCTCAGCTGCACAGACGAGTCGTATAGGTGGTGTAAAGCGCGCCGCGGACATCATGAACTTTATGGATCGTAGTATTGAAGGCGCTTTGCTGGATTCCATTAAGGATACGGATCCGGATCTGGCGACCACCATTGAAGACCTCATGTTTGTGTTTGATAACCTCAAGGATATTGATGACCGGGGCATTCAGGCGTTGCTGCGTGAGGTGTCTTCAGAAGTGCTGGTTGTTGCTCTGAAAGGGGCTGATGACGGGGTTCAGGAGAAAATATTCAAGAATATGTCCAAGCGTGCCGCAGAGCTGTTGAAGGACGATCTGGAAGCCAAAGGCCCTGTGCGGGTCAGCGACGTAGAGTCTGCCCAGAAAGACATTATTACCATAGCCCGTCGCATGGCTGAAGCGGGAGAAATCACGCTCGGCGGTGCCGGTGAAGAAATGATGTGATGAAAGATTCCTCCAAAGATCTCTCTAGAGACCCCAGCCTTATCCCCAAAGAGCAGTTAACCGCCTATGAACGGTGGGAGCTCCCGCTGCTGGACGCCCGTGGCAATGAGGTTGCCCGTGAAGAAGAACTTAGTGTCAAACCTCTGACGGCAGGAGATATCGCCGAGATTCGCCAGGCCGCACATGAAGATGGCCTGAACGAAGGCCGGGAACAGGGTTTACAGCAAGGCCGCACTGAAGGTTACGAACAAGGCCGCAAGGAAGGGGTGGAAACTGGGCTGGCTGAGGGAAGAGAGCGGGGCCGAAATGAGGGCTTCGAAGAAACCCAAGCCGAAGTAACCGCCAACCAAGAGCGCCTAAAACAGATGCTGGGCGATTTGCTTTTACCCATTCGCCAGCACCAGGATGAGCTTGAAACCTCGCTGGTAAACCTTACGATGGTACTCGCCCGAGCGGTGGTCTATCGTGAGCTGACGATCGATTCCTCACACATTCGACAAGTGGTACGCCGAGCGGTTGAGGCTTTGCCCTCAACGGCGGAGAACATCCGCATTTATGTCCATCCGGGCGACTACAGCGCCGTTCGTGACGTGGCAGAGCGCTTTGAAGCGACAGCTTCCGTTGTGGAAGACGATCAACTATTACCTGGCGGTTGTCGGGTTGAAACCCGCAATAGCCTTGTCGACTTTACCGTTGAAAAACGCTTCCAGCGTGCTGTGCAGACGATGCTGGAACAGCAGACAGATGATAGCGAAAACGGCGAGTCCGAAGAGCTGGGCGCCGCGATGGATGACCTGACAGACTTCCATCGAGATGTATTGAGCACGCCGGATAACACCCTGAACGAATACAGCCCTATTGAAGACAACCCTATTGAAGATAAATCCACCGAAGGCGAGCGTGATGACGACCTCCCTGGCTGATCGTCTGAACCGATACCAGGCGTATTTGCGTACGAATCCAGAGCCTGAGCTTTCAGGCCGCCTGACTAGAATGGTCGGGCTAACCTTGGAGTGTGTGGGTTGCCCCATGGTGGTGGGCGACCGTTGTGTGATCGAAGGCGAGGGTACGGGTACCGTTGAAGCCGAAGTGGTGGGGTTTGAGGATGACAAAGTTTACCTCATGCCCCTAACCGCCATTGAAGGCCTGAAACCAGGCGCGAGGGTGGTTCCGTTATCCTCCGCCAGCCGTGTTCCCGTTGGCCCCCTTATGTTGGGCCGCGTGGTGGATGGCAGTGGCGAACCTCTCGATGGCAAAGGGCCACTTCAGGCCGAAGCGCGGGTTCCCCTTACCGGTGAAATCATCAACCCTCTCAACCGCGCCCCTGTGCGGCAGTCTATGGATGTGGGCATCCGGGCGATTAATTCGCTGCTGACGGTGGGGCAAGGCCAGCGCCTGGGACTTTTTGCCGGCAGTGGCGTGGGTAAAAGTATGCTGTTGGGCATGATGACCCGGTTTACCGATGCCGATATTACCGTGGTTGGGCTGATTGGTGAGCGGGGTCGAGAAGTTAAGGAGTTTATTGAAGATATTCTGGGCGAGGAGGGATTGGCCCGATCGGTTGTGGTTGCCTCTCCTGCTGATGACTCACCACTGATGCGCCTGCGAGCAGCCATGCTCACCACCCGAATTGCCGAATACTATCGTGACAAAGGCAAACGCGTGCTTCTGCTTATGGATTCGCTGACTCGGTACGCCCAGGCCCAGCGTGAAATTGCGCTTGCAGTTGGTGAGCCCCCGGCCACCAAAGGTTATCCACCTTCCGTATTCGCCAAGCTGCCGCAATTGGTAGAGCGCACCGGCAATGGTTTGCCCGGAGGCGGCTCCATTACCGCGTTTTATACTGTGTTGACCGAAGGTGACGATCAGCAAGACCCTATTGCGGATGCGGCCAGGGCGATACTGGATGGCCATATTGTGCTCTCGCGTCGGTTGGCTGAAGAAGGACATTATCCAGCCATCGACGTTGAGGCTTCCATCAGTCGGGTGATGCCTCAGGTGACGAATACCGAGCACTTTGCCCGATCTCAGCGTTTTAAACAGGTGTATTCGCGCTATCAACAAGCTCGGGATCTGATCAGCGTTGGCGCTTACGTGAAAGGTTCCGACCCTGAAACCGATTTTGCCATTACCCATATCAGCAATATGCGCCAGTTCCTGCAGCAGGGGCTAAACGAGCGAGCTTCACTGCCCGACAGTATTGAAGGCCTACTATCCGTTGTGCCAGAGCGCCGCTCACCGGATCGCCGTAAATCCGCCGTTCCTGATCCTGCGGCCGCCAGCGCCAACCGAGGTGCAGGTTGATGTTGCGTTCCCAGCGCCTGGCCGTGGTGCTTGCTCTGGAAGAGCGAAAGGAGAAAGAAGCCCTGGAGTACATGGGCAAAGCTCGTGAACGGGTGGAGCAGCATAGCGAACAAGTGGGAAACCTGAATCGCTATCAGCAGGAGTACCGGGATCAGATTCGTAAGAGCCAGCATGGCGTGGTGCAGGTCAGCCGTTTACAGGCATGGCAGGCGTTTATTGCGCAACTTGATCTGGTTATTCTGCAACAACAAAAGCAGCTTGATCAGGCTGAGGCAATTTTTGATGCTCGCCGGCGGGAATGGCAGCAAGCCTGGGAGCGTCGGCGAGGTATGGAGAAATATATTGAGACCTGTCGCCAACAAGAGTCCAGGGCTAAGGATCTGCAAGAGCAGAAACTGTCTGATGAAGCTGCAGGTCGCGCTTTTGCACGTCGTCGCCGCTGAAGAATTGCGCTTAATCCATCGTAATCCCATGCAAATTACCGGTGCTGGGCTATCCTTGTATAGCACACGCTGCCTCAATCATGGTAGCCAGATGCTTTAGTGAATACCACCGGAGGTTTTGCGGATGCCGATTCAGACCCGCCGCAGTCACGACGGTCAAACCCTGATTATCAAAATAGAAGGGCGCTTTGACTTCAGTACCCACCAGGCCTTTCGCAATGCTTATGAGCATGGCGGTGTGGGTGTTGGTAACTATGTTGTAGATTTATCAGAAGCGACTTACCTCGACAGCTCTGCACTGGGCATGTTGCTCCTATTGAGAGACTATGGCGGGGGTGACAATGCCAACATCGCCATTGAAAACTGCAACAACGATGTCCGCAAGATTCTAACCATTTCCAATTTCGAGCAACTGTTCACCATCCGGTGATTGCCCCGGCCACTGGAGCCTTTCATGGATGAGTCTGCAGCCGAAAGTGGCCCCTTAAAAGTCCTCATTGCGGACGACAGCGACAGTGACCGCCTACTACTGACGACCCTGCTCAGACGTCTTGGCCACGACGTGCTGGTTGCCGCCAATGGCCGGGAAGCAGTGGCACTCTTTCGGTCGGGAGATCCAGATATTGTGCTGCTGGATGCGTTGATGCCGGCAATGGACGGTATGGAGGCCGCACGGCAGATCAAGCAACTCACCGGTGAGCGGCTGGTGCCAGTGATTTTTGTCACTTCCCTATCCGAAGCTGAAGATCTGGCGCGATGCCTTGAGGCGGGCGGGGACGGGTTTCTCGGCAAACCTTATAACCGATTGATGATCCAGGCCAAAATCAACGCCTTCAACCGGATGCGCCTGATGCATCAGGCTCTGTCAGACCAGAGAGATCTGATGCATGAGCGCAACCGGACATTGCTGGAAGAGCAGCATGTGGCCCGCCGGGTCTTCGACAGCGTCGCTCACACCGGGTGCCTGGATGCAGCTAATATTCGCTATCATGTTTCCCCCTTATCCGTTTTTAGTGGCGATGTACTGTTCGCCTCACCGCGTCCCTCAGGTGGAATGCTTGTGTTTGCGGGCGACTTTACCGGCCACGGGCTGCCTGCTGCGATTGGCGCTATGCCTGTGGCAGAAACCTTCTACGGCATGGCAAGCAAAGGATTTGATGGCCCCGACATTCTGCGGGAAATCAACCAGAAACTCGTGCTCATATTGCCAAAAGATATGTTTTGTTGCGGGGTGATGATTGAGGCAGATTTTGGGCTCAATCAGTTGAATGTCTGGAATGGCGGCTTGCCTGATATGTGGCTGATACGTTCGTCTACCGAGCGGTTTATTCTGCCTTCCCGGCACTTGCCGCTTGGTATACTGAGCGCTGAGCGGTTTAATGCTGACATGGAAACCATCAGGTCTCAGCCCGGTGACCGGTTGCTGTTAATGACCGATGGCGTGCTTGAGTGCTCTAATGGCGAAGGGCAACTCTTTAGCGAGCAAGGTGTGCGCCTGGCGATCGAAAGTGTGGGCGCTGACGGGCATCCATTTGATGCCCTGATGAATGGCATACAGCAATTCACTGGTCATCAAAAATTTGGTGACGACCTCACGATTTGCTGTCTCGAAATGGTTAATCGGGCAGGCCTTGCGGCGCTGCCAGATAATGCGGTGCCTTCTACGTTGGCCGGGCCGACAGAATGGGAATGTGTGTATGAAATTCAGGGGCGCACGCTGAGGGAGTTCAGTCCCTTGCCGTTGCTTCTGCACATTTGCATGGAGGTGCCGGGGCTGAGGCGCAAAAGCGGAGAAATTTATACTCTGCTCTCCGAGCTGTACAATAATGCGTTGGAACATGGCGTACTTGAGCTATCTTCTGAGTGGAAATACACACCAGAAGGCTTTGATCGCTACTATTCCGAGCGCGCTGAGCGTTTGGGTAAGGTGAGTGGTCATTATGTCCGGTTCAGTTTTTATCACGATCTTATGCACTGGGGCGGTCGCCTGAGTGTTGTGTGTGAAGATAGTGGTCGAGGATTTGATTATAAGAGCCACCCAGTACTGCAAGCCACGGAGGTGGCGCAGAGTGGCCCTCGTTATGGGGGAAGGGGCTTGGCATTGCTAAAGCGGCTGGCGGCATCTATCAGGTTTCACGAGCACGGGAATCGGGTGGAAATTGTTTATGACTGGTACCACTAATTGGCACTTTTAACAGATACAAGGGAGTTGGTCATGGTTGATAAACCACACCTTGACGAAGAAGCTCTGTCAGAGCTTCAGGACGTAATGGAAGATGAGTTTGAGATGTTGATCCAAACCTATCTCAACGATTCAAAAGAGCGCATTGAGAGCTTGAAAGCGGCGATGAATGGCGGAGGCGCAGATGGCTTCGCCAAGACCGCCCACAGTTTTAAGGGGAGTTGTATCAATATTGGTGCTCCGCGCCTTGGAGAGCTGTGCCGAGAAGCGGAAAAAATTGGGCAAGACGAGCGCCTGAGTGATGCACCTGTGGCGCTGGGCGCCATTGAAGCAGAGTTTCGGCGCGTAACCGATGGTCTTCACACGTTAATGGCGCGCGGTGCAGGGTAGGTTTATCAGGCGACAACAGAGCTTGGCTGGCATTGCTTTTGCAACTGTTTAGGAAACCGCCTGTAAGTCAGTCTTGAAACGGACTGAATCAGGCACCTACGGATCAAAAGCGGCAAGAGGTTGCCATGACACAGACGGTTCTTTCCCAGACTCCCGCGCCAGGGATGCAGAACGATGCCGGTGCTTCGAAAACCGGTTCCGGTCGTGACAGCAGTGCCGGTGAAAGCCGGTACGACTCCGTCTCCCGTGCGGAGCAAAAGCGCCTCGATCGTCAGCAGTCCAAGCGCAATGATGAGCCCCGGCAAGCCGATGCCAAAAGACCCAGAAAAGAAGACGGTGCCCAGTCGGCAAATCAGGCCGAGCCGGCCAAAAAAACCGGCGAATCTGGCAAGAGCGGTAAGTCAGCCGTAAAGGATGACGGCCATATTGCTGGTAATGAAGCTGGCGGAAAGGGTGCAGAGGCAGCGTCAGAAATGGAATCCGCAACAAGTCCGCTGACGTTTGCCGAGCTGCAGGCGCTGTTGCAACCTGCAACCAGCCAGGCTGCCGTGGGCGGAAATCCAGCAATGGCAAAAGGCACCGAGATGTTTGCCGGACTTACTGGGGGTAAATCCGGCGGGCTGATGACCGGCTTGCAGCTAACAGATGCCTTAATGCCAGCAGCCGGAAAGACAACGGGGGGCATGGATCCCGCCGGCCTGCTGACCGGCACCCGGTTCGAATCCGTTATGGATCTGGTTTCCCAACAAAGCGCCAACACCGCCGGCAAATTGGCGGCAGACGTTCAGGTGCCCCTGAGGAGTTACGCCACATCCGTGGATGTGCCCGTAAACCACGCGGAGTGGGGAGACAAACTGATGGGAAAACTCAGTTGGCTCACCGCCAAAAATCTGTCGGTTGCAGAGATTCATCTTACCCCACCTGATATGGGACCAATGGAAGTCCGGGTTCGCGTTCAGAACGAGCAAGCTAATATCACGGTTCATGCTGCCAACCCGGTGGTAAGGGATCAGCTGGAAATGCATTCGCACCGGCTGCGTGACATGTTGAGTGAGCAGGGTCTTTCCTTGGCTCAGTTCGACGTTTCCAGTCACTCTCAGAACCAGTCCCAGGAACAGGGTGCAGACGAGGGAGACGGTTCGTCTTCCGGTTCGGACAGCTTACTCTCAGGTGTGGAAAATGGTGAAGGGGAGATACAAGCCGGCAGCCTTGATCTGAGTTGGAATGGCACCGTCGATACCTTTGCCTGAGCGTTTGGTGCTTTATACTGAGCACCACTCGCCAATCTGCTTTGCCCATCCTTCCGTGCAACGCTAAACTGCGACCCTAAGTGAAGGGTTGGGCCTTTTGGCCCGTCCTTTGCATTCAATCTGTGAAATTCATGGAAAACGACCTTCATCGACGGATTTCTGGCGAAAAAATACTATGGCAGAAAACAGCGCAGCTGAGGCAGCACCCGCCAAAAAAGGTAAGCTGAAGCTCATCATTCTATTTACAATCGTGGTGATACTGGCAATTGCGCTGTCGATTGCCGGAACCTTGTGGTTCCTCGGTGGCGGGTTGCCCGGCATGGGCGACGATTCCGAAGCGGAAGGTGAAGTGGCAGAAGAAACCTTTACGCCCAGCGCGTACCTGGAAATCGAAAAAGCGCTGGTAACGACGGTGCAAGGTGAAGGGCGCCAACGTTATGCCCAGGCCTATGTGGCTTTCGGGGCAAAAGACCCTCAGGCACTGGCTGCCGCCAAGCTGCACTTGCCCCTGATCCGCAGTCAGTTGGTGATGGTGCTCGGTAATAGTAGTTTTACAAAACTGCAAACACCCGAAGGCCGGCAAGGCTTGGCTGACAATATGCTAACCACGGTTAATCAGGTGCTTGAGCAAGAAGGTGAGCCCGCAGTTAACCGGGTACTGTTCAGGAACTTTGTAGTGCAATAAAGAGTGCAACAAAGAGTGCAATAAAAAGCGCAAAAGAGCCCAGACATGGGCAAAGCTTTTCAGCGGCAGGACAAGGTATGCAGGATTTACTGTCACAAGATGAAATTGATGCGCTCCTCCACGGCGTGGATGACGGTGACGTTGATACTTATGAAGAAGCTGACGAGACCGGCGTAAAAAATTACGATCTCGCCAGTCAGGATCGTATCGTCCGTGGCCGTATGCCCACACTGGAGATGATCAACGAACGCTTTGCACGTTACACCCGCATCAGCCTGTTTAACCTGCTGCGCCGCAATGCGGATGTCTCCACGGGCGGCGTTCAGATCATGAAATTCGGCGAGTATATACACACGCTTTATGTGCCCACGAGCCTGAATCTATGCAAGTTCCGCCCGCTGCGGGGAACATCGCTTTTCGTTTTGGATGCCAAACTGGTGTTCAAACTGGTTGATAATTTTTTCGGTGGTGAGGGCCGGCACGCCAAGATTGAAGGGCGCGAATTTACCCCCACCGAAACACGCATTGTGCAAATGGTGCTTAATCAGATTTTTCATGACATGCAGGAAGCGTGGCAGGCGGTTCTTAAAGTGGATTTTGAATACCTCAGTTCAGAGGTAAATCCCGCCATGGCGAACATTGTCAGCCCGAGTGAGGTGGTGGTGGTCAGCACCTTTCATATTGAGCTGGATGGCGGTGGTGGCGAGCTGCATTTTGCCTTGCCGTATTCGATGATTGAACCGATCCGAGATGTGCTCGATTCTGGTGTACAAAGCGATGTTGATGACGTGGACGAGCGCTGGGTTGGCGCGTTGCAAGAAGATATCAAAGAAGTTGAGGTTCCAGTAAATACCACGGTCTGCCGACGCAGGGTTTCCCTGAGAGACATCGCCAAGCTGAAAGCCGGCGATATTATACCGGTAGAGGTGCCCGAGCACCTGACAGTCACCGCCAACGGCATTCCCATTTACAAGGCAACCATGGGAACCCGAGACGGAAAACTGGCGCTGAGAATTCACGAGCGGGCAGCACGCCCCAAGGTTAAAAAACAACTGAAGGTAGGACGCAATGGCTGACGACAAGAAAGGCGGTCAGGAGCTGAGCGAAGACGAAAAGCTGGCGGCCGAATGGGAAGCGGCTATGGAAGAGTCTGGTGATGAAGGCTCCGAAGGGTCACAGGGCGATGAGTTGTTCCAGTCTATGGAAGGTGGCACTGAGAGCGCCGCCAGTAATGTGCGCACAGCGCCCATGGAAGAGTTCGGCGAAGGCGACATGGCGACTCAGGGCACCGGGCCACCGCCAGATCTGGATGTAATTCTGGATATTCCGGTCAACATCTCCATGGAAGTGGGGAACACCCAGATACCCATTCGCAACCTTCTACAGCTAAACCAGGGCTCAGTAATCGAGCTGGATCGGTTGGCCGGAGAGCCACTGGACGTGCTGGTTAATGGCACCCTCATTGCCCACGGCGAAGTGGTTATGGTTAACGAAAAGTTCGGCATTCGTTTAACCGACGTGATCAGCCCGGGCGAACGCATCAAGCGGCTGCAAAAATAGTATGTGGGTAAAATCAGCGGGTGCGTCGCTGCTCTTACTGGTGGCGCCTGTGATTGCAGAAGAAACGGCGAAAGCCCCACAGAGCGCGGCGGCTAACACGACCGGCAATGCTCCGGATACCATGGGCACGTTGCTTAGCCTGGGTGCCGGCTTGCTGGCGGTGATCGCGATCATTTATGGTTGTGCCTGGATTATCCGCAGAATGAACGGCATGACAGGCATGAATAATAATGCCATCAAAGTTGTGTCCGTGATGGCCATCGGAGCTCGGGAGCGTATCGCGCTGATTGAAGTGGGTGGTCAGCAGATTCTCTTGGGTATTACGCCGTCTGCTATAAGGACGCTACAGGTCTTTGAAGAGCCGGTTGTGGATACCACCAACGCGAATACCGGAGACTTTGCCAAGCGCCTGCAAGGCATGATTGGTAAATCCTGGACGGCTCCGAATAAGGAATGATCAGCTCTATGATGGTGGCCACACTCAAGCGATTCATTCCGCTCTTTGTTGTGCTCGCAGGCCTATCCTGGGCGCCTCTGGCGTTCGCGGACTTGCCTGGTATCCCCGCGTTTACAGTTCAGCCAGGTGAAGGCGAGGGCGTTGAAGAATACACCGTAACTCTGCAGATTTTGGCGCTGATGACCGCGCTAACCTTCCTGCCGGCCATGCTGATGATGATGACATCGTTCACCCGCATCATCGTGGTGTTTGCGATTCTGCGCCAAGCACTGGGCCTGCAGGCCACGCCTTCAAACCAGATATTGCTCGGCCTGGCTTTGTTTCTCAGCATTTTTATCATGAAGCCAGTGCTTGAAGAAGCCAACGAGGCGGGGCTACAGCCGTATTTGCAGGAGGAGGTGACGTCTCTGGAAGCTGTCGAACTTGCCAGTGCACCCTTCAAGGAATTTATGTTGGGACAGACCCGGGAAGACGATCTAGCGTTATTCATGCGTATTGCAGACGTTGAGTACGACACCGCTAAGGATGTCTCTTTCTGGATACTGATGCCCGCCTTTGTCACCAGCGAGCTCAAAACGGCGTTCCAAATTGGGTTTATACTGTTTATACCGTTTCTGATACTCGACATGGTTGTCGCCAGCGTGCTGATGGCTATGGGTATGATGATGCTGTCGCCCATTATTATCTCGCTGCCGTTCAAGATCATGCTGTTTGTTCTGGTGGACGGCTGGGCTCTGATTATGGGTACGCTGGCTGCCAGTTATGGGATATAAGCCAGCTATGGGACACAGGAGAGCACCATGACTCCGGAAACCGTGATTGACATCCTGCGGGAGGCCCTGTGGATGATCGTACTCTTGGCCTCTGTGATTATTGGTCCGGGTCTGGTTATTGGTCTCGTGGTCAGTACTTTTCAGGCGGCTACGCAGATCAACGAACAAACCCTCAGTTTTTTGCCACGGCTGCTGGTAACACTTATTGTTATCATTGTTGTGGGGCCATGGATGCTGACCAAGCTTCTGGATCATGCACACCGGCTGATCTCCAGTATTCCCTTCCTGATCGGCTGACCCATGACCCCTGCGGAACTCAATGCAGATATGCTCGGCCAATGGGTGGGGCAGCACCTTTGGCCACTGTTCCGCATGGCCAGTTTTTTGATGGTTATTCCCATTTTTGGTACCCAGCTAGTGCCTGCCCGGGTGCGCTTGGGGCTTGCGCTGTTAATGACCATTCTGATCGTACCCATGATCCCAGACGTGCCTAAGGTTGAAGCTCTGAGTGCCGATGCCGTCGTCATCACCTTGCAACAGATTCTGATTGGCGTAGGAATGGGGTTTGCGCTAACGGCGCTTTGGCAGCTTTTTGTGATTGCCGGCCAGATGATTGCCATGCAGATGGGTCTGGGTTTCGCTTCCATGGTCGACCCGGCTAACGGCGTTAACGTGCCTGTATTGGCGCAAATTTATACCATTACCGTCACTTTGCTATTCCTGGCCATGAATGGCCACCTTGTGGCGTTTGAAGTGTTTATCGAAAGCTTTCGCACCCTGCCTATTGGCATGGAAGGCTTGGGTCAGGTAGGTGTTTGGGAGTTGGCGCACCGGATAAGCTGGATGTTCACCTCCGCCATGTTATTGGCGTTGCCGGCGGTGACTGCGGTGCTTATCGTCAGCATATCTTTTGGCGTAATGACCCGGGCAGCTCCCCAAATGAATATCTTTGCTTTGGGCTTCCCAATTGGCCTGATTTTTGGATTGTTCTCTATATGGGTGCTGCACGCCAATTTCCTGCCGCACTTTGAAGAATTCACCAGGCAAACTTTTGAGTTTATGAGAGGTTTGCAGGGACAGCCTTAGCGAGCCAGATACCCCAAGAGTTAAAATATGGCTGAAGACGATAACAGTCAGGAGAAAACCGAAGAGGCGACCCCCCGAAGGCTCGAAAAGTCCAAGGAGGATGGCCAGACCGCCCGATCAAAAGAGTTGGCGACCATGGCCGTACTTATGGCTGGCGCGGGTGGTCTGTTGATGTTTGGCTCTGAATTGGGGGCCTCCATGGAAGCGATCATGCGTGACAGTTTCACCTTGGAGCGCTCTGCCATATACGACACCCGGCATATGAGCGTTCAGCTGATTGCTTCCGCCAAAGAAGCCGCTTGGGCACTTGCGCCAATCCTTGTAGTCCTCGTTATAGCAGCCATTGCTGGCTCCATTGGCATAGGCGGATTGCTGTTCAGCGGCAAAGCCATAGCCCCCAAACTTAACCGCATGGACCCGATGAAAGGTCTAGGCCGGATGTTCTCCGCACGTTCCCTGATCGAGCTGGTCAAAGCCATCGCCAAAGTCGGGCTGGTTATGGCGCTAGCTATTCTAATACTGAACGCGCGCACAGAGGATCTGCTTGCGATCGCGGACGAGCCTGCAGTGCCGGCCATGGAACACGTGCTATGGACACTTGGCTGGAGCTTTTTTCTGCTCTCCTGCGCTACCATTATCATTTCATTGATCGATGTGCCTTTTCAGATTTTTGATCACCATAAAAAGCTGCGAATGACCAAGCAGGAAGTCAAAGACGAATACAAAGATTCGGAAGGCAAGCCGGAGGTCAAAGGCAAGATTCGTCAGCTTCAACGTGAAATGTCTCAGCGCCGGATGATGCAAGACGTACCCACCGCAGATGTTGTCATCACCAACCCGACCCACTATGCCGTCGCTCTAAAATACGATCAGGACTCCATGGGTGCGCCGATGGTGGTCGCCAAGGGCAATGATCAAACCGCTTTCAAGATTATGGAAATTGCCCGCGAGCACAAAGTTGAAATCCTGCGAACGCCACCGTTAACTCGTGCGGTTTACCACAACAGTGACATAGGCGACGAGATCCCTGATGGTCTCTATATGGCCATTGCCCAGGTACTGGCATACGTGTTCCAGCTCCGACAGTTCCGCAAGGGGCGTGGAGAAAAGCCTGGTATGCCTGACTTTCCGATTCCTTCGGATTTGCGTAGAGATGTTTGAGTTGGTTTCTAGCCTGCTGGGCTCGTCCACCACCATAATCATCAACTCCTGCACTATTAGCATTTCTTCAATGTCTATCTAGCTGGTTAATCTGGGAATTGAGGTCTAGGATCAATAGTAAAGGGGGGAATTGTGATGGTACAAATTATCGCTGGGCGCTTTGACGCCCAAGAAAACGCAGAACAGGCATATCACGCGTTGCAGGACGCTGGCTTTGATGCGGCGTCGTTATCGATTTTCTTTGTTAACCCCCATGGCCAGCATGGAATCTACCCGATCGGTGGAGATGAGGGTGCTTCTCCCGGCTCCAAAGATGCTGGCAAGGGTGCATTGGCAGGGGCTGGTGCAGGGTCCGTAGCAGGAGCGGTTGCGGGCTCCCTGGCAGGGCCTGTTGGTGCTGTGATAGGAGGTGGTGTCGGAGCCTACGCAGGGTCACTGGCTGGGGCTGTGGAATCTACGAGTGATGCTTCGGAAGCTGATGAAGCAGGCAGAGGCGAACCGGACGACCACTTTACGGAACGCAAATCCGGTGTGCACGTAGCGGTGAATGTAAGCGACTCCGATGCGCAGCAACTGATTGATCTCCTTCGCAAACATCAAGCTAGGGATGTTGAGCAGGCCGAAGGCAATCTGGAAAATGGTGATTGGGTGGATTTCGACCCGAGCCGTGCAGTCCGGTTGGTTTAAATAATTATTGGCCACCTTCAGGCATGTGCCAGTGTCAGATGACACCGGCATAGATATGTAACGCTCAGGTCACTCGTCGTTGTGCTCGTATATCGCTTTACCCCACGCCTCATGACTACCGGGGAGCACCAGATTCAGAATAATGGCAGCCACCGCACACAGCGCAATGCCTTCCAAGTGGCCCAATACCATGCCACCAATCCCGAATACCAACGTGACTGCCACGATAACCAAGTTGCGGGCTTCAGATAGATCCACCTGATGGCGAATCAGCGTGTTTAGCCCCACCACCGCAATGGAGCCGAACAGCAGGCATAGAATGCCGCCCATAACCGGTACTGGAATGGTTTGCAGCACTGCACCGAACTTGCCAACAAACGCCAGGATGATGGCTGTACCCGCGGCCCACCACATGATTTTCGGGTTGAAATTGCGTGTCAACATCACCGCGCCGGTTACTTCGGAGTAGGTGGTGTTTGGCGGCCCGCCGAGCATTGCGGCTGCGCTGGTTGCCAAGCCATCGCCCAGCAGGGTGCGGTGCAGGCCTGGTTTTTTCAGGTAGTTTTTTCCGGTTACGTTGCCAATGGCCAGGATGTCGCCAATGTGCTCAATGGCAGGGGCAATGGCCACCGGCACCATAAACAGAA
>JBQCZX010000057.1:0-21831 GCA_052089485.1 Marinobacter sp. | reverse complement strand
TGCTATCCACCAACGTCAGTTTTGACGGAGAACACCGCCGCTATCGCCACACGTCCGCTACGCTTGAGTGCACTATGGAATTTGCCGTGTACTTACCACCGGCTGCGGTGGGGCCAAATCCGCAAAAAGTGCCGGCGCTTTGGTGGTTATCCGGGTTGACCTGCAATGATCAGAATTTCATGCAAAAGGCCGGCGCCCAAAAACAGGCGGCCAAGCTGGGTATGGCGATTATTTGCCCGGACACCAGCCCCCGTGGCGTTAACCTGCCCGGCGAAGACGACAGCTACGATTTCGCAAGCGGCGCCGGGTTTTATATCAACGCCACGCAACAGCCTTGGGCGCCGCACTACCGAATGTACGATTATGTGGTGAAAGAGCTTCCGCAGCTGGTTGAAAATGAGTTGCCGCTAACCGACAAGCGCAGTATCAGCGGACATTCCATGGGTGGCCATGGCGCGCTGATCTGCGCACTTCGCAATCCCGGTCGCTATGTATCTGTTTCGGCCTTTGCGCCTATTGCCCACCCCACCAAATGCCCATGGGGAGAGAAGGCGTTCACGGGGTATCTCGGTGATAACCGGGCGAGCTGGGAAGAGTGGGACGCTACGTTACTGATCCCGGGCGCTAGTGAGCGATTGCCACTGTTGATTGATCAGGGTACGGCAGACGATTTTCTGGATAGCCAGCTTAATCCAGAAGCTCTGGTGGAGGCTTGTGATGAACACGGCCACCCCATCGATCTGCGTATGCGTGAGGGCTACGATCACAGCTATTTCTTTATTTCTTCCTTTATCGATGATCACCTGAATCATCATGGCAAGGCGTTGGGCTTGGGTTGAAATTCATCAAAAATATGCATGTTTATAGGACGACTCTGGGGTTGTTATTGTAAATAAACGTAGGATCCGGCACTTATTGTGCCGCACTGGCTTATGCTTGAAGTGTAAACTCTGCTTGGCAGGAAGATGACAGGCATGTTGAAGCGTCTCAAAACCGACTTTCGGTTGTCGATTATTACTCTTTTGGGTGCCAGTGCGTTACTGGGAATAACCCCATTTGCGGCCATGCGCTTTGTGCAAGGTAATGTCGTCGCAGGCTTGATAGACACCTCGATTTTACTGGCGATCTGCACGGGTATGGCTTATTCCTGGATAACCGGGGATACACGCCGGAGTGGAATGGTGCTTGCGATTATTGCCTGCGCAGGGGCCGTAACGGCTGTCGCAGTGGTTGGGGGTGTCGGGTTGTTCTGGCTTTATCCCTGCCTTGTTACTACCTTTTTCCTGGCTAGCCCGCGGGTTGCCACCGTTATTAATCTTATCTCAATTGCCGCCATGACGGTGCAAGGCGATGCTTTTCAATCCGATGTGCAAATGTGGACGTTCGTGGCAACGGCCGCCGTGGTCAGCGCCACGGCTTTTGTGTTTGCACAGCGTACCGACAATCAACGTGAGCGTCTGGAGCAACTGGCGACCGTTGACCCACTGACCGGGGTGCAAAACCGGCGTTCCATGGATGATGAGCTTAAACGAGCGGCAGCCCACGCAGAGCGCACTGGGATGTCGTACGCGCTCGTGATGATGGATATAGATCACTTCAAGAAGGTTAACGACGAGCACGGCCATGGAGTGGGAGATGGCGTTCTTATTGACCTGGTGGCGCTGGTAGAGCAAAACACCCGTAAGTTAGATCAAGTTTTTCGCTACGGCGGCGAGGAATTTGTACTTCTACTGCCTGGTGTCGACGGTGCGGGTCTTACAGCGGTAATGAATAACCTCCAGCATATTCTGCGAGGAAAAGTGCGGCATCCCGGCGGCGCAATCAGTGCATCGTTCGGCGTAGCTCTGCTCAAAAAGGATGAGCGTGTAGAAAGTTGGCTGGGTAGGGCCGATGCCGCCCTTTATGAGGCCAAGAAAACGGGCCGCGATCGAATCGTATTTTCGGACAACTTAGCGGAGCCACTACCAACTTGTGTGTTGGCGGACAGTTAGCCGGCTAATTGTCCGCCAACTTTTGGACGATAACGAAACAACCTCCACCCCAGCAACACACTGGCCGATGCCAATCCCCCCGTTAGCCCTACCCAGAACCCAGCTGCGCCCATGGCAGGCGCAATCAAATCGGTAAACGCCAAGGTATAGCCCAACGGTAACCCCACACCCCAGAAGGAAAACAACATTATTAACATGGGGATACCAGTATCTTTATAGCCCCGCAGGGCGCTGATGCAGGCAACCTGAATCACATCCGCCACCTGAAAAATGGCCGCAAACATCAATAGCCGCACGGTAACTGCCTGAACGTTCGCGTCGCTGGTATAGAGCGCAGCAATACCCTGTGAGAACACAAACAGGAGAGCGGCGAACACCAAAGCCGTGGCCGCAGCCAAAATCAGCGAGCTTCGGGCAATTAACCGGGCCGTGTCCGGTGCCCTGGCACCGATAAGAAAGCTGATCCGTAACGTAAGTGCCATACCGATGCTTAATGGCAGCATGAACAGCAGTGACACCACATTCAGGGCGATCTGGTGCCCGCCCACCACCACCGGCCCCAGTGGCGCAAGAAATAATGCAATCACCGAGAACATGCTGGCTTCCACAAAAATAGTGAAACCAATGGGAATGCCCACACTCAGGATGTAGCGAATCAGGGGTAAGTTGGGCTTTGTCCAGCTGCCAATCAGGTGAAACTGCTTATAGAGCTTACTCCGGTTCAGGTAAATCAGCAGAGCGATAGCCGCGGAGCCGTTGGAAATTGAAGTCGCCCAGCCGCAGCCAATGCCGCCCATGGCCGGCAGCCCAAGCTTGCCGTAGATGAAAATATAGTTGAGCGGCAAGTTAATCAGTGTGCTCAGCACCGAGAACGCCATAATCACCCGGGTGTGCCCCAGGCCGTCGGTTAGTCCACGAAGTGAGGTGATCAGCAAGAGGGCGGGAATGCCCCAGGCAAAAGCGTTCAGGTAGCCCTGGGTAATGCGAGCCGTGTTGGCTTCCAGGTTAAGCCCTTCCAGAATCGGGTGCACATTGGTGAGCAACCCAATCATGATGATTGCGCCAACACCAGCGATGTATAACCCCTGCCAGGTGGCTGGCATGATCTTTTCTGGCGTGCGGGCACCGTTGTACCCGGAAATAATCGGCTGCAGTGCGCCAAGCATACCCATAAAAAACAGGAACAGCGGCATCCAGAGACTGCTGCCGATGCCCACGCCTGCAAGGTCTTCCGCGCTGGCATGGCCCGCCATAACAGTATCGATAACGCCGTTGGCCATCTGCGCTATCTGGGCAATCAGAATTGGCCCGCCGAGTATCGCCAGGGTCTTCCATTCGGTCAGTGTGCGCGCCATGAGCGGTTTGCGAACTTCCGGAAGTGGCTGGTGGACTTCATCCATAGGGGTCTATCCGACGGGTTGGAGCTGAACAGGGTTAGAATTGAACCGTATCCCGGCTGGTTTATTTGCGGGCCGAACATGCTACCGGGTTGCGATGCTGTATGTCATAGGGAATTGCCACTCGCAGACACTGAAACCGATCTAAAAACCCGCTAAAGTACACGCCCTAATTCATACAGATGGCAGTCACTATGGGATTACTGGTTTTCGTAACCATACTCTGGGCTTTTTCTTTCAGCTTGATTGGCGAGTTTCTCGCCGGCCAGGTAGACAGCGATTTTGCGGTACTTAGCCGAGTGTTGCTGGCAACGTTGATTTTTCTGCCATTTACCCGTTGGCGCGGCGTACCTGGTGGGCTCCGGCTGGGTGTTCTGGTAACGGGTATGCTGCAGTTCGGTATTACTTATCTGTGCCTTTACCGCTCGTTCAGTTATCTGACAGTTCCGGAAGTGCTGCTGTTCACCATATTCACGCCGCTTTACGTCACCTTGATTGACGACGCTCTATTCCGGCGCTTTTCCCCGATTGCACTGGTCGCCGCCGCGATAGCTACGCTTGGCGCTGGCATCATTCGTTATGACGGCCTGAGCGAAGACTTCATTACGGGCTTCTTGTTGCTGCAGGTTGCAAACTTCACCTTTGCGGCAGGCCAGGTTGGCTACAAACACGTTATGCGGCGCTACCCGGTGGATATCCCTGCGTATCGTACCTTTGGCTACTTCTTTATGGGGGCGCTGATCATCGCGTTGCCGTCTTTCATGGTATTCGGCAATGCAGACCGTTTGCCTACTACAGCGCTGCAATGGGGAATTTTAACCTGGCTAGGGTTCGCGGCTTCCGGGCTTGGTCTGTTCCTCTGGAATCGCGGTGCCTGCAAAGTGGACGCAGGCACACTCGCCATTATGAACAACGTGTTGGTGCCAGCTGGGTTGTTGGTAAACCTGCTGATCTGGAGCCGAGACGCCGACCTGATGCGGCTGGCCATAGGCGGCGCGGTTTTGGCTCTGTCATTGTGGGTGAACGCACGCCTTCACCCCCGTGCTCGGCTGGCTGGGGCAACATGATAAAGCCTGTTACTTATTTATACGTTTGATGAATATCAACAGAAGAGAACATTAGGGTGCCTGAGCACGAATTATGGCTTTTTAGAACGATGCTGGTAGTTACCTACGCCGCTCTTGCCATGCTGATTAATCACAATAAAAGGGTTGTAGGCTGTACTGCCAGCCCAGTAGAATACGCCGAATCCGTTGTTTTGCTAGACTACAGGGACAGTTTTTAAAAAAGGAAGGAGTTACGTGGGTTCAATTTATGCGTCGTGATATTCAAGTCCTTAGGGGCGTCGCTGTTCTGTTAGTGGTGATTTTTCATGCTGACTTGGGTATTGCTAAACATGGTTATCTCGGTGTTGATGTCTTTTTCGTGGTCTCGGGATTTCTCATTACCACAATAATACTCAGAGATCTTAACCTTAAAAAATTCTCCTTTGCATCTTTTTACCTGCGTCGAGCAAAGCGTTTACTTCCAGCCCTTTATTGCACGCTAGCATTCACTTCAATTCTGTCATATGGCTTCTTAACCAGCACGCAATGGAATGATTTTATCGCCCAGCTTTTTGGGGCTGTAACATTCTCAGCAAATCTTATTTTGCCAACTCAAGTTGGTTATTTTGAAAGCGTTGCTGATGGCAAACCATTACTTCACACTTGGTCTTTGTCTCTTGAAGAACAATACTATTTTTTCCTGCCACTATTTTTATTTCTTATACCAAAAAATTGGCGCCTATGGGCGTTAGTGATTGCTACCGTTGGTAGCTTGGGATGGTGTCTGGCGTGGGCGAGCAGCAGTGATATCAGTGCTCCTTTTTTGTGGAGGTTTGGGGACACGAGTATTTCAGAATGGGCATTCTATTTATTTCCTACTCGCGCTTGGGAATTACTTGCGGGCTCAATATGCGCCTGGGTAATGCTGAATAAGCCAATTACTAATGTGCCACCTGCCATTAAAGTCACTTCTTTAATGGTGATATTTTTAGTCTGCTTTATAGGCCTTGATTCAGTTCATCCTAGAGGCGATGCTTTAATTGTTGTTATTGCAACTTCAATTATTATTCTCGGAAGAGATAATTGGTTGCCTGACTTTAAAGTATTGCATTGGGTTGAGCGTGTTGGAGATTGGTCCTATTCGATTTATCTCGTGCACTGGCCTCTGTTTGCCTTTGCATACCTTGGTTATGTCGGACAAATACCGGAGAGTAGCACTATAGTACTTATCTTCATTTCAGTGCTACTCGGGTATCTCCAATACCGCTTCGTTGAAATACCGTTTCGCTACGGATGGAAAAGTCAGGGTCGCTCAACCTGGGGTTGGTTTGTGGTGGCAACGGCGGCGGTATTTATCATTCCGTCTCCCATGGTATTTGGATTGGATGACAGCAAGACGGCATTATCTCGAAGTATTGAGGAAGCAAGAAAAATAAATTATGGGTTATCAGCAGAATGTAATCGATGGGCTTCTAGTTCGAGTCTCAATGGCGAGTGCGCTACTGGTGTAAACCCCACCATTGCGGTATGGGGCGATAGCTACGCAATGCACTTAATTCCCGGAGTCATAGAGAGTAAGAAAAATCTAGTTCAGCTCACTAAAAGTGTTTGCGGTCCAATTGTCGGCATTGCGCCAGTGCGTGGCCCCTATACAAAGAGTTGGGCTGAAAAGTGTATTGAACATAACGATAACGCTCTTGAGTTTATACTCAAATCTGACTCAATCACTCATGTGATCATGAGCGCTAATCTTCGCACTTACGTTGAGGGCCTAGACGGTCAATTTCTTTTCAATAATGATTTAATAACAGGCGGTCGTAAGCTAACGATCGAGTCACTGGTTTCGACGATTAACAAAATAAAGAGTGCAGGGAAAAAACCTATATTAGTCTCACCTCTACCACGGGCAGGCTTTAATGTTGGGGATTGTTTAGAAAGAAAAGATACCAATCTTATTGTTTTAAGAAAAAATTGTGACATCCCCTTGGATGATTATTTACAGTATGCAGATAAAGTCATTCAGTCTTTAGAAACCATTGAAGATAGAACGGGCGCGAGAGTTGTCTGGCTTAAAGACTTGCTCTGTAATCATGAAAGCTGTAAATCGAAGCTTAACGAAACATATGTTTATAGAGATGAAGGTCATATTTCCATTTCTGGTTCGAAAGTTTTGTTTGGTAAGTTATCTCTTACGAAAGAGAATTGATAAACTAGTACTTGGCTAGCTAAGTAGTCAGAGCAAGCATTGTGGTTAGTATATTTCAAAGGATATCTGCGGTTCACGCACAGAATGTGTAAGACGAAGTGCGATGGGATAAAATAGCATGAAAAACGCCGCCACTTGATGTTCTGTGATCCTTTCTCTCAATAATAGGCAGCGCTTATGCAGATAAGGGTGAACACTCGCAAGCAATGGGAGAAGAGGATGGCTCCGAAGCGACCACCTACCACGAGCTGTTTAGTGCAATCCCCCGCGGTCGCGCTTGGCCCCAGTGCTTCAGTGCGCATCCGTGGTAAAGGGCGCAAGGGGCGTTGGACCCCATTGTGGGCGGAGACAGTCGGGCAGCTGAAAGGGCGAACTTTGAAGAGCCTTCAGGCACCTTCCGGATCATCGGTGCGGTGCCGCCCGCCGGGCAGTGTGTTACAGTTTTTGTAGAGTCTTTAGCTATGCGAGGTTCGCGGGATGGACCGGTCTCGAAGCAGTACAGTATAGAAACTGCTAAGTGCAGCAATCGCCAAACGAATCAGCATCTATCCTGGCCGGCTCTCCAGCGCCTGATGGCAACAACCTTCTATAACTGAGAACCTCAGATAATTTCGGTTTTGAAAACTCTTCCATAACAAGAGGATCTGGTTTCCCGGTTTCTTCGAAAGAGCGATTAGTTTTGCCTACCGTGAATCTGTGGCCGGCGCTGGCATCCCGGAGCCAGTGCTGGCAAAATTCTTTCGTAACTGCCCCCGGGAACGCCGGCGGCTCCTACTTTTCCGATTCCTTAGCCAAAAAGCACAGGAACAAAAAATGACTCAATCAAATATGGCTTCCGGTAACGATTCTGGGGCGTCTCGCGGCCTATGGTCTTCCCGCTTTGCTTTTATACTTGCCGCAACCGGCTCTGCCGTTGGTCTTGGCAATATGTGGAAGTTTCCTTATATCACAGGTGAAAATGGGGGCGGTGCCTTCGTTCTGGTTTACCTGCTGTGTATTGCTGTTATTGGTGTTCCCATCATGATGGCAGAGATATACATAGGCCGCAGTGGCCGCCACAACCCTATTGGCAGTATGCGCCTGGTTGCCGAGCGTAACCTCAGCTCGCCGGCGTGGCGTATTTCTGCGGTTATCGGCATGATTGCCGCCTTTGCTATTCTGTCCTTCTACTCTGTTATTGGTGGCTGGGCTGCTTCGTATATTGGCCATGCGGCGACGGGTGATTTCACCGGCGGCAACGCAGACTCTATCGGCAACCTGTTCAGTGAACTGCTGGCAAGCCCGATGCAATTGCTGGCCTGGCATACGTTGTTTATGGCGTTGGTTATTCTGGTGGTCTCTCAGGGCCTGAAGGGCGGTCTGGAACGTGCAGTTACCATACTGATGCCAACATTGTTCGTTCTGCTGCTTATAGTGGTTGGTTATGCCACCACCACAGGCCACTTTGGTGAAGCGGTTAGCTTCCTGTTTACGCCTAACTTTAAGGCATTAACCATCAATGGGGTGTTGATTGCCTTGGGGCACGCGTTTTTTACCCTCAGTTTGGGTATGGCCATTATGATGGCTTATGGCTCCTACCTTGGGCGCGATATACCCGTTGGGCGTACGGCCGTTAGCATAGCGCTGATGGATACCGTTGTTGCGTTGCTTGCGGGCCTTGCGATTTTCCCGGTGGTGTTTGCCAACGGTCTTGAAGCAGGTTCGGGCCCTGGCCTGATCTTCCAGACTCTGCCGCTGGCGTTTGGCAACATGCCCATGGGCGGCCTGTTTGGCACACTGTTCTTTGTATTGTTGCTGTTTGCCGCCTGGACATCGGGCATCTCCCTGCTTGAGCCAGTGGTTGAGTGGGTAGAAGAAAACACCAATATGGAACGCTCGGGCAGCGCCATTGTTGTCGGCGTGCTGTGCTGGCTTCTGGGTATTGCCTCTATCCTGTCGCTGAACGTATGGGCCGATTTTGCGCCGCTCGATATGTTCGCGCGCTTTGAAGGCAAAACCATCTTTGATCTGCTGGACTTCTTCACGGCTAACATTTTGCTGCCACTGTCAGGCTTGCTGACGGCGATCTTTGTGGGCTGGTTTGTTGCCAAAGAATCCCTGAAAGCGGATCTGAAGATGGGCGATGGCTCGTTCGCCCTGTGGCTGAACTGGTTGCGCTTTGGTACGCCTATAGCCGTTTTGATCGTATTTATTTATAACTTAGTAGCGTAATAGCACCAGAAAAATAAAACCCGGAAGGCAGCGATGCGTTCCGGGTTTTTTTGCACTGAGAACTCAGTCTTCGTTGTTGTCCGTGATGGTTTTTAGCGCATTCACGTGGGGTCTGACGGCTTCAATGTCGGCGGGGGGCACATTGCTGGCCATCTGTGTAACACCAAGAGCCGCTTCCATCATCGATCGCATTTGGGCCTTTTGCTGATCACTCATGCTCGGATTATTCTCGAGATCAGCCATCGCGCTTTTCATTTCCTGATTGAGCTCGGGGCTTTCATCCCCCATTTCAATAGCCATCCAGGCACCGTAAATACGGTCGCCGGTGACGGCCCATTCATCCAGATTGTTGAAACCATTATCTTGAACCAGATCTTCCAGGCGATCGTAGACATCCTCGCCTTTCAGCTCTTCAACAGAAGAGGAAAAAATCCTCGAAAGATCAATGGAGTCAATGCCTCCTTTGTCTTTCAAATTCTCAAATTCTGGCTCCAGGGCCTGAGCTTTCTCCAGGGTCGTGATGAAGGAACGGATTGTATTGTCCGTCAACTCTTCTGCG
Organism: Marinobacter sp.; assembly: GCA_052089485.1. GTDB lineage: Bacteria > Pseudomonadota > Gammaproteobacteria > Pseudomonadales > Oleiphilaceae > Marinobacter. Next base: position 12,421 of record JBQCZX010000057.1, on the reverse strand, counting down.
TGGGCGCTGAATGACACTAGAGACAGTATGAGCGCCAGAACTGCCGTCATCTGGCGGTAGTGAAGGATACTATGTTGTGAACTAAGAGGTTTCATAAGGATCTCCTTTCTCGTGGCAGGTTGCAGGTTCCATCCATTTGGAAGTCTATTTAGCGTAGGCTCAAAGTGAACAAACCGCCAAGCATCCGTGCATCTGTTATGAACGACCCCGTGTGACAGATTCGTGAAGTTTTCACGTTAGACTGCACGGAGGAATGTCAGCATAACGGGCTGATTGTGCAGCACAGACAAGTGAGCCGGAGCACCATGACACGAACGGTACTGATTATTGAAGACAACCCGGGGATCGGCGAGTTGGTGAGCATGCAGGTTGAGGATCTGGATATGCAGCCGGTTCTTATAGATCGGGGGGATGAGGGTCTTGAACGGTTCCAACAAGGTGGCATTGATCTGGTTATTCTCGATCTGATGCTGCCAGGGCTGGATGGTTTATCGGTGTGCCGGGAAATTCGTGGGGTTCCGGGTTATGTGCCGGTGCTTATATTAACCGCGAAAAGCACCGAGCTGGATCGGGTGCTTGGCCTGGAAATGGGCGCGGACGACTACTTAATAAAGCCTTTCAGCGTGGCGGAGCTTGCGGCACGGATCAAAGCCCTGTTCCGGCGGGTGGATGCGCTCTCTTCACGCACGTCTGAACAGTCGAAAGCGGAAGAAGTGGACGTGGACGGGCTAAGGATAGACCCGATGCGGCGCCGGGTGTTTGTGCATGGCACTGAAGCGGAGCTGACGGCCCGTGAGTTTGATCTGCTTTGGCATTTTGCCTGCCATCGCGGGCGCGTGTTTAGCCGGGCGCAATTGCTGGATGCTGTTTGGGGGTACAATCATGAAGGCTATGAGCACACCGTGAACACACACATCAACCGTTTGCGAAACAAGATTGAAGCCAACGCAACTGAGCCCCGTTATGTGCAGACGGTTTGGGGTGTCGGTTATCGGTTTCTGGACTGAACCATGCCCTCATCCCAAATCCGACCTCTGTTTCAAACCTTGTATGCGCGCTTGGCTCTCGGCCTTTTTCTTTTGTTGGTCATTGTTGGTGGGCTGTTTACCGCCTTGAGTCTCAACTCGGTGCGCGAGTACAGCGCGGCCGTGAATCAGGCGCTCAACCGTGATTTGGCGAGCCACTTAGTCTCCGACCGCAACCTGGTTACCGATGGCAAGATTAACCACAGCGAGCTGAAGCGCTTGTTTGATCTTTACATGAGCATCAACCCCAGCATCGAAATCTACTTGCTGGATCAAGACGGGCGCATTCTTTCCTATTCCGCCGATCCGGCCAAGATCAAGCGCAAACATGTGTCGCTGGCGCCTATTCACAGGTTGCTGAATAACCCGAGCGCCTACCCAATACAGGGCGATGACCCACGCAGCCATGACCGGCACAAGGTGTTCTCGGTCACTCCAGTGCCCAGCGCTGAACACCCTACAGGCTACCTGTATGTCGTGCTTCGGGGTGAGGAATACGATTTTGCCGAAAGCATGGTGCACAGCGATCGCTTACTGCGAATGGGTGGCGGCGCGCTGGCCATCAGTCTCTTTGTGGGCCTACTGGCAGGTCTTTTGTTTTTCCGGTTGCTGACACGACGCTTGTCCCGGCTGACCGCTCGCGTTGAGGCCTTTGAAGCAGAGGCAAAAGATACTGTAAGTGCGGACGTTGCAGGCGACACTGGCGTGCCCGGGGACGATGTGGACTACCTGGCAACCCGGTTTGATCAAATGGCGGCGCGCATTGCCGGCCAGCTTGAGTTGCTTAAGGATAAAGACCATCAGCGCCGTCAACTGGTGGCCCAAGTATCACACGACTTGCGGACACCACTGGCGTCGATTCAGGGCTATCTGGAAACGCTGGGAATGAAGCAGCAGGAGCTCAACCCGGCTGAACGCCGGCGTTTTCTGAATGTGGCACTTGCGGAAACCCTTCGTCTCAGCAAACTGGTTGATGAGCTTTTTGAGCTAGCGGCATTGGATGCCCGCGAACGACAGCCCTTTGCAGAGCCGTTTATGCCGGCAGAACTGCTGCACGATGTGGTGCAAAAGCACAGACCAAAAGCAGATCAATCGAGCGTTGCGCTGAGCATCACCGACGCTCAGCCAGCCATGGTGCTGGCAGATATCGCGATGACCGAGCGGGTGCTGGATAACCTCATTGGCAATGCCGTTGACCATTCACCGAAAGGCGCAGAGGTAAAGCTGCGTGTGACCGCAGATAGCGATGGCGTTGCGATCTGTATCGAGGATGCCGGTGAAGGCATTGCCTCGCAGGGTATAGAGCATGTTTTCGACCCATTTTATCAGGCGCCAGGCGCAAGCCGCAGCGGGCATGCCGGGCTGGGTCTTGCGATTGCCCGCAGGATGGCGGAGCTGCAGCACGGCCAGGTCTCCGTAGAAAGCCATCCAGGGGCCGGCGCAGCATTCCGCTTCTGGCTGCCTCTGGCCAATTCAACAACAAAAGAATCCACACCGTTATAGATTCGTAAGAATTAAGGAACGTTTTGGTGAAGTCGCAGCGCTAGGATGACAACTGAACATTGCTCTTTATATTATTCGCAACATTGCTTTCAACATGTCTCTCAACATTGATCCAAGGAGAGTTGTTATGAACCGAAACATTCTGGCACTGGTCGCCGCGCTGCTTATTGCGGCCACCGGTGCCTTCTACGCCTCAGTTGCTACGGCCGAAAAAAGTACGGCCAATGAGTATGCGCCTTCAGATCCCGGTCTTGAAATTGCGACCTTTGCGGGCGGCTGCTTCTGGTGTGTGGAATCCGGTTACGAGAAAATCCCCGGCGTGGTTGAAGCTGTGTCCGGCTACGCAGGGGGAGACGAACCCAACCCAACGTATCAGCAGGTTTCTTCGGGCCGCACCGGCCACACGGAAGCCGTGCAGGTTTACTATGACCCTAAAAAAATCACCTACGAGGGCTTGCTCCAAGGCCTTTGGCGCATGATGAACCCGACCGATATCAAGGGTCAGTTTGTTGATCGCGGTGAACAGTATCGTCCGGCGATTTTTTACCAGAATGATGAACAGAAGCGCTTGGCGGAAGAGGCGAAAAAGGAGCTGGATGCTTCGGGTGTTTATGATAACCCGGTGCTGATCGAGATCACGCCTCTTAAAACCTTTTATGCGGCTGAGAAGTATCATCAGGATTACTATAAAAAGAATCCGGTGCGCTATAAGCTCTATACCTTCAACTCTGGCCGCTATCAGTTCATTGAAGACGTGTATGGCGACGATTATGAGCTGGACTTCAGCCAGTACAAGCCTGACACCAAGGCCTCCGGCAAAACTGAAGAGGACACTGATGTCAGCAGCTCCGGTAACAACAAAGGGTTTGATCCGGACGCGTTCGTAAAGCCTGATTCAGAAACCCTGAAGCAGCGCCTCACCGATACTCAGTACGAAGTCACACAGAACGATGGCACCGAGCGGGCATTCAGCAACCCGTACTGGGATAACAAGCGCCCAGGGATCTACGTGGATGTTGTGTCGGGCGAGCCGCTGTTTTCTTCCCGCGACAAGTACAAGTCCGGTACCGGCTGGCCGAGCTTTACGCGCCCACTGAGCGCAGATATGGTCGTGGAAAAGGAAGATAACGGGTTCTTTACAAAGCGTACCGAAATTCGTAGCCGCTTTGCAGATTCACACGTCGGGCATGTATTCAACGATGGCCCAGCGCCTGCTGGCCTGCGTTACTGCATGAACTCTGCGGCCCTGAAGTTTATTCCTCTGGAGCAGATGGCTGAATCCGGCTATGGCGACTGGGTTGATGCAGTCAAGGCATCACAATAAAGCATCAAAGCCAGAGTTCGCCAATCGGTGTTTGCGGGCTGAAGTGATGATAGATCTGGGCCTGCAGCAGTTCTGCAGTGGCAATTGCATCAATAAGCGCGTTATGGGCGGCGTAGTGAGGCAGCCCATAACGCGTTCTGCTGTCTGCCAAGCGTATGGATACCGATTGTTTACCCATAAGGCGTTGCACGAAAGACGGCTGCCGATCTGGGTGCAGGTGCGCCTCAATGGCCATGGTGTCGATAACAGGGAAGCGAATACCCTCATTCAGGCGCGCTTGTAGCGCCACATCAAGGAAAGGCCGTTCGATATTCCTGAAGTGCACCACCGGAATGCGGCCGTTCAGGCTAGCGAAAACCTCTTCGAGTATATCCGACAGATCTGGCGCCTCGTTGATGTCGCTATGGGTGATGCCGTGAAAAGTAACGGACATTTGGTGCAGCGGCAGCCTTGGGCGAACCACCCAGTGTTTGGCTTGGCCAAGCAAAATGGCATCCAGCGTAAAAGGCACCAGCCCGATACTGACAATCGAATGCGCTTCTGCCTCTAAGCCGGTGGTTTCAAAGTCCAGCGCCACCATGGGGACGTCCGACATGGGTGTTTCCGCAGGTACGCACCCGGCTTCGTAAAACGCTTTCAGTACCGACGCCTGGGCATTATTGGCCAGAGCTTGATACTGCTCTGGCCATGGCAGGAGTTTGACTTCATCTGGTGTGGAAGGTGTTTCAGACATGCCGTGCCGCCTGCGTGTGGTAGCGGAACCTCAGAAACTTCTGGGCGTTACTGACAACCTGGAAGGCATCCTTGAGATGGCTACGCTCAAAAGGCGACAGGTCTTCTGGCCGTACGTTGTTGTCCGGCTCTTCGCCCGCTTCCAGAGACAAAGCCTGATGGCGAATACGAACAATAGAGATAAATTCCAGTGCGTCTCTCAGGTTGCCCAGATCGTCCTCAACAATAAGTTTTGTTTCGCTAATACTTTTGAGGCGCTCGAAAGAATTCTGGGCCTGAGAGCCGCAAGCCAACGCGTGAATGCGCACAAGATCAGATAGCGGCGCTGTGCCCCTGCGCTTCAGGTTGAAGGTTTTTTGGTGCTTGCCGTCTTCCTCGAGCACAAAGGTGCGGAAAAAACCGAGCGGAGGCGTTCGATTGAGCGCATTTCGCGCCATCAGGGTTAGGAAAAGCTGGCTATTGCTGGCTTTGGTCGCAACCAGGGATTTGAGCTCTTCCGCAAACTCCGTGCAGCCGTATATGCCATCCAGATCAAAGAAGATATTGCAGTTAAGGAGCGCTTCCGCCTTGGGGTTTTCAATCCAGTCGGTAAAGTAGTGACGCCATACTTTCAAGGGTTGGCGCCACTTCGGGTTGGTGGCCATTATATCCCCAGTGCAGTAGGTGTAGCCGCACTCTGCCAGGCCATCGGAAACAAACTTTGCCAGTGCCAGAAAGTATTCATCGTGCTCTTCCGGTACAAAACTGTCGTCCAAAATCATCGCGTTGTCTTGGTCCGTGACCACCAACTGCTCGTCCCGAGCCATAGAGCCCAGTGCCATGAAACAGTAAGGCACAGGTGGCGGGCCCAGTTCTTCCTCCCCCAGCTCCAGCAGCCGTTGCGTAAAACTGCGGCCAATCCCGGCCATAGCACTGCCGATCATGTGTGAGTTGGCATCTTCGTTAACCATGCGCACAAAGCTATCGCGAACGTCGTGGCTAATCTTCTTCAGACCCTTTACATGCTGCTGGTGATAGATGTTGCTTACCAGGTACAGGCTGCTTTGGCTTTCATACTTCACGATATCCGCAAGCGCGACCACGCCCCGAACCTCATGGCCATCTATCACCGGAAGGTGGTGCACGTTGTTGTGCAACATGGTGAGCATGGCTTCAAAGATATAATTGCTGGCACGTATGGTGATCAGCCCTGCGGACATGATCTCACTAACCGGTGTTTCGGAGGGCAAAGCTTCGGTTACCGCACGGGTGCGCAGATCCCGGTCGGTGATAATGCCCGCTAGGCGTGCACTGTCGCCTTCGCCGTCCATCAACAGCAGGGCGGATACGCTGTTGTCCGTCATAATGCGCGCGGCCTCTTGCAACCGCACAGTGCTGGGCGCTGAGACGGTTTTACGGGAAATCAGACGGCTAACGCGGGAGGTCATCAGTGCGTTGGATTTTTCCCGGCGAGAGAGTGCCGAGCGCAAGCGGCTGCGATCCTCTATCTCCACAAAGTCGGCAAAGTTCTCATCGTTTTCAAACAGGGAATGGAAGATCTCGGCCGGCACGCGATAAAGCAGGCTGTCTTCCAGTGCCCGGGCCGGAAACCGCACCTGCCGCTGCATAAGAAGGCCAAATTGACCAAAAATCTCGCCCTCACCAATGCGGTTATAAAGCTCGCCAGAGCGGCGAAAAATCTCCACGGCACCGCTGCGCAAGTAGTACATATAGGTGCTGGGTTGGCCTGTTTCCAGTATCTGGGTTCCCGCTCGCACGTAGCTGATTTCTATGCTGGCGGTGAGTTCATTGACCAGCTCCTCCGGCATGTCGTTAAACGGCGAATGCTGAATAAGGTGGTTGCGGATATCAATCAGTTCGGCCTGCATGCAGTCCCCCGAATGGAATAAATGACGCTTGGGCAAAACTATAGCAGAAACCGCCGGTTGCGCGGCGAGGCTAACGCCGAAAGGCTTTTCCCAATCTGTCGACGTGGCTACCCAGCGTTTGCTAGGTGTTTATCCCTAGAGCACGAGTATAAGCCGCGACAACTTGATACTGGTCAAGTCGGGGATGTTTGACCTGGCTAAGGTTAGCCTACTACTCATTCAGAGTTATTCGACTATAGCGATTGATATCCCGGAGTATTCCCTATGAAGCGCCAACATAAACTGTATCTTGCCATGGCCCTCGTGAGCGGCAGCCTATTAGCCACATCGGTTTCTGCAAAAACCGTTGAAGTGCCCGATTTAGATATTGATACCTACGGTTGGGTGAACATGGCGGTAATGTACGGCGATACTGGCCGTGGCTCCGAAACCTACATTGTGGACAACAAGTACGCCTCTAGTCGTTTTGGTGTAAATATCAGCAAAGAAGTGGAAGATCTCGGCGTGCGAGTGGGTACCCATGTGGAGTTTGAGTATCAGCATAACGCTTCAAACGCAGTTACTCCGGGAAACCGTTCGATAAACGGTGATTTGGAAGAACGTCATATCAACGTGTTTGTGGCCGGTAACTTTGGCCGGGTGTCTGTCGGACAGGGTTCCGGTGCGGCCGACGGCAATACTGAGATTGACCTCTCTGGCACCAAGGTCGCGGCATTCTCGAATCTTGGTTTGATGGGTGGCGCGCTGCCCTTCGTGGCCAAAGACGGTGACCCCGGCAAAGATGTGAAGCTGATTCAGGCCCTGCATAACCAGGATTTTGAGCAGCGTTATGACCGCGTACGCTATGACAGCCCGAAGTTTGGCCCGATGACGTTCTCAGCCAGCCAGGGCTACAAGCAAAAAGGCAGCGGCTCCGGCAGTGATGACGTAACTGAGCTGGCTGCGAAAGTGACCCTCCCATTGGCAGGCAAACTAGTCGCAGGCATTGGTTATTCACGCAAGGATGTGGGCGGCGCGGTCGATAAGCTGGACGTATACGGCGGTTCGGCTTCGTGGATACACACTAGTGGTTTCAACCTGACTGGTGTGTACTCCAACCAAGATGGCAGTAACAAGGGCGCTTCACATTTCTATATGGTTAAAACCGGCTATAAAGCCGGCAAGCACTCAGTCGCTATTCACCACGCCATGGGTGAAGATCGCACCGAGTACACACCGGCCGCCGTAACCGACAGCGAAGTGAAAGCCTACGGCGTGAGCTACGTGTACGCCCCGGCAAAATGGCTGGATATGTACGCATCGTTCAACAACTACCAGTTGAGCGCGAAAGAGCGCAGCTACGATAACGTCAACATTGCAATGACTGGCGCCCGCGTTAAGTTCTGATCGATTCGGGATTTCTCTTTCTCCGACCCTAGCCCCGTTTGCGGGGCTTTTTTGCGTTGCGGCGTATCCGCCGGTTAGCATGCCTGCTTGATTCTAAGAGGCACCACTAAACATGCATACTCTGGTTCTTGGCGGCATTCGTTCAGGTAAAACCGCGCTTGCGGAGCGCTTGGCTTCTGATACAAACAGCTCCGTGGTGTACCTGGCGACAGCAACCGCAGGGGACGACGAGATGCGATCGCGTATTCAGCGCCATCAGCAGCAACGCCCCGCTGCCTGGGGCTTGGAGGAAGAGCCGCTTGCTATAGGTAAGGTGCTTTCCCGTTCCGCGCAAACACCTAATGCACCCTGTTTTTTAGTGGACTGCATGAGCTTGTGGCTGAGTAACTTGTTGCACGCGGGTGAAGAGATATTTGCCCGGGAACGGGAAGCGTTTTTAGAACAGGTAAACAGCTATCCCGGCGAACTGGTGATAGTCAGCAACGAAGTGGGGCTGGGTACGATTGGCATGGATCCGCTCACCCGCCGTTTTGCGGATGAGCTAGGCTGGCTAAACCAGTCGCTGGCAACGCTCAGCGACAAGGTGGTGATGAGTGTTGCGGGCTTGCCTATGGTGTTGAAGCCGTGAACGCCCCATGCGCCACAAGGCTTTGAAACTGCCCGTGAACTGAAGTGTCAACCTGAATTCTGCTTCGGCAAGCATAGGGTGTGGTCAGGCTGGCAAACGCATGTGTCAGCGCAATGCTCATAGCATTCGCGACGATCATTCGTATAACGCCACCGTGACAAACAATAAGCACCTTCTGGCCCGCAAGCGCCTGCTGCCAGTGATGCCAGCTTTGCACAACGCGACCATTAAAATCGATTGCCGGTTCGCCGCCCGGTGGCGTGCTGGCAATCGGGTTAGCCCAGAACTGCCGTAGCCGCTCGCCATCGCTGGCCATAACGTCTTCCGCGGTGCGGCCTTCCCACTCACCAAAGCTGATTTCCCGCAGACGCTCATCTTTGTGCAGGGGGATTTGATTGCGATCAGCCAGTTCTTGAGCAAAGTGAACGCAGCGCAGCATAGGTGATGTGACAATCGCATCCCAAGTCTCTCCTTGGGTAATGGCCCCGCGCATTTGCTGCCAACCCAGATTACTCAGCGGGTCGTCTTTGCTGCCACGATACATAGGCCCGCCTTCGGGCTCGCCGTGGCGGATGAGATCAAACACTGTGGTGCTATCAGCCATCTTGATCGTCCTTTTTATTGGTGCTCTTTATGGCTACTTCTTATAACTACTCTTTGTTGCTGACCCCAGCGTCTTCAAAACTGGCCATGCCGTTGTGTAGCTCACATGCAATTTTCAACAGCGGAATGGCTGTGGCCGCACCGCTACCCTCACCGAGGCGCATGCCAAGATCCAGCAGAGGTTCTGCATCCAGCGCTGCCAGAATGGCTTGGTGGCCAGGCTCGGCAGAGCGGTGGGCAAATAGCAGCCAGGGGCGGATATTTGGTTGATGGCTTACGGCAATCAACGCGGCAACCGAGACAATATAGCCATCAATCAGCACCGGAATGGATCGCGCTGCACAGCCGGCAATAGCGCCAGCCAAAGCTGCAATCTCAAAGCCACCGAAGGCTTTGAGCACGGCCATCGCATCTTGGCCATCATCGTCGTTATCGTGGCGTTGAACGGCGCTGATAATAACTTCTGCTTTATGGCGTACGCCGGCTACGTTCAAGCCTGTGCCGGGGCCAGCCAGTTTCATGGGGTTTTTGCTCATCAGCGAACACGCAATAGCCGTTGCCGACGTAGTGTTGCCTATGCCCATTTCGCCGCCTATAAACAGCTGGCAGTTCTTGTCTGCCGCCCGCTGAGCCGCGGCATCACCATGTGTAAGCGCGGCGCATACCTGCTCTGTCGTCATTGCATCAATTTCTGCAAAGTTGCGAGTACATGGAGCTATGCGAGCATCTACAACGCCCGGTAAATCAGGTGCAACGTCTGCAACCGTGCCAAGGTTAACAACTTCCAGCCCAGCGCCCACTGATTTAGCCAGAACACTGATTGCCGCACCGCCATTGGCAAAGTTGGCAATCATCTGGGCGGTAACTGCCTGTGGATAGGCGGAAATCCCTTCCTCACAAATACCGTGATCACCCACAAACACACTGATTTGGATGCGACTAAGCGTCGGCTTATCTGTGCCCTGAAGGCCAGCCAATTGAATGGCCACATTTTCCAGACGGCCCAACGACCCTACGGGTTTGGTCAGCACACTTTGGCGCCGCGCGGCCTGCTCAAAAAAGCATGCCTCGGGTTGCTGGGGAGGGGTAGTCCAACTGCTAGGAAACGACATTTCACATACCTTTAGACATCAATAGTCGGTAAAGCGGGTTCTGGTTGCTGAGGTGGAGCATGGATTCAATACAGTATGAGGCGGGATCATACTCCGACTTGGCGTAATCAGGTAGGCTTGACGGCTTCACCTTTTGACCGGCCCGGGAACACCTGTGTTGTTATTTATTCCCCTCATTGTTTGTGTGCTTGCTCTCGCCCTTGATTATCTAATAGGCGAGCCACGCCGCATGCACCCAATTGTTGGGTTCGGGTGGTTGGTTACGGTTGCTGAAAAGAGACTCAACATGGCACCGGAAAATCCCCGGCGAAGCCTGCCTGTCGGGATGTTAGCGGTGCTTTTGGTAACGGTGCCCGTGTTGATACTGGCTGTTTGGGTGTCTGTGGTACTCGATGGATTGCTACTGATGCTGGCCCAGGTAGTAGCGCTTTGGCTGGCACTTTCTCTGCGTGGGCTGACAGAGCACGGGCGGGCCGTAGCTGAACCGCTTCATGAAAGCGATCTTGAAAAGGCCCGTGAGCAGGTCAGTCGTATTGTCAGCCGCCAGGCCAGTGCGCTGGATGAGCGAGGCGTTGCGGCTGCGGCGACTGAGTCTATGTTAGAGAATGGCGCTGATGCGGTGTTTGCCAGCCTGTTCTGGTTCTTGGTTGCGGGCATTCCGGGCGTGGTGTTGCACCGAATGGTGAATACCCTGGATGCCATGTGGGGCTATCGCAACCCGCGATTTCTGTATTTTGGTCGAGCTGCGGCGCGGCTAGACGACCTGATGGGGTGGGTACCCGCCCGGCTGACAGCGCTTACTTATATGCTATTGGGTGATCGCAAGCAGGCGTGGTGGTGCTGGCGAAACCAGGCGCCACAATGGGACAGCCCTAACGCAGGCCCTGTTATGGCGGCGGGTGCAGGCGCATTAAATGTGCGGCTTGGCGGACCTTCGCCCTATCCCACCGGCGTTAAATATCGACCAACTCTGGGCGGCGCTCAGGACGCGAATTCAGCCAGTGTGGAAGCTGCGATCATGCTGGTGCGGCGCGGGGTTTTGCTGTGGCTGGGTGTGGTTATGATGATTACAGCGCTTATCTTTTTGGTGGTGAACTCATAATGATGCTGGAACACGGAGGGCGGCTGAACCAAGCCGCAGAACGCTGGGGCATTCCCCGTTCCGAATGGCTTGATCTGTCCACCGGCATTAACCCGATCGGCTGGCCAGTGCCAGATATACCAGCGGAGCTATGGCAACGGTTGCCAGAAGCCGATGACGGGCTGGAAGACGTTATTCGCCAGTGGTCAGGTGCGCCTTTCTCCGCGGCCTGTGTTCCTGTTCCCGGCAGCCAGGCGGCTATTATGGCTATGCCAAGATTACGCAAACCCTGCCGTGTCGGCATACCCGTGCCTGGCTATCGTGAACATGCGCATAGCTGGCGAAACGCGGGCCACACAGTTGTCCCCATAGGGCCAGAGCAAACCCGTTGTGGCGCTTCCGGTTGCGATGATCGCTGGTTGGATCATTTGGATGTGCTGGTTTGGATTAACCCCAATAACCCCACCGGAGAAATAATCCCTCCTTCGACTCTGCTGCGCTGGCACAAACGATTGCAAGAACGTGGTGGTTGGCTGGTTGTTGATGAGGCATTTATGGACGCTACGCCGGTGTTCAGTTTGTGCCCTCATGCCGGGCAGCCGGGTTTGATCGTTCTGCGCTCGCTGGGGAAGTTTTTTGGCTTGGCGGGGGTGCGCGCTGGGGCGGTGCTGGCTGACTCGATAGTTGCTGAAACTTTAAGGAGTGTGCTCGGTCCCTGGCCACTTGGTGGGGCGGCTCGTTTTGTGATGGCACAGGCCCTGACCGATACAGGTTGGCAGCTTCAAACCCGCGCGCGCTTGCAACGGAGTGCAGGCAGGTTGCGGGAGGTGCTGCAGGTAGCCGGGCTCTCGTTGGCTGGTGGCGGCACGCTGTTTCAGACAGTTCGAACTGATTGCCCTCAGTTGCTGGCGGATCAGCTGGCTGCGCAGGCAGTGTTGGTTCGGGTCTTTGAGCAGCCGGGAATGTTGCGGTTTGGGTTGCCAGCAGATGAGAGTCAGTGGCGAAAGCTTGAGATGGCGCTAGTTGAAAAGACTTGTGATTAGTCATTGACCAAATATTAACGCATTGTTAGCCTTGCCCCGCGTTTGTAGGTGCTGTTGTCGCGCAATCATCGTCGCTACAACAGTGAAACGGGAAGCCGGTTAAAGTCCGGCACTGC
>JBQCZX010000056.1:0-21842 GCA_052089485.1 Marinobacter sp. | reverse complement strand
TGTATCAGATTGATCTGGATATTGCCGATGGAAGTACGCTTGCGAAGCATGAGTCTCTGGTGCAGGAAATTGAGCATCTGGCACAACAACATGAAGAAGCACTGGCAGACGAGAAACGGCTTGAACAGCGACGGAGTGAGGCGAGTACAAGAGCGCGCAAGAGCAATAAGCATCAATATGACCAGCAGATAGGCGAAGCCCGGGCACGAAAGCAATTATTGGCAACTCAGCTTAGAGAGCATGGCTTTCAGTTACTGGATACCTCGCCGATTGAGGGGGAGCACCACAACGGTGCCTTGCTGATCGGTGGATTAACCCGAACCACCTATGGTCGGGCGGTTCAGTCTGAGCTGGACGAACTGAAACGGCTGCATGCCCGTGGCGGTCTCACCAGCATGTGGGACTACGGCCGTGGCATAGTCCATGGACAGAGTCTGATGGACGTGCCGAAACGTATTGGTGGTCTTGGCCTAGTTTCATTTATGGGCATAATTGGGGCGGTTGGGGCGTGGGATGCTTACAAAAAAATTGATAGAAACGATCCCGATGGTAGCCGGCTGGATGTTTTTTCCGGTGTAATGGGAACATTTGGTGCAATGGCTAGTGTGATGACCATTGTTGGCAGTGCTCGACTGAATTATTACTATCAAACGGTTTCTCAGGCAGAAGCGGTGCTGAGCAGATTGGCTCGTGTGAATGTCTGGGGAGGCACTATCGCTGCTTGGGGCGGATTTTTTGCTGCAGTTGCAGATGGAGCAAAACAGCTCATGGAATTAACCAGTCCTAAGAATGGTAGCCCCTCCCGGATTGGCAATGGTATTACTTTGGCCGGTGATGTTTTGCTTACAGTTGGAAGTTGGCGAATGGCAAAAACCGGATCTGCCGGTATTTACCACATCCTTCGCAAAACTTCAGCTGATATAACCTGGAAATCCGTTAATCGGGGCATGTTGTCTTTGGCAGGAGGTGTGTTTCGTGGGTTGAACGCATACCTTTGGATAGGTACGGCGGTTGTTTTTATTGGCAACTGGGTCCAAAGCTATTACGCGCGCTCAGACATCCAACGCTGGTGCGAACACAGTGCCTGGGGTAATGACTCCAGAAACTGGAACTCCGATCAGCAGCGGCACCAACTGGCCAAAGTGATGTACCAGCCGGCTCTTTGGGCTAAAGCTGAGAAGCGAGCTTTGGACGGCTGCACTGCTTATTGTGCTTTTCGGCTTGAACTGCCCGGAATATCGGCACTGCAGGCCGATAATATGGAATGGTCTGTCTTACGGAATGAGGGAACGGCCTGGGAGCCAGATAGTGATCACTGGAACAAGGCCGTTCTCAAGCAGAGTCTGGGCGACGCCGGTCTTGCTCTGGAAATTATATTGACATCAGGGGAGCTTGATACGATTAACGGTTATTATCTCGCATTCCGTTACAAGCCGTCGAGTGCTGCTAGCTGGCTGCCAGAATCTGACAAGGCATACCATTACGAGCTCATGCTACACGAGCAAGGCAACTTGCCGATGACGGCCGCGAATGAAAAGAAAACCTGGCAGCTTGTAGCACCGTTGGCTGAGGCGAGTACCAAGCTGGCACCACTGGTCAGTGCTTTTGATTTTCATTCGCTGGTTGAGGCGCCCAAAGGATCCTGATTATGGTAGAAGAACAGGCTACAAGTATCTTCCCTCATGCTGATGGGCAATCTGGCTGGGAGCCGGGTAGTCGTCGCACTTCCCGGGATGGTCAGTTACTAACCCTGAGCCCTGAACCAGTAACCACAGGTCAGGAACCAGTAGATGTGACAGGCTGGATTCGACGAAAAGCAGACAGCTGGCTGGATTTGCAAGGAGGAAACTGGTTATTCGGAGCCGAGTTCTCATTGATGTTTTTGAGCCTGGGGATCCTTTCTACAGGATTTTTGGGATTTGGGCTTATGCTAGCTCTTGGACCAGATGTGCATGGTCATTGGGACTGGACCTCTCCACTAATTATGCTCGCCGGAAATCTCTTGATCTCCCTGCCATGGGGGCTTTACATGCACTTTCTTGGAAACAAGGCAGTCAAGGAGAGCCCCCCAATCAGATTTAATCGTCAGCGCCGAGAAGTAGCTATACCGCGGTGGACAGAGGAGAAAGTATTTAAACTGCCACTTTGGAATGATAGTGCAGCGGGGTGGGCGTATATAACGGTTGTTTTTACTATCGTAGCTGTGTTTGTTCCATTTATGCATGAGAACTCAACAGAGGAATATCGAAACAATTTGATATTTTGGGCCGTACTACTATTAGCTGCCGAGTGTTTGATTATCAGCTCTTACCTTTTCATAGCCCTCCGCCTGAAGAGAAAACACGACCCCAAACTCATTTACGAAATATACCCATGGGAAAAACTGGTCGCCTTCATCGAAACCCAGCAAAACGTTGGCCCCAGTCTGATGGCTACCCACACCTTCCTGACGCTGGCTATTCCCAGGGAAGATGACCCCGAAACAGCACTGGCCTCTGCCCGCATCAACGTAGGCCATGAAACCGCTGGCCTGGCGCAATGGGAGTGTATCCGGTGCTACATGGAAGAAAGTCCTGATGCTTGCCCGGATCCCAAGCAGGATGAAACTCTGGCAGGTTACAAAGCCAAGTGCCGGCAGGCCCGTGAGGAAATGTCACTGCCGTCCTGGCTGTGGAAAAAAGTCGGCGACTGGTTCTTTCATCGCTATCTCGCCCATATCATCACCGAGCGCCGCATCAAATCCCTGGCCGTGCGCCGTCTGCCAGAAGAGCTTAAAGCCTGGTCAAAACCGCTTCCGGAGTCTCAGTGGGCAAAACCCTCTGAAACGCTTCAAATGCTTAATGAACAGCTCACTCAGGCTTATGAGGGTGGTTTGAAATTTACCCGCATGGGGCCAGTGTCGCAATGGCAGGCGGGCTGGGGTGGCAATCCATCGGTAAACAAGAAGGGTAAAAGGCGCGGCCGAACCAAGGTTTCTTTTTAATTAAAAAATAATCAGGCTGCAGTGGTTAAAGTTTATATTGGAAACAACGATCCAGTTGGTACGGCCCCTTTGTCGACTACCCGCCATTAAGAAAAATTCTGGCTTCTATCTCGCATTCCGTTACAAGCCATCAAGTGCCGCCGAATGGCTGCCGGAAACCGACAAGGCATACTATTACGAGCCCATGCTACACGAGCAAGGTAACCTGCCGATGACGGCCGCGAATGAAACGAAAATCTGGCAGCCTGTGGCACCGTTAAATGAAGCGAGTACCAAGTTTGCACCATTGGTCAGCGCTTATGGCTTTCATTCACTGATTGATGCGCCCGAAGGATCCTGATTATGGCACAAGAGCAGGCTGCAACTACTTTCCCTCATGCCACCGAAGAGTCTGGCTGGGAGCCAGGCAGTCGCCGCACATCCCGAGAGGGTCGGTTATTGGCTCTGGGGCCCAAGCCGGTAACAACCGGTCAGAGTGCGGTAGATGTGACAGGCTGGATTCGGCGGAAAACAGATTGTTGGCTGGATCTGCAGGGTGGAAACTGGTTGTTTGGAGCTGAGTTTGCCCTGATGTTCTTAAGCCTGTTTGCACTAATGATCTTGTTTGCCTTGGTAGTGACGGTCGATGCCTATCTTGACGATGGAGTAGTTACATGGATTCCTTTGGGTGTTGTAGGCGGTATGAATTTATTGATTACTCTGCCATGGGGAGGGTATCTACACTTTCTTGGCAACAAAACAGTCAAAGAAAGCCCTCCTGTCCGATTTAATCGGCAACGCCGTGAAGTCGCTATACCTCGCTGGACGGGAGGGAAAGCGTTCAGGATGCCATTTTGGAACGACAATGCGGCTGGAATAGCTTATATCGCATACATTGGTACTATCGCAGCAGTTATTGCACCGTATACTCTGGAGGGGGAGTCACCAGAGTATATTCGATTGCTGGTGACCATATTTGCTACGGCGTTAGCGATTGAAACGTTGGTGATAGGTGTTTATCTCTTCAATGCCTTCCGCCTTAAGAAAAAACACGACCCCAAACTCATTTACGAAATCTACCCATGGGAAAAACTGGTCGCTTTCATCGAAACCCAGCAAAACGTTGGCCCCAGCCTGATGGCTACTCACACCTTCCTGACGCTGGCTATTCCCAGGACAGACGACCCTGAAACAGCGTTGGCTTCCGCCCGAATCAACGTAGGTCATGAAACCGCTGGCCTGGCGCAATGGGAGTGTATCCGGTGCTACATGGAAGAAAGTCCTGATGCTTGCCCGGATCCCAAGCAGGATGAAACTCTGGCAGGTTACAAAGCCAAGTGCCGGCAGGCCCGTGAGGAAATGTCACTGCCGTCCTGGCTGTGGAAAAAAGTCGGCGACTGGTTCTTTCATCGCTATCTCGCCCATATCATCACCGAGCGCCGCATCAAATCCCTGGCCGTGCGGCGTTTGCCAGAGAAGCTCAAGGTTTGGTCGGAACCGCTTCCGGAGTCTCAGTGGGCAAAGCCCTCTGAAACGCTTCGAATGCTTAATGAGCAGCTCACTCAGGCTTATAAGGGTGGTTTGAAATTCACCCGCATGGGGCCGGTGACCCAATGGCAGGCGAGCTGGAATGACAAACCAACAAAAAAGGCGGGTAAAGCGCGCGGTCGAACCCAGGTTCCTTTTTAAGCCGACGGAAACCGACAAGGCATACTATTACGAGCTCATGCTACACGAGCAAGGCAACCTGCCGATGACGGCTGCGAATGAAACGAAAACCTGGCAGCTTGTAGCACCGTTGGCTGAGGCGAGTGCCAGACTGGCGCCACTGGTCAGCGCTTATGGTTTTCATTCACTGATTGATGCGCCCGAAGGGTCCTGATTATGGCACAGGAGCAGGGTGCAGCTATTTTCCCTCATACCACCGAAGAGTCTGGCTGGGAACCGGGTAGCCGCCGCACGTCCAGAGAGGGTCAATTATTGGCTCTAAGTCCGGAGCCGATAGCTACCGGCCAGCGAGCCGCAGATGTGACAGGCTGGATTCGGCGGAAGACGGATGGTTGGCTGGATTTGCAAGGGGGTAACTGGCTATTCGGAGCTGAGTTCTCTTTGATGTTTTTGAGCCTAGGGATCCTTTCTACAGGATTTTTGGGATTTGGACTTATGTTAGCTCTTGGCCCAGATGTGTATGGTCATTGGGATTGGACTTCTCCACTTATTATGCTGGTCGGAAACCTCCTGATCTCTCTACCATGGGGGCTTTATATGCACTTTCTCGGCAACAAGGCCGTCAAGGAAAGCCCTCCTGTCCGATTTAATCGGCAACGCCGTGAAGTCGCTATGCCTCGCTGGACGGAAGGGCAAACGTTCAAAATGCCATTTTGGAACGACAATGCCGCTGGAATAGCTTATATCGCCTACATTGGTACTATCGCGGCAGTCATCGCACCGTATACTCTGGAGGGGGAGTCACCAGAGTATATTCGATTGCTGGTGACCATATTTGCTACGGCGTTAGCGATTGAAACGTTGGTGATAGGTGTTTATCTCTTCATTGCCTTCCGCCTGAAGAAAAAACACGACCCCAAACTCATTTACGAAATATACCCCTGGGAAAAACTGGTCGTCTTCATCGAAACCCAGCAAAACGTCGGCCCCAGTCTGATGGCTACCCACACCTTCCTGACGCTGGCTATTCCCAGGGAAGATGACCCCGAAACAGCACTGGCCTCTGCCCGCATCAACGTAGGCCATGAAACCGCTGGCCTGGCGCAATGGGAGTGTATCCGGTGCTACATGGAAGAAGGCCCTGATGCTTGTCCGGATCCCAGACAGGATGAAACTCTGGCAGGTTACAAAACCAAGTGCCGGCAGGCCCGAGAGGAAATGCCATTGCCGTCCTGGCTATGGAAAAAAGTTGGTGACTGGTTCTTCCATCGTTATCTCGCCCATATCATCACCGAGCGCCGCATCAAATCTCTGGCCGTGCGCCGTCTGCCGGAAGAGCTTAAAGCCTGGTCAAAACCGCTCCCAGCGTCTCAGTGGGCAAAAACTTCTGAGACGCTTAAAGCGCTCAATGAACAGCTCACGCAGGCTTACGAGCGTGGTTTGAAATTTACCCGCATGGGGCCGGTGTCTCAATGGCAAACGGGCTGGAGTGACAAACCGCCAAAAAAAGGTGGTAAAGGGCGCGGCCGAGCCAAAATTTCGTTTTAATTAGAAAATGACGGGGACAGACCTGGTTACAGATTGGGAATATGTGTTTCCAGCACCGCCAGTCAGCGATCCTCTGGTCTATCAGGCGACAACTACGCTGACACATAGGGAACTGGTAGAAACTAAGTCCGAGCGGGGATATTTCATGGGTGCGAGTGATATGTCCAAAATCAACGCTACGCCAATTCCAAAAAATAAATTGAAGGACTATGTGTTGCGAGAGGAAGAATTCGACAGCGGAATCTATGTGTATCTGAAAACGCCCCTTACCCGCAGCACTGAATCGCAGCGCTGGTTGGGTGCGGTAGACTTGAGCGAAACTTGGAGGTACCACTGGAATGTTCGTATCCAGTTGCAAATCCAGACCAAAGAGGGAGAAACTCCAATGGTATTTCCTGCCCCAGATCCAGAGGATCCGTTAATTTACTCCAAAGGCAACCGAGAACATACCCATCCGGATTTCAGTAAAAAAGGGCGTCCGTTCTGGTATGTTGATAAGGTTCGCTACGATGGATAAACCAATAGAGATAAATACAGCTTCTGTCGGATATTATGGCGCCGAAGCATACCGCCCCAATGCAATTCCCGACCAACCCGCTCAGGGCCAGGATGCCAATCGTTCGAAATTTAAGCGCGCAGCTGGTTTTCGGCTACCTTGGGGAAGCAGTCAAGATGTAATGCCGTCCAACTTATTTTCTCGTTGGCGGCCGAAGGCTCTTCGAAGAATTGAAAAACGAGAAGATGTTCTAGCTGAAAAGGGGGATCAGGGACAGCTGGATCATGCGAGCATTTGTTATGCGCCGCTGGCCTTCCGTTCGAGGGTGGTCAACACATTTGAGGTATACGGCAAAGCTTTTTTTGGATCAGTTTACCTCTGGGGCTGGTTAGTTATTTGATGCATGTTTATCTTACCAGTTCAACGTTGTTAATTGCCCTTCAAGAAGTCTGGCCAGTTATGGTAGTGATAACAGGCATACCCGGCTTTATGTGGCTGTCCTCAACGCTCGCTTTTACACTCTTCCCGCGATGGTGTGTGAAGATTGGACGGGGTCCCGAATGGGAACTCAGTCGACGAACGGGGATGGTCAGGGTGTGGCGCTATCGTCGATCGATTTCAACCCTTTGGCGCAGCAGGGCGACAATCATCGAGGCACCGTTTTACGAGTTTGATGGTTGGGTGGCTGGCATCACTCGCCCCGGCCTTGCTATGCGCTTTGGGATTTTCTCCAAAATTATATGGATGTGACTCGCCCCCTGCCAGATTTTCCCGTGCTTGAACCTCATCGGTACAAAGATCCGGTAACCGCCGAGCACGACCAAAAGACTGTGCGTCCGGAGCGTTACTGGCGGGATATGGATGATAAAGCGTTCACGAAAAAAGAAGACGAGATGCATGCTAGAGTTCTGCGCATCAACCCTGAGCAACGCCCAAACCTGATGGCCAGAAAGGTGCGCTATGCACACATGACGCCAGAGGACATGCTTGCCTACGGTCGTGGCTCAAGGAAGCCTCGCCAGGGTCGCCCTGGAACTAATATAACCACGCAGTCAGTTGAAAATAATTAAAGGTATGAAAAGTATGCCCCTTTCCTGGCGACGGAGAGTGTCGTCTGGTATCAAATAATACAGGGATGCTAAACCAGTATTAGACTGGTTCAGCTGTTTAACAGTCTGAACAACGACGATGCTTGGCGCAAAGCCTGGTCATAAACTAGAGAGCAAGAAGTAAGAATCATGGAAGATTCATTTGTACCAACAGAGAGCGCCTTCACCGACCTTATCGCCAATAAAGATAGCATCGGCCTAATAAGGGATTGGCGAGACGTCGTTTTTTACACGCTTTTCGCGAAGAAACGGCAGGATCTGGAGTTGCCTGTCTTGCTTCCCATCGAAGACGGACGGTGCTTCATCGGTAGCCCAGATCCGGTAGCAGCCCGGGCAGCCATCGAAGACTTCAGTTTCGACGAAGAGCTGGATGTTTTTGTAAAACTAGTTCCGCTGGGAGAACTCGCAAGGAATGCATTCCTTTTAGGTGCGTGGCTCTGCTGGGCCGGATCCAAAGTAATCATGAATACGTCGCTGATGCATTTAATCGGAATGAAGGCTCTTAAGCAGGGTTCTTTAGGTCAGGAGCGTTTGTATCAGGCGAAAATCCATGAACTTCAAAACCCGGGCGGGCCCGTCGAGATAGTCAAGGCGCAAAGCTGGGTCATCAGCACCGTGTCTGGGGATTCGGTTACCGAAGTGGCGCGAGAAAATCTTATCTTCGATGATCGGGGACTTGTGGTGTTTGGGCCTGGCCTTGATTCATCAGGTGGTGCCAAAAATCGCAGCGAGTTGTCCGCTGAAGAGCAGGCGCTGTTTGATTGGTGGGCCCAGCCGCTATACGACTATGCCGCATTGAAAGAGAGTAATGAAGGCGAGAATGGAGCGGATAAAACTGCTAAAAGCGCAGACACTTACGTCCCGGCTCCTGCAATCATTGACGAAGAAAATCTTCGTTCCTTCTATGATCTAGAGCGTGCTGTTCACAATCAAATCATGCCGGATGCCACCGGGCTGCAATTGGAAGTTATTGAAGACCAGGCGATTCCTGAAGTAGAAGAGCAGGGTAGCGATGAAATTTTGAGAGTGGAGGGGCGCCGGTTCCGTATCCTGTTTGCCGATCATCCCGAGTGGGGCTTGCCCTTGGGCGGCGATGGACTGGCCATGACAGATTACAGCGAGGAAGTGTGGCTGCCCAAGGAACCAGGCATTCATGAAGTGCCGGAACACCTGAGGCTGCGGCTTATACGGGTGATTAGCTGGGTATTGTTCTGGCAAGGGCGTGATCCGGGCAAGCCTGTACAGCTGGTGCTGGGTCAGTTCGGGGGCGTAAAGCCGTTTTGTCCTGATAATATGAACCGCCTCTTTGTGCCGGATACCACCGATGGACGGTTTCCTGTCTTGGCTTCTATGCCGTGTGGTGCGCAGCAGGTTCCCGTGCTTGTTCACGGTGAAGTACCCGAGGGTTACGTTTGTGAAGCTCTGGAGAAGTGCCGGGTTCCCGCTTCGGATCTGCCTCGTGGATTAGTCGGGCGAGATTCTCTATTGGTTAACGGCTCAGTGCCCTTTGCTTCCATGTGCACGTTTCTGATGGTACCTGTTGCCGCAATCGAGTTCCCCAAAGATTGGTATACCGGCATTCGCACGTCCAACACCCAGCTAATCTCGGACTTTGAATACTATCTTGCGGAACAGGGCCGGAGCGGTAGAGCGAAGTTGGAGGTGCAAGGCAAACAGGACTCGAGCGGTTCTGCGGGAGTCTTCTGGGCTTGCCTTATGTTTATGGCATTTGTGTTTTTTTTCATGGTAATAAACGGGTAACAGGTTAGATTCAGCTCAACGTCCAACTCTGTTGGAAGAAATGCGGCTTTGTATTCCATGGCAAACAGGCACAGAGCCGTTATCGATCACGGCCCGAATGAAGAAACCGATCAATAGCCAGAATCGTCCCAACAGCAAGCGCTGACTTAATCACACCCCCAAGCAAGAACGGCAGAACACCTTTCAGGAATGCCTTTTCTGGCCCAATGGTAAAACCCAGCCACAGCCCGCCAAAACCAAGACAAACCGTATGGCCTAGAAGCATCGCCACGAAGGCCAGAGCAATGTTCTTTGTGTTCCAACTGCGCTCGAACAGCCAACCAACCACGGCAACCGCTAGAGGAAAGGCAAACAAGTAGCCTGCGGTAGGCCCAGCGAAGTAATCCAGGCCACTGGAGCCCCCGGCAAGAACTGGAAGCCCCAAGGCCCCGAGGCATAGCCACAAAATGGTTGAAGCGGCACCCAGCTTCCAGCCGAGAAGCCCGGCAGCGGTGAGGAGCACATAGGTTTGCGCAGTAATGGGCACCGGCACCATGGGGATCTCGATGTAGGATGCTACGGATAAGCACAGAGCTGTGATCACGATGGCAACCAGTTTCCAACTTACTGACCGGCTATTTGGATCGAGAGGGCTGAAACGTTGGTTTGGCTCAGGAATCATGTTTATCCTTATCTTGTAGATGGTTTTCAGTTAGTGGAGACTCTTCAACTCACCGCCGCAACACGGCCTCGGGCTGATTCAGCATCGCAATTAACGGGTTCTTCTTAAACACATAGTCTTTCAGCAGATAACCCAACAGCAAGCCAAGGGCAAATCCGCCCAAGTGTGCCACCCAGGCTACGCCGCCTTGCCCGGAGACCATGCCCGCGATATTAATCAGACTCCAAATCAGGAAGTACCAATGGGGCGCCAGCTTCTTCTGATAAATGACGAACATGAAGGTAAGGCTGGCGTGGCGGAACCACATCAGGTAAAGGCCGAACAAGGCAGCAATAGCGCCACTCGCACCAACCAAAAGCAATGGCCCTTGGCTGCTATTAAATAACAGCAGTTCTGCCAGCGCCGCCATCATGCCTGCAAACAGGTAGAGGGCGAGAAAGGCGCCATGGCCCAATGCGTCTTCAAGGTTGTCGCCAATAATCCACAGAAAGTACATGTTGCCAGCCAGGTGCATCAGCCCGCCGTGAACAAATTGGTAGGTGAGCAGTTGCAACACAAAGTGTGCGGGGCTTTGGGTCTCCGAGTTCAGAGCCAGGTTGGTGAAGATCCATTCATTGGCCTCGGGCGATACCATACCGAGAGCAAAAATCAGGCTGCACATAACAACCAGCGAGCGAGTAATCCGGGGGGTGCGTTGTGGCGTCACGTTGTATTCTGCCGGCATGGCGGTCAGGAATTGGAATAACCACGATTGCCAGGATACTTTCTGGTTAAGGTCGGTTAGCGCCTGCTTCAATTTGGGTGAGTGAAGTACCTGATCGATTTCATGTTTGTCGAGCCAAACGCCGTCGCAAGCCGGGCAGCAATCGATTTCGGTGGTGTAGTGCACCAGAAGTTGATAGTTAGTCATGGAAACACTGCAGCGTACGCAAATGCGCTCACTGGTGCGCAGTGCCGGGCCAAGGTGAAGCTCATGATCGTAGTGATCTATGCAGTCGTGTTCCTGGGCAATGGCTTGGTTCAGGGAGCCATCCTCAAACCATACGCCGTGGCAATAGCGGCAGCCGAGTATGGCGGGGTTACTGGTTGTTTTCAGGCTTCCGGTGTTGCAGGAAGGGCAAGTTTTGGCGCGATGTCTGGGCATGAATTCCATTTCCTGATTCAGCAGGGTTTACTGTCTGTGTTCGGGTGTCTAATGGCGCGGGTTGTCACTCGGAGTCGGTCAGGTATTCGCGAGCAAACACCTGCAAATCCTCCGAAACACGCTGGCGGATAGTCGCTTTATCTTGCGGATCAAGGCCGTACTTGCGGGCGAGTAATTCGAAGTCTTCATCTTTCAGGGTAATGGTCAAACGGGGCCTTGCCCGGTTCTTTTGATAGGGCAGTTGCAATACTTTTCGCACCATGTCAGAGGTGGTCATGTTCTGCATGGCTGCTGAAACCCGAAAGGCGCGCTGAATATCATTGGAGAGGTCGAAGGCCATTTGTACGGCCTGAACCGCCTGCTCCTCTTTTGACCAGTCCGGTTTATTTGCCATGGAGATAACCTGAAGAATGATACCCCCGCAATCCGGGGGCGTCGGGCTTAGTGTGCAGGGCTGTCTTTGAGGCGAGCCAACACACTGTCGATTGCATCCTGTTGGCCGTCTATGCCAGCAGCCTTCAATTTTTCATCCAGATCGGCACCCGTTAGCTCTTGCTCCAGAGTGGCGCTGGCGGTCTGGCGATCCTCTTCCCGAGCCTGGCGCTCGCGAATACGCTCCAGAGTCTCCTTTGCCGTGCTCAGGGAGGACTGCTGGCTGTTGATGTTGGTGTCAATCTGGGCAGTGGTACGAAGTACCCGCTCATTGGTTTTCACCACTTGCAGTTCCCGGCGGTAATCAGCCAACTGCTTCTCTGCCCGTTGAACCCGCTCTTTCAGGCCGGCAATGCGTTGTTGCAGAAGTTCACGGGTCTGGCTCAGCTCAGCGCTACGGCGTTCGTGGCCAACTATGCGCTCGGCGACTTCTCTGGCCAGCTCTTCCTGGCCGGCGGCTATGGCCTTGCGGGCATCCTGCTCGCGTTTGCCGGCGCTGTCTTGCTCAGAGCGAATTTGCCGGGCCAGAGAGGCAGATTCAGCCATCAGGGCGGCCAGTTCCTGCTTAGCCTGTTTCATTTCCTGCTCTGAATCCCGCAGTTCCTGCTCCAGAATGCGGTTGCCCTGGCCGTCGACAACGGCTTCACCCAGTTCGTTAACGCTACCGCGCATAGCGGTCAGAAGTTTGTTCAGTATGGATCTCATGTCTCAGCCCTCAGTTAAGCCAGATAGTCTTCAAATGTCTGTAACAGGTCGATGGCATTCTCTGCCAGCGTCACCAGTTCCTGCATGATCTCGGCTGTACCGGAGGTGGGGCTGAGAGCGCCATATGCCACATAGTGATCACCGGTTTTTCCCAGGGAGCTCAGGGGCATGGGCACACTGAGCCGCAGCATGTTTTCATGCAGCTCGTTCAGTCGCTCCGGGTTCAGTTCTTGCTCATCAAAAAGATACGCAAGGCACAGAATTTGAGTGTCGGTTACGGTAAGGTACACCGGCGTTTCTTCGGCACCGGAAACCGTTACCTGAAGTACCGGTTCTTCCCCGGTAATGGGCATAACATCGAAGTGTCGGCCAGCATGGGTTGAATCACCCAAGGCCAGGGTGAGAGTTTGAATATCCACAAATAGCTCCTTCCTGTGGCGTTGAATCGGTTCGGCCGATCCGGACGAACCTTGTCCTGTCGCTTGACATTTTATGTCAATAGTTAGAGTCTATACTTCGCAATTAAACAATGGCAAGAAATAGTTTTTTTGCGTTATAACGGCACTCTCGTTTTGACACAAACTGTCAATTATTGGATTTACCAGAAGGGATCATCTGGTCGCGTATGGAAACATTCTTCGCTGTAGCTTTTTCCTTTCCAACGGTGGTTTTCTCCGTTTTTTTGTGCGTGGCCATTATTTACTGGCTCATTTCCTTGCTTGGTATGGGCGATATAGACGCAGACGGCGACATTGATGTTGGTGGAGATTTTAGCGGTTTGATGGTTACTCTGGGGCTTCAGGGTGTTCCCCTACCTCTCGTGCTCACGCTGTTGTGCTTGTCTGGCTGGCTCACCAGCTATTTTGTGGATCTTGTTTTTGGCTCTCTTGTGCCGGCCGGTTTTTTGTATTGGTTGTACGGGGTGGCTGTTATGTTTGCTGCATTGATTGTTGCGGTGCTGGTGACTTCGATAGTCGTGCGCCCACTTCGTCCTTTATTTCGTCGGGCTTTTTTGCAACCACTTCAAAAACGCATAGTGGGCACCCCCTGCGTGGTTATTTCATCAAAAGTGACTGAAAAAAAAGGCCGTGGTGAGACAGTTCTTGATGGTGCACACCTTGTTCTGCAGATTCGAAGCCACACCCCGCTTGCTCGTCGTGAGCGTGCGGTGATTATTGAACACATTCCGGATAAAAACGCCTGGTGGGTTGTTCCGGAATCCGAATTTTATACCGGCAAAACAGCCGGATAACCCCCGCGCTTACCCATAACAACCAGCTCAGGAGAATGACTAAATGGACTTATCGTGGATGATGCCGGTACTCACAACCATTGGGGTTGTGGTTTTGCTGATATTGGGTGTGCTCACCCTGTTCAAGGCGTTTTATCGCAAGGTGGATCAGGGCCAGTCACTGATTGTGAACGATCTGTCGCCTACGCCGAAGGTGTACTTCACTGGTGCCATGGTGTTGCCGGTTATTCACCGTGCCGAGACCATGAAAATCTCGGTTATCACCCTGGAGTTAAACCGCACTGGTAAAGAAGGGCTGATTTGTAAAGACAACCTGCGTGCCGATATCACCGTTGCCTTTTACCTGCGGGTGAACGAAACCCCGGAAGATGTGTTGCGGGTAGCCAAATCGGTGGGTGTGGGCCGTGCGTCCGACCGCGATGCAGTCAACACTCTGTTCAATGCAAAATTCAGTGAAGCGTTGAAAACCGTGGGTAAAAAGCTGGAATTCATGCAGCTTTTCGAAGAGCGTCAACATTTCCGTGATTCCATCATTGAAACCATTGGTGAAGATCTTAACGGCTACATTCTTGAAGACGTGGCCATCGATTATCTGGAGCAGACGCCAAAAACGTCTCTGGATCCCAACAACATTCTGGATTCCGAAGGCATCAAGCGGATTACAGAAATCACCGCCTTCCACAATGTAGAAACGAACCGCCTGGAGCGTGATCAGGAGCTGGAAGTTCAACGCAAGAATGTGTCAGCCCGTGAAGCATCGCTTGAGTTGGAGCGCAGCCAGGCTGATGCGGAAGCCCGCCAGCGCCGTGAAATCGAAACCCTGCAAGCTCGTGAAACATCAGAGACCGAGCAGGTGCAGGAACAAGAACGTGCCCGTGCCGAATCGGCCCGTATCAAGACTGATGAAGAGCTGGCAATTGCCGATGAGAACAAGCAGCGCCAGATTGAAATGGCGGTGAAAGCCCGCGAACGCGCGGTGCAGATTGAAGAAGTGCGCATTCGCCAGGCCCGTGAGCTGGAGGATGTAAACCGTGAGCGCGCGGTAGAAATTGAGCGCATCGGCATGGAAAAAGCGCTTGAAGGCGAGCGTAAGGAAATTGCCGATATTACCAGCCAGAGAATTGCGGTTGAGCGCAATGTGGCGGAAGAAGAAGAGAATATCAAAGATGTTCGCAACCGGTCTGAAGCAGAGCGGTCGAAAGTGACCAAGGTAGTGGCTGCCGAGGCGGATGCTGATGAGCTCAAACTCAAGGATGTGAAAGCGGCAGAAGCAGCCTTTGAGCGCTCCAAACTGGAAGCGGAACAAGTTCGTGTAACCGCCCAGGCGGAACTGGACGAAGCAGAGAAATCTGCTATTGCCGATGAGAAGCGGGCTCGTGGCCGGCAGTTTCTGGCAGCCTCTGATGGCCTGGCTGAAGCTCAGGTTAAAGAAGCCCAAGCGTCTGCTATTCGGGCCGATGGTATTGCCCGTGCCGATGTGAAAACAGCCACAGCCAAAGCCGATGAAGAAGCTGGCATGGCTGAGGTTCGGGTTCTTGAACAGCGCCTTGAAACAGAAGCCATGGGTGAAGAGAAGTTGGGGCTGGCGAAAGCTGATGCCCGTAAGGCCATGGTATTGGCAGAGGCCGACGGTGAGGCGCGCATGGGTCACGCCCAAGCCGATGCTCGCAAGGCTCTGGTGCTGGCAGAAGCTGAAGGTGAAGACCGCATGGGCCATGCTAAAGCCGGTGCCCGTGAGGCCATGGCCAAGGCGGAAGCATCCGGTCTGGTAGAGAAACTGAAGGCCTACAATGATATGTCTGAAGAGGCTCGCCACTTCGAAGAGTTCCGCATGAACCTGGAGGTTCACGAGAAGGAAGTGATGGCGAAGATTGAAGCCCAGCAGACGGGCATTCTGGAGAACGGCCGTGTAATGGCCGCTGCGCTGAAGGATGCCAAGTTTGAAATGATCGGCGGCGACGGCGGCATTTTCGACAAGTTTGCCCAGGGGTTGGGCTATGGCAAGAGCGTGCAGGGTGTGCTGGACAATGCGCCCTCACTGCAAGCAGCCTTGGCGGGAATCGCCGGTCGGGTTGCAGCCGAGAAACCTGGCAAGCTCTCTGAAACTGCCTAAAATGCTGGCTACCACTAGCGCCTGAGCTGGCGCTGGTGGCACTTCTCTTTGTTTGGATTCCCTTCAGTTCAGGATGATTTGGTATGTCGACGGATCGCACCAGCCTCGAAAGCATTGTTCAGGAAGGTTCTGCCTTTGAAACCATTCAGCGCCGCCTGAAGGAGCAAGGGGGGCAACTTCGTGAGCAGGTGTCGGGGCTGAATCAGGCCCGGGAAAATATTTTCGGAAGCGCGGGCATGAACGTGCTCGGGCGCGCCAGAGTCAGAACCGAAAACAACGCCATAGCTCGGGATGTGGTGCGCCTTGGCGACAAACTGCTGTTTGGTTTTAACCTGCAGTTGGGGTTACGCAAAACCCTGGAGTTGGAAGATGTGTTCTGCCTTTACCACCTGAACGACAGTGACGGTGGTTTTGAGATGACAGAAGCTGGCATCGAAGGCACGTTTTTGAAAGATGCCCGGTTTGCCACGGATTTTCGCGAGCTTCAGCAGTACTACAACACCGCCACCCTGTCTCAGCTGGCGATTCTGAAAGGCATGCTGCTGATGGTGTTTCGCATCGGCGACAAGCTGGATGATCTACGGATTTTCCGTTGGGAATTAACGCCAAACGGCGATGTAAACCGCTATATCGACAACCGGGGTGAGCGGGATCTAACCTTCCCGGACAGATTCAGCTTTCCCTGGAAAGCCGTTGGTCGCGACTCACAGATTCAGGGTAGATCTCCGCACCTGAATATTGCCGACACCCTGTTTGTGGATAACCTGCGGGGCAACATTACCTTCAAGGTGGAAAACAACACCGCAACAGGGGAAGGCATTTATGCCGACCCGGTAGAGTCTGACTCCCAGTCTCTGGACGATGCCACCTTTGACTACGCTGACTTGGGTGAAATTCTCCTGGTTCGGATATTGCCGTTCAATGAAAAGAGCTGGCGCTATTATCTGTTCAATCGCACCCAGCGAAACATTGAGCGTGTCGACAGCATGGCAGGCTCAGTGGCGTCGCTTCCAGATAACCACGGCCTCATCTTCCCATCGGGTTTTTACCTTTCTACCGGCGAGCTGAAAACCTTCCAGATTCCGGAAGGGGATTTCCGCCTCAAGCGCTCATTGCGAGCGCCCAACGGTGAGGATGTGCTTTACGTATTTTTTGAGCAACGCACCGGCCAGGTGATTCTGTTCCGCTACAACCTGATTCGCAAACAGGCCGATGTGCCCCTGGTTGGCCATGGTTACGCGCTGTTCGAGAATGGCCATTTGGTGGTTTTCAATGCAGACAACGAGCCCACTCTGGTGCACCCATTGCAGGTTTGGGAAACGCCGTTTACCTCCGAGAGCTTCCACGCTCAGGCCAGCGTCGCCAACGATTCTGAACTGGCGCGTATTGGTAATCCGGATCTGGTGCGTGGCATTGCCGAGTTAAACACGGTGATTACTCTGGTGGAAACCGAGGGTGCCAGTGAGCGCCACTTCACTGCGTTGATTCGTACAGTAGACCGCGTTCTTGACCAGTTTTACTGGCTGACGGCCCAGCAGGACGAGGCGATTTTTTCCGGGCTTCACGAGCAGCTTGGCACCCTTCGCAGCACCGCCGAATTGGTGCTGGACGAGTACGAGAAGGTCCAGAGTATTCGCGCCCAGACTGAAACCGCCATTAGCGAAGTGGCGGATGTTCAGAGTGCCTTGATGCGAGACTTGAAGCCAGACAGCTGGCAGGCACCGGATCAGTTTGTAGGCTTTCTGGCGCGCTTGCGAGGGCATCGGGGCCGGGTGAGAACACTGAACGATCGCCGCTATGCGGACAAACACCGTATTGATGCATTGGAGCAAGAGCTGGCAGAAGCGGAAGAGCGCCTGACAGACCGAACCTTCCGTTTTCTCGCCTCACCTGAGGCGTTGGAGGGATACCGAGATACCCTGGCGGAATTGGAAACCGGGCTGGCCGAAGCCGAAAGCCGGGATGACCTGAAAACGATTGTAGAACGCTATCGGGAGCTGACCACCGGCCTGGATATGATTCAGGGCATGCTGGCTTCCATGTCGGGTGACGATGCTGCGCTGGAAACGGCCATCACCGATAACATTTCCGGTATATACGCCCGCATTAACCAGCAGCGCTCTGAGGCGGAGATCCGCCTGAAAGAGCAGGGCAGCGCTGAGGCCCGCGCCCAGTTTGCGGCCCGTGTGCGTTTGTTTGAGCAGAGCCTTGCAAACGGTGTGAGTACGCTGTCTGAGGTGCAGGAATGCGATGGTTTGATGACCCGCATGCTGGACCAACTGCAAGAGCTGGAAAGTCAGTTTGGTGAATACGACGAGTTTCTTGCGGCCATACTGGAGCAGCGTGAAAACGCCCATGAAAGCATAGAGGCACGTCGCCAGCAGCTTCAGGATCAACAGCAACGCCGGGTAACCACCCTGACAGATGCGGCCGAACGTATCCTTAAAAATCTCAGCCGGCGCACCGCGCGCTTTACCAGCGTTGAAGAACTGCACGCATTTTTCGCGTCCGATGCCATGGTGGCGCGCCTGCGAAGCATGGCCGGAGAATTGCGCAAGTTGGGTGCGGCCATGGAGGCGGATGACTGCCTTGGCCAGTTGAAAGCAAGCCAGGATACAGCTTTACGAAGCGTTCGGGACAAAGCCGATATTTTTGAAGATGGCGGCGCCATTATCCGCCTGGGCAAACACAAATTCAGCGTGAACCAGCAGGAGCTGGATCTTACCCTGATCCCCCGGGATGGTCATGTGCTGCTGCACTTGACCGGTACCCAGTATTACGAACGGCTGGATGAGCCAGAACTGGACCGTCTGCGGGGCTACTGGAACATGAGCCAGCCGTCGGAATCCGACAAGGTCTACCGGGCCGAATATCTGGCGGTTCTGGTGATTGAAGAGTTCCGGAAATCACAGGATTTACCGGTTAACGTCGCTGATATTGAAGAACTTACCGGCTATATCCGCACATTTGCATCGCCCCGCTACCGCGAAGGCTATGAAAAGGGCATCCACGACCACGATGCCGCGCTGATTGTCAGCACCCTTTGGCCCGCTATTCAGAATGCCGGGCTGCTGCGATTCAGTCCCAATGCCCGGGCACTGGCCATGCTGTTCTGGGCAGATCTGAGCCAACAGCAGGTGCGCGCTCAACAATTACGCTCCCGTTGTCTGTCGGCCGGCATACTCAGCAGGATGATGCAGTCCATTGAATTGCTGCAAACTCTTGAACAGGAAGTGAGGCCAAAGCTGTCAGAGTTTGTTGAAGTTGCTGGGCTCACCCTGACCGAAAAAGGCAGTGCCGAACGCACCCTTTTGGATTCAGCCGCTGAGTATCTGGTTTTGCAGTTGGCGGAAGAGTCGGAAACCTGCGAGATTACCCGCTATGCCGGCGAACTGGCTGAAGGCTTTGTGGAGGCCCTGAAACGGGATAACCAGTTTGCCCAATATGAGAACGCCCTGAGTGTGGTTGCCGACCAGCCCGCTGCGCGCTGGAGCATAACTAGTCACTGGCTGAGAGCCTGGATGGGCAAAACGGAACAGCAACACCTGCTGCATTACCTGCCGGAAGTGGTGGCAGTACTCAACGCTGGGGAAACGATTACCACGGCGGTACGCAGTGTGGAGCTGGCGTTTCTGGTAGAGGGTTTGCTTGGCCAGCACACCAGCGTCAATGAGCGCTCCCTGAGTTTGCAGCTGGATGAATTCGAAGAGCGCCTGCGTTATCACCGGCAGGAAATTATCCCCGGTTGGCAGCAACTCCAGGACGTTCGTCATAGCGTACTGGAAAAATGGCGGGATCAGTTGCGCCTTGAGGAATACCGGCCCCGGCCGCTGTCTTCGTTTGTTCGTAACAAGCTCATCAGCGAAAGCTATCTGCCCATCATTGGGGACAACCTGGCCAAGCAGATGGGCACCGCAGGCGAAGACCGGCGTACAGACCAATCCGGCCTGTTAATGATGATCTCGCCGCCGGGTTACGGTAAAACCACCTTGATGGAATACGTGGCCAACCGGCTGGGTTTGATCTTCATGAAGATCAACTGCCCCAGTCTGGGCCATGATGTCACCTCTCTGGATCCCGAGAAGGCACCGCACTCCACGGCAAAGGCGGAGCTGGTCAAGCTCAACCTGGCTCTGGAAATGGGCAACAACGTGATGCTGTATCTGGATGACATTCAGCACACCCATCCCGAATTCCTTCAGAAGTTCATCTCTCTGTGTGATGGCACCCGACGCATTGAAGGCGTATGGCGCGGCCGCACCAGCACCTACGACATGCGGGGCAAGCGCTTCTGCGTAGTCATGGCCGGTAACCCCTACACGGAAAGCGGTGAAGTGTTCAAAGTGCCAGATATGCTGGCAAACCGGGCGGACATCTACAACCTGGGTGATGTGCTGTCGGGCATGGAGCACGCCTTCGAGTTGTCCTATATCGAGAACAGCCTCAGTGCCAACCGGGTGCTGGCACCCCTGGCCACTCGGGGCATGGCAGACTTCTACCGGTTTGCGGATCTGGCGGAAGGCAAAACCGTGGCAGATTCAGACTTCGAGCACGATTACAGCGCCGCCGAGCGGGATGAAATCGTCTCCCTGCTACAGAAAATGATGCGCGTGCGGGAAACCGTGTTACGAGTTAACCAGGCATACATTGCCTCCAGTGCCCAGGCAGAAGCCTATCGCACCGAGCCGACCTTCAAGTTGCAGGGCAGCTACCGGAACATGAACAAGCTGGCGGAAAAGTTGTCGCCGGTGATGAGTGATAAAGAACTGGAAGCCCTGATTGACGATCATTACCAGGGTGAATCCCAACTGCTGACCCAGGGCGCGGAAGAAAACCTGCTTAAACTCAAGCAAATGCGCGGCACCATGACCGAAGCCGAAGCGGCTCGCTGGCAGGCCATCTGTGAAGAGTATCGCCGCCGCCAGCATGCGGGAGGCGATGAGGAAACCGGTGTTAAAGTCGTGCGCCAGCTCGGCCTGATTGCTGAACAAATGCAGCAACTGGGGCAGCAATTAGTCGCGGGTATGGCTAGCCAGAAAGACTCGGAGCCAGACCTCAATAAAGCCCTTGGTGAACTGTCTCGCTGTCTCGAAACCGGTCTTGTCGAAGGCCTGCAGTCTGTTCAATTGAACCCGGCAGTGACGGTAAATCTGGATAGCCCACCCCAGGTAGGTGAAGCCCTCACAGCCTTCGCCCGAATCTTCGAGGAGTCCATTGTTCCATTGGTGAAACTCATGGACGGCAAACTGGGCCTGGATCTGAAAACCCAGCGGGAAATGGGCCGGGTTTTGAAGGTGATCGGTGAGCTGCAAGAATCCGTAATGGGGCGAGAATCCGGGAAATGAGTTTTGAGGCTTGTATGAAGCCTTACAGGCCAGGGTCTCGGAATCTCAATAAGCGATCAATAACGAAAATCGTACCAACCGCAAGGGCTGACTTTATAACGCCCCCAAGTAAGAACGGCAGAACACCTTTCAGGAATGCTTTTTCTGGCCCAATGGTAAGTGCCAGCCATGCCCCTCCAAACCCAAG
The DNA here is from genome assembly GCA_052089485.1 of Marinobacter sp. Taxonomy (GTDB): domain Bacteria; phylum Pseudomonadota; class Gammaproteobacteria; order Pseudomonadales; family Oleiphilaceae; genus Marinobacter. The sequence goes on along the minus strand of JBQCZX010000056.1, from coordinate 459 downwards.
GCAAACAGTGTGGCCCAATAGCATCGCCAGGAAGGTCAGCACAATATTTTTTGTGTTCCAGCCACGCTCAAAGAGCAAGCCAACCACGGCAACAGCCAGGGGGAAGGCAAACAGGTAGCCAGCGGTTGGCCCAGAGAAGTAATCCAATCCGCTGGAGCCCCCGGCAAGAACCGGAAGCCCCAGAGCTCCGAGGCACAGCCACAGGATTGTTGAGGCGGTACCGAGTTTCCAGCCGAGAAGTCCTGCAGCGGTGAGGAGCACATAGGTTTGCGCGGTGATAGGTACCGGCACCATGGGGATCTCGATGTAGGATGCTACGGATAAGCACAGAGCTGTTATCACGATGGTAGCCAATTTCCAGCTTACGGGCCGGCTATTTGGATCAAGAGGGCTGAAACTTTGGTTTGGCTTAGACGTCATTCTTTTTCCTCATTTTGAATTTGGTTTCTCAATTATTCA
>JBQCZX010000055.1:0-22059 GCA_052089485.1 Marinobacter sp. | reverse complement strand
GGTTTTCGATTGGCGTTGGATTGACGGGCACATAGTGGCCCGAGAACACCTGCCGTGGCTCGTGGTCGTGTCCGTTTGGTTTCGCGTCAGGATCGCAGTTGAGCGTGTTCATGAACGAATAGTTTGCCAGCGTTGCGATATCGCCCAGGGTCGCGACCATAGAGAGTGTTTCCTGGTGAAGTCGCTTTATCATAGGGGGCTCCTTATACATGGGCTTGATTATGGTCGTTAGTCTGCATGGTTAAGTTCTTTCTGTCTTAAATTAACTGGGCATCCCCTTTACCCGCACCCTTTGTGAGGAGACCTTTACGTGCCTTCCTCACACCACCTCGACGTAGTCAAAAGCCTTCCAGTGACGTCACTGCAACTCTGTAACAGAGTGTTGCGTCTCTCTCCGCTCGTAAAACCAAAAAAGATATTGGTTTTCACAGCCAATCCATCAGGCGAAATACCAAAATAGAGGATTTAACGTCTTTTGAGGCCAAACAGGCGGTTAATTAATGCTTATTAGGCCAAAAAACACCAGATTGAAAACAAATGTAAAATGCAAGGAGTGTTGCAGGTAATTAAAAAAGTTAAATGCTAATGTCCAGACCATCGAATATGTAGCAAATTGTTTCACTTTTGTGTCACTCGGTTTTTGTTTGTTAGGAGAGGTGAATATGGATATTAGCATTTTTGGTTTGGGTTACGTGGGCGCCGTTTCTTGTGCCTGCCTCGCCAAGAACGGTCACAACATTATTGGTGTAGATGTCAGTCCCTATAAAGTTGATCTTATCAATAACGGGACATCCCCCATCGTTGAGGCTGGGTTAGGCGAGTTGATTTCTGCTGGTATCGAGCACGGTCGGCTGCGAGCCATAACCGACGCCGGGCAAGCAATTGCCGGCAGTGATGTTTCCTTCGTGTGCGTGGGAACGCCAAGCAAAGTTAACGGTAGCTTGGGCACGCAATATCTTGAACAGGTTTGTGAGGAAATCGGGGCTGCTCTGCGTGAGAAAGACACGTATCACCTGGTGGTCATTCGCAGCACCGTTCTGCCGGGCACTGTGATCAACACAGTGCTTCCTATTCTCGAAAAGGCTTCAGGGAAAAAAGCCGGTGAAGACTTCGGGCTAGCAATGAACCCTGAGTTCCTTCGTGAAAGTACCGCAATCGAAGATTTTTACCATCCGGAAATTACTGTAATCGGAGAATACGACGAACGCTCCGGAGATCTGCTTGAGTCTATCTATTCAGAAGTAGAAGGCCCACTTATTCGCAAGCCCATTGAAGTTGCGGAAATGGTCAAGTACACGTGCAATGCCTGGCACGCAACCAAAGTCAGTTTTGCCAATGAAATTGGCAGCTTGGCGAAAAAACTGAATGTCGACGGCCGCGAAGTCATGGAAGTGGTCTGTCAGGACAAGAAGCTGAACATTTCCCCCTACTACATGAAGCCTGGCTTTGCCTTTGGTGGCTCCTGCCTACCCAAAGACGTGCGTGCCCTCACCTACCTCAGCCGTACTCTCGATCTCAAATTGCCACTGCTTGATTCCATCATCAACAGCAATGAGAGTCATATTCAATCCGGCTTTAACATGATCGCGCAATCGGGGCGCAAGAAAATCGGTTTCCTTGGAATCAGCTTTAAGGCTGGAACCGATGACCTCCGTGAAAGCCCGATGGTCGAGCTGGTTGAAAAGCTCTATGGCAAGGGATACGACATCAAGATTTACGATAAAAATGTTGATTACGCCCGTGTCCACGGTGCCAATAAAGAGTACCTGGAAACCAAAATTCCCCATGTGTCGCGCATGCTCGTGTCGAATCTAGAAGAAGTCGTTGAGGCTTCCGAGATCGTGGTGGTTGGTAATGCGAGCCAGGAATTCCGCGCTATCGTTGACAACATTTGCCAGACCAAGAAAGTCATCGACCTTGTTGGCTTTATGCAGAAGAAAAGCTGTGACGTAAAGCTGGGTATCTGCTGGTAGTTAAGGATAACTGGGCAATCACATGTCTATGACAAGTTCTGAAATTCGTCGTTCGGATCGATGGTACCGCTTTGCGTCTGGCTTTTTCGGCTGGGCCTGCTTGGCGTTGGTAATCTTGCTCCTTGCCAGCTCCATCGACGCGGCCTACCTGAACCCCGACCACAAGAAATATATTTTCCTGATCGGTGCGTTAGGTATCTGGCGCTACGGCAATGCCTTCATGCATTACACCCGGGGAATGCTATTTCTGCATGTGGTATTTCCTAGGTTGCGACGCAAGGTTGAGCGTATGGGCGATGCAGCGCTCCCCTCCCATATGTATATGGTAGTCACAAGCTTCCGGATTCCCAGCGAAACCACTTTCAAGGTGTATCAGTCGGTATTCCGGGAGTGTCAGCGGCTGACTGTGCCGGTGACGGTGATTGCATCGATCGTGGAAAAGGCAGATGAAAGGCTGATCAAGGAAATACTGGCACGGGAAACCGGGGTCGATTCCCGTATGAACCTAATCATCGTCAGGGCAAGAGGAACCGGAAAGCGCGATGGACTTGCCCATGCTTTCCGGGCGCTTTCGCGTACGCGGCCCCCGGAGGATGCTGTGGTTGGTGTGGTGGATGGCGATACGTTGATGTTGCCTGGCTGCGTCGAACGCGCCGTGAAGTTCTTTGCGCTCTATCCGAACGTTGGCGGTATTACTACCAACGAATTTTGTGAAGTCGAGGGCGGCAAGTTTATCAAAGAGTGGCACACGATGCGCTTCGTCCAGAGGCACATCAACATGTGCTCAATGGCACTATCAAAACGAGTTCTGACCATGACCGGACGGCTTTCCTTTTTCCGGTCTGCTGTTCTGGTTCAGCCCGACTTTATCAAGGATGTAGAGGCGGATTTTCTAGATCATTGGCGGTTGGGCAAGTTCCAGTTTCTGACCGGTGATGACAAGTCATCCTGGTTTAGCCTGATGCGCCAGGGTTGGGACACCTTCTACGTTCCTGACAGCAATACGATAACCATCGAGCACCCGCCGGATAGCAATTTTTTCCGTGCCACACGGCAGTTGATGCGCCGTTGGTACGGAAACTCCCTGCGCCAGAATTTTCGCGCTACGCGTGAACTCGGTTGGCGGCGCTTGGGGTTGTTCACCAGTTATGTGTTGTATGACCAGAGAGTTTCAATGTGGACTTGCCTGTTGGGCCTAACCGTCAGTCTGACTGCAGCCCTGTTCTATTCGGCTGAGTTCCTGTTGGTTTACCTCTTCTGGATAGCCGTTTCGCGAACAATCGTGACAGGCCTGTTCGCATTTAGCGGGCATAAAATCGATCCGCTCTACCCTCTGGCGCTCTATTACAACCAGATTGTCGGTTCGCTTTCGAAAATATACGCAATGTTTCACCTGGATCAACAAAGTTGGACGCGTCAGAAAACGACTCTCAATAATTCGTTCAAGGATTTCGATAAAACGCTGAACCGTGTGTCCTCGAAAACGATGATGTTTTCTGCCGTTTCGATCTTTGTGGGCGTAGTAGCCCTGCTAATGGATTTATCAAATTTTGCCTACTGAGATATCGTCGATATGAACTCTCCTCAAGCAATCCCGTCGAATGTTGTGCATGAAGCAATCGACGAGCGCCAACATGTTCGCACCCGTTTACCGGCGACTGCCCTTCTTTCGGTTAATGGAAAGCAAAAGCCATTCAAAATCCTGGACATTTCTCTGGGCGGGATGGCGCTGCAATCCAATAGTGGACGTTCTGAAGAAAGCGACCTCTACGAATGGGTAAAGCCCGGAATAAAAACCGGCGCAACCGTGCAACTTGATCTTGAATATTTTGAACTGACGATTTCCGCAAGTATCAAAGTCATTTCAGTCGACAAAAATATTATTCGGGTTGCTTTTACTGAGATAGACCAACGAAAAGTGAATTCGCTCCGCTACGTCATTTCGTCCTATATATCGGGCGACGTGGTCAACATCGATGGCGTATTCAACGTTATGCAACGCGAGAACCTCATTAAAGAGCGCAAGGTGAAAGCCGACACGTCACGTTCTTTTTTCAGCCGCTGCAAGGCACTCCTCGGTTCCCTCATTTTTCTTGTCATTGGTTTGAGTATCTTTTCACTGATTGCCTACAAGCTGTTCCTTTATTTTTTCCAGGTTCAGGCCGTATCGGGCGTGGTGTCGGGGTCACCCTATATTGTCAGCATGCCGGAAAACGGCTACGTAACATTCCTGGTCGACGAACCGAAAGGTAACCAGGAGTTTGTTCGCGTCGAGGCCGGCCAGCCGATTGCGACAGTTTCATCACAATTAACAGCCAGCTTTAACTCACCCGATGATGTCCTCGCGCTGACAGAAATTACCCAACAAGATCTTCAAACACTGTATGGCAAAGCATTTATTGAGACCACCATCAATAGCCCTTGCGACTGCAACATCTATTTCACCGATTCAGCCATGGACCGATACGCATACAAAGAACAACCTTTGATGCACATGTTGCCGCGAGATCGCCAATTAACGGTTACCGCCAGTTTTCCCTACGCCAGTATCGATAAGTTAAACGACGTTGAAAACGTACGAATGCGGTTTTTCGGTGAATCCGGAGAGACCGATGGTCAAGTTGTTCGTTCCGAAATCGATACGGAAACACGAATGCTCAATGTCACTATCAAACCCGCCGAGCCACTGTCTTTAGACAGTTATCTCGAACCGGTCGCAGTGAGAGTGTTAACAGGCGCTTCGATTTATGGATGGGCAAAAGACTTCCTTGAGCAAGCGTGGTAACCGGGGATGATCCACTCAAAACGTTCGTTGAAAAACTGGCTCGTCGGGCTAGCTATATTGTTGGTTTCTACCCAAACGAGCGCCGGTCTTACGAATGTGCGCTACCAGTTGTCGGCGAACCCTGAAATGTTTTGGGGTAACTCGCCGGACGCGGACCGGTTGAAAACATCACTCAGGAAGCTGGCTGAATTTGGTGTTGGCGATGCACAGATGCTGCTGGCTGATCAACTGTCCAAATCCAGCAGTTTTGTGCATCTGCGCGAGGCGATTGTCTGGTATCAGCGGGCCTATAAAAGTGGCCGTAATGATGCACCCGGATCGGCAGCAAGAATAGCCGGCAATAACCCGTTACTTTACCGGGAGCTACTTCCCTATCTGCGTGAAGTTGCGCTTACTCTTTCGCCGGAGAGAGATTTAAACAGCGTATGGTCACTCCTGGAGATTTATAACACCTACCCTGAGCTAGCCGATCACCACAGGCTTGAACGCCTGTTGGAACTCTACAAACGCGCCTGCATCAACACCTGTTTCCCTGGCTTGTTTGGTGCAAATGTCGCAGAGCTTAACCATCGGGAAGCGGAAGCTCTGGCGCTTTATAAGCAGGCAGCTGTTTCAAGTGGACGAGGTGTTAACGCTTATTTTAACTTTTTGGAACGCTTTGATAATCGCAATTCCCGGTTTCAGGTCTTTGCAGATAGTGCATTTGATGACGCCGATTCACTGTCTGCGGAAGTGGTGTTGGCGATTGCCGTAAGGCTTGAGAAAGGCGACTCAAACTTCAACCCTAAAGCCGTCGCTTGGCTGGATCTGGCCATAGAGAGGGGAGCGCCGAATGCGCCGGTAAAGCGCATCGAATACATGTTAAGCGCCCCTGAGAACTTCTCCTTCGAGGAGACGAAAAGCCGAATTGACGAAATCATAAGTGACTACCCTGTTCAGTCGCAAATACTCAAGGCAACGTTATTAACAACTCGCCAATGGCGAAAGCTGGACCCGTACAAAGCCTACGATCTGCTTAAAGGTCTAGAGGATCGCAATATCATCGAAGCGCACATAGGAATGGGCGATCTATATAGCATGGGTGGCTTGGATGAAGTGGATCAATTCAGGGCCATCGAAGAGTACAAGAAAGCGGCCAGCAAAGGATATGGCGCCGCGTTCTACAAAATCGCCAACATCTACCGCTATGGTCGCGCGATCTGCCAAGACAACGCGAAATCTTATGCCTTCGGACGAATGGCTTTAATGCTGGGAGTCGATAATGCCGAAGGTTTTAACGCCTCGCTTGAGTCCGAACTTGGAATGGCCGAAACGGCAAGGGCGCAGACGCTATACCAAGAATTAATCGCCGCCTATCCAGTTGAGGGGTTTGAGTGATGTGGAGTACTCAGTCATGAACAATCCTAAATGGATAGGTAGTGCCCTCGCTCTCCTTCTGGTCAGTGTTTTTTCCAGACATGGTTGGGCTGTGGATCTGGATTACCATCAAAAACTATCGTTTGGCAGCGCCTACGCGGATTACGAAACCCTTCGCGAAACCGATAAGGGCAGTTTTGAGTTTAAGTATGAGGGCTTTGCAAATTGGGATTTCCCGGATGAAAACTGGCCGCAGTGGTCGTTGTTCCTCCGGCCCTGGCTTTCTTATCGTTCTGATGGTGCCGTCCCTTTTCTGAACCAGGAGACGGAGACTTCTGCTCAGGTGGATGGGTTCTATGGGGAGCTCTGGGAGTTTGTTGCGACCCGCCAGAATCTCTGGGGAAACCCGGAAATTTCTCTCTCGGCCGGGCGTCAGCAATTCAGTGATGAGTATGGTTTCTGGTGGGACGATAGCCTCGAATCTTTAAAACTGAACCTGGCATCAACCAGAAACCGGGGTTTCGTTGCGCTGGCGTCGAGACAGTTTCTTTATAACACCGACGACAATGAGCTTTCGTCTGATCAATCAGACATCTTCTATCTGCTAAGTGAATATCACTACAGTTGGTCACCCGATCAGTGGTTCGGCTTGCGATTGTTGGGTCAAAATGACCATTCCCCATCTTCTGAGATTCGCGATGAAGGTGATTTCACCGGTGGAACTGTCGGGATTGAGCTCGAGGGAGAGAATGTCGGCGGTAATGCGTTGAATGTCGATTACAATTTCCAGCTTGCCGGCACTGTAGGTCAATTCAAACACGTCAACGCCCCCGGCTTCACAAATGAAAGCTTTGATACGCGTGGCTGGCTGTTTTTTACCGAGGTAGGTAACTCATTCGCCGACCCTTCCGGTGATTCGAGACTTGCACTCAGGTTTGCACTGACCGACTCCCCGGATACTCCTTATAGCGGCTATTTCCAGCGCGATATTCAGTCCTCAAGAGCATCTCGATTCAGTAACTACAACACCGGTTTATCCGGTGCCGTCATCAATGCCCGCACGACCAATTTGATGCTAACCGGCCTGCTTGGACAGCATGAGTTGTCACCGCGCAGCCAAGTGAAGCTCTCCTTTTACGACCTGCGGCGTCGGAATGCTGACATTGATGTTAGCCAAACCATTGGCCTGGAGTACGCAGAAAGTAGCGGCAAACACATCGGCAATATTGTTGAGGCGCAGTACGACTGGTCAATGTTTCCTTATGCCATTGATAACAGACACCTGACGTTCAACGTGCTTTTCACACTGGGTTATTTTCACGGTGGGGATGCATTACAAAAAAACATCAAGGACTACCGCGCTTCACTTGATATGAAACTGCGATATTAGCCAGGGAGATACCGGCATGATTTTTACATCAAACATTTTTATCTTCATCTATTTGCCAGTATTTCTGGCCATTTATTATCTCGTCAAGGATTCCTGGCGATCATACGTCATCATGATCGGCAGTTACCTGTTTTATGCATGGTGGCGGCCTGACTTTCTATTGTTGTTCGTTGGTATTACCTACTGGAACTATTGTTTCGGGATCAAAATATTCCGTCTGAGAGACTCGGACCGGAAGCGGGCTTTTCGCTGGCTGACAGTCGGCGTAATCGGCAACCTTGCCACACTGGGGTATTTCAAATATGCCAACTTTGGTGGCGAGGTGCTGGGTAATGCCCTCCAGCAGTTTGGGGTCAACACCTTTACGCTGGAAAACATCATCCTGCCTTTGGGTATCTCTTTCTATGTGTTCCAGGCTCTAAGTTATATCGTCGATATCTATCGAAAGGATGCGGAACCGACCCGTCGGTTCGTCGACTTTGCTGCGTTTGTTTCTCTGTTTCCGCAACTGATTGCGGGGCCGATTCTGCGTTATAGCATTATTGCAGAACAACTCCGCACTCGCGTGCATTCCCTCGATATGTTTTCCCTGGGAGCATGCCGTTTCATGCTGGGTTTCGCCAAGAAGGTACTGATCGCCGATTCCCTGGCCCCTATCAACGGTTACTTCATGTCGATCGCCGATCCCTCCATGGCAGAGGTCTGGTTGGGCTCGGTAGGATCACTGGTGCAGCTGTACTTTGACTTCTCCGGATACAGCGACATGGCCATTGGCTTGGGCATGATGATGGGTTTCCGGTTCGCAGAAAACTTCAATCAGCCGTTTCTCTGTATGAGTCTCACCGAATTCTGGAAGCGCTGGCACCTGACTCTTTCCGAGTTTCTCCGCGACTATGTCTTTATACCGATCGCCAAAACCAAAAAAGTAAGCGCCGATTGGGCAGCATTTGGCACGATGTTTTTATCTGGCCTCTGGCATGGCGCCAGCTTTTCCTTCATCTTTTTTGGCGTCTATTTCGGGTTTTTCATGTTCCTGGAACGGCGGTACAAACTGGCGACAAGTATCAATTCTCCTTATCGCTTTGGCAGGAACATCATTGCAATGGTGATGGTGGTGCTGGCCATGCCACTGTTTGTGACCGGTGACCTTGCCCACTCTATCGAAATGTATGCCGGTATATTCGGTTTTAATGGAATCGGTAACATCGATAACTACCTCTATGCCACCTCCTCTACCACCATGGGTTTCTTGGTGCTAGCCATCATCTGGCTGGTGATAACCGGATATATCAATCGTCGGTTTTATGATCACGACAAGACAAGCTATTTCATGCAGCACGTTGGTGGCTGGCAAGCCGGTCTTCTCTGGCTGGGTTTTGGTTTGGCAGTGACAAAGCTGGCAGCCAACAGTTTCTCCCCTTTTCTTTATTTCCAATTTTAGGAGGTGCCTATGTTCCCTACCATGACCAGTGCAAGCAAAGTTAACGGCATCCTTTTTATTGCCATGTTGACCGTCATGTTTTGTTATTCGGTGCCAAAACTTTGGGACTTTGCCACACACGAAACACAGGCCGTCCGCCTCTACGCAGACGGGCAGTTGTCACGAAAATTTGAGGATGATTACGATAGCCAGTTTTTCCTACGCGAGACGGCCATAAAGGCCTGGTCCAATATAAGCTACTGGCTCTTCGGTGAGGGAATGACTGGCGTCGTGGTGGGTCGTGACGGATGGCTGTTTACCAACGAAGAATTCACTTTTCCAAACAACCTTCAGTTCCGAATAGACGAACAATTCTCTCTCATAGACAAGGTTGCGGCGAGCATCAGGGAGAGCGGAAAACAGTTAATTATCCTGCCTATACCTATGAAAGTGGATATCTACGGAGAGCATGTCGATAACGCTTTGGGAAACCGTCCCGAACTGCTTTATACGCAGTTCACGAACCAGCTGAAACAGAGGGATATTCCATTTAGCCCTTTGCGCGACGCCTACATGAAATCCAGAGCAGAAACACAACTGTTCTTTAAAAAGGACACTCATTGGACGCCTGAAGGGGCCAGATTGGCGGCCAAGAAACTTGCTGAAACGTTCCCGGAATTGCTGGGAGATGAGTCTTACCGAAGTGAAGTCGCTCAAGCAACATCGCACCTGGGCGATCTGACTAATTTCATCACAGTTAGCGACTGGCTGGCCCCTGAAGTATATGCCGCAGAGACCTTGAACCAATACCAGACCTTGAGCACATCGCAAAATGCAGATTCGGTTGATGAGGCTTCACTGTTTGGTATTAGCGAACCGCCCATCGTTGTGGTTGGTTCCAGCTATACAAAAATGGATGAATGGAACTTCAAAGGCTTCGTTAAAGAATATCTAAAGACCGACATATTGTCTGTGGCGATCGAAGAAAAGGGACAGTTCGTTGCTATGGACGAATTTTTGGGAAGTGATTTGTTGACGGATGAAAGTATCAAAACGGTGGTTTGGGAATTCCCCGTCAGATCCCTTATTACACGAACGTCGAGGTCTTCTGGCTGGTTAACCACCACAGAAGATATTTTCTAAATGGGCGCAATGATGAACTTTTTCAGGAGATAGGCAGAAATGGCGACTAACAAAACAATGACTTCAAGAATCAGCTTCGCGGTGGTGCTTTTGGGGGGCTGTGCCCTGTCATCAGGACCCAGTTTTGCAGAAGGAGAAGCCGCGCTTTATGAGGCCAGCGCACCCGCGGGTTCAGCGTTTGTCAGGGTTATAAACAACGAACCTGAACGGCTCTCGGTCAGCACCCCGGTGAAGAGCGAGGCGCAACAACTTTCCAGCTTTGAAGTTGGCGAATACCTCTTTGTGCCAGGCGGTAAAGATCACCAGTTTTCGCTTTATGGGCATCAGATTACCCGAAACTTTGCAGAAGAGAGTGCCACCACATTAGTGGCAAGCAAAGAAGGTATCTCTGAACTCGAAGACACTTACTTTACTGGACGCAAAAAAGCGCTGATTTCTTTCTACAACTTAACCTCGCAATCGATCGCTCTGAAGACGGAGAACGGCAAGCACACAGTGGTGGATGCCCTCGAAAGCCTTAGTAACGGTACGCGCAAAATCAATGAGGTAAAAATTGGTTTGGCTGCGTGGGGTGACTCAGGGGTCGTGGCGACATTCCCTCCTACTTTCCTTAAAAAAGGCCGCTCATACAGCTATGTGGCCTATGAACATGACGGCTCTATCAAATCCGTAGTGATGCCAGATGCCATTTCGACGATTGAGTAAAACACCATGCTGAGAACTTTGATTTCCAGCCTGATGCTGATCTGGCTTGTGCTGCCTGCGCAGGCCAGTGCCCAGTGTGACGGCCTGGACTGTTTACTTTGCGAAGGACTTGCGGACGACATCGAGTACGCCGAAGGCTCGATGAAGTCATTGAAACGGATTGCACCAGGTAAGGATCACTGGCTCTTCAGATCCGATGTTGATTTAAGCAACGAATTTGGAATCCCGTCGGAATTTTTGGCGGACTACCGACGCTTGATACAAAAATTCAACGAATACGGCACTGAGGTGGTTTTTATTGTTCAACCTACCCGGGGCCTGATGCACCGGGACAAGATTCGCGAAGACAAGCGCTACGGGTTTAATTACCAAAGTGCTTATACCAACCTGCAGGTGTTGCTGTCTCAACTGGAGGATGGCGGGGCGCATGTCCCCAATATCCTGCCGTTAGTCGAAAGCCCACCGGAACAGGAGTATTTCTTCCGGCGAGACCACCACTGGACGCCTTCGGGTGCTCGCGAGACGGCAATGGTCGCCGCCCGGAAGATAAAGACGCTTCCCGCCTATCATGCCATCGCAAATAAAGAATTTGTGACGGAAAAAGCCAGCGTTATCTCTAAAGACGGCACCATGAACCGGGGCCTCAGAGAGATTTGTGGCAACAACTACGGTTTCCAATACGTTCAGGGCTACCAGACAGTTCCGGCAGCCGACGGGGCAGACGCTCTTTTTGGCGATACAGAGGAGGTTGAGATTTTGTTGGTGGGTACCAGTAACTCAGCCGCCAGAGATGATGAATATAAAAATTATAATTTTGAAGGTTTTCTAAAGGACGAACTTCAGCGCGATATCCTCAACTATGCCCTGCCCGGCTCCGGACAAGACGGCTCTATGCTTCAGTATCTGCTGTCCGAAGACTATTCGCCGGAGGCACCTCCGAAGCTCGTCATCTGGGAACTCCCTGCCAGCTACCGCCTGGACGACCAAAAAATCTACCGGCAACTGATACCCGCCATTGAGGGTGGTTGTGGTTTCTCCGACAACGTTCAAGGGCACAATAAAATCACCGTTCCGAAGATGAAAGAAGGTCAGCGCCTGGAAGTTTACTCAAACGCGGGAGCCGATCAGAAAAACCTGAGTAACTTTGGTGGTTATCTGGACATCAAGTTCTCTGACCTGGCAATCAAAGATTTCTACGTTATTACGTATTTTGATAACGGCCAGCGCGATAAGGTCTGGTTCCGCCGGGCGGGCATCGTTGATGGCGGCCAATATTACCTGGAACTTCCCCGTGACACAGCCTTCAGAAACGCAAACCTGCTTTCGGTTTTTATTGAGCCCACTGATCCCATTAAGAAAGAATCGACTCTGGAGGTTTCGGTATGCCAATAAGGCTTATGTTTTCGCTGCTGCTCAGCCTGACACTGGTTGGCTGCGTGCATGCCCAGCCAGAGCGTGGCCAACTTGTTTCCCGCGCAGAACTCTCCTCGCCGGAATGCCCCAAAGAAATTCCGACACCGTTTACTGGTCCGTTGATCGTGGAGAGCAAGTATGTCCAGTCGGAAAAATCCAAATCAACACTGAAGGCCAGTCGCTCTGATCAGTCCGAAGAGATTCAACGGCGAGTACAGGAATTTACCAAGTATATTGTTCGTTTTGCTGACTTTTATATCGAAAATCCGGAATCGAACAAAGGGCGCAGCGCGCTTTCATGTGTGGATGCCTGGATGACTAAGTGGGCCTCAACCGGGGCGCTCACTACCGACGAAACCTCCAAAACCGGCATCGCAGTCAGAAAGTGGGCACTCGCCAGCCTTTCATCCGTCATGTTGAAACTGAAGCACGTCGAGGTGTCTGAATGGACACTCAATGAAGTGCAGAGTCTGTGGCTGCAAACGTTGGCCGAGAAGGTCATGGTGGACTACGAAAAAAGGCTCGCCCCGAACTTCAAATATTTTAACAACCACGATTACTGGGCTGCCTGGGCTGTGGCATCCACCGGCGCCGTGTTGGGCAGGACAGATTATGTGGAATGGAGTATTCCGTTCTACCGGCGGGCAATAGGACAGATCGAATCGTTCTCAGATGGCGGCTACGGCTATCTGCCCAATGAAACAGGCCGCAAACGCCTGGCGGCCAATTACACGCACTATGCACTGGTCCCCCTGGTTTTGCTCTCCGATCTTTTGACCGAATCTGGGTATGAGCCCACGCCGGAAGAAAGCCGCAAATTAGATCAGTTGGTGAACTTCGCAGCCGAGATCATCCTTGACCCAGGCGCAGTGAGCGCTGTGCTGGAAGGGAAGCAAAAGTCGGTACCGGCTTACAAGTTGGCTTGGCTCATTCCCTACTTGAGCAGGCACCCACAAAACCAGTTGGCCAGAAAGCTCTATGCGCATTATGGCGGTGATGTTGATGGTTATAGTCAGGCAGGTGGAAAGCTGCGTCCTCTTTACAGGAATTCTACCCTGGTGGAGACCCCGAAATGATTACCTTCCGAACAACATGGTTAGCCGGATTATTTTGGGCGTGTAGAACTCGGTTGTCCGTGGTTTTGTTGTTATTGCTGTGTTCTACCCCGGGCTTTGCCTCTCGTGCCTTGCTCGATTTACCTGAAATCAAGGTCTATCAGTCACTGCCCGCACACGCGCAAGACATGCAAACCTCTGATGAAATCGACTGCTGCAGTGATTTGAAGAATCTGCACTCCAGCACGCTTTCAGATCGACGGGCCTCGGTTTCCCTGAAAACACTGTACTCCGCCGAGGCGGGAAGCTGGATGTTTGAATCGCTCGTGCATAACGGTCTGTTCACGATTGCCAGTAACTATCAACCGTCACATCCACAAGCCGTACTGATTGAAAACGGTGCCATTGATCTCCGGCAGCTTACAGCCAAGCTACATAACCGGCGTATTCTGGAGCCGACCTATTCCTCCAGTGATGAGCCTACGACTAAGGCAGGCTTCAGGCTTCATTATCCTTTGATCATCGGATCCAATGCCACGCTCTTCATTGAAGACAACGATCTGGAAATGGATTCGCAAACGGGCACGGCGATAATCAATCTGGGCAGAATTGTGGTGCGAAATTCCAGACTGAAGACGGTCAAGGAAGATGCTAAAGGCGGTAAACATTTTCGCCCGTTTATTCTCTCCTGGAACGGCAGTGAAACAGCGATAATTGGCAGCGAGCTTCGTCAACTGGGATACAACAAATACCTTTCTCAGGGACTAACCGTCGCGAACCACAAAGATCTTAACCACAACGACCGTGGCCGGCTTCTGGTTTCCGGTAGTTCCATGACAGGGCTTGAATCCGGCCCCGTTGCAAACAATGCCGAGCTTTTGATTGAAAACAACACCATCGAAAATACCCAACGTTATGGCATTGATGTTGCGGGCGGGGTTCTTACTGCGATGGGTAATACCATCACCAGCACCCGTTACAACAATGGCATCCGCGCAACCAACATGTCGAGCACCTACCTTACAGGCAACCGCATCAGCCAGACGCACCGGTCTGGCATTCTGGTCACCGGCAGCGTAAACCACGCCATGATTACGGGAAACCATGTTGAAAGCACGGGCTCAGATGGACTGGCGGCACGAGACATCAAGCAAGTTGGCAAACACCCGGTTTTTATTCACGCCAATGTGTTGACCCGGAACGCAAAATCCGGAATTCGAGTGAGCGGCGCACCGTCGGTCAGGATCACGGACAATCGTTCGATTGCCAATGACGAATACGCAATCAACATTGACGATTCGCGCCTTGGCGACAGCAAAGCCCCTCTTGAAATAGCACCCATTGTTATCGCAGGAAACCGCCTATTCGGTAACCGTGCTGCTTCCATCAAGACTATTCAAGCCGGAAAGCTGCTGCTAGCGAACAACCAGTTCCGAATGACTCCGCTGTTTCAGTCGGTGTTCGTCGGTGACCTGGCTTCAATGCAAGCCATCCTTTTAAGCCACCTGATTGCTAACAAGGAAGTGGTTGAGGTTATTCCCTGAGAGTTGACGCATCGTCCAAGCTCCCAGGCTACTGATTTTTCCGAGTGAACGGAGTTCACCAGCCCGCCAAACGGGCTGTTTCACCAAGTAAAAAGGGTACAGCTATGATTCCAGTAATACTATCCGGTGGTAGTGGTTCGCGTTTATGGCCGTTGTCGAGGCAGCGATATCCAAAACAATTTCAGCCGTTAATAGGTGAGCATTCCATGTTCCAGCAAACGCTGATGCGTTTGCCGAACGACTGTGCCAATCCAATTGTCGTCAGCAACGAAGACCATCGATTTATCGTTACCGAACAGCTAGAACAAATAGCTCGAAAGCCCGCTTCGATTATTCTTGAGCCTTTTGGCCGCAATACCGCACCGGCGCTCGCGCTGGCTGCCCTGCAGGCTCTGGAAACCGACGGTGATGATGCCATTCTGCTGGTTCTTCCCGCAGACCATTACATTTCAGACCTGGCGGAGTTTCACAAAGCTTTAGAGACGGCTCGCCAGCGTGCAGAAATGGGCAACCTCGTATTATTCGGTATTCACCCCTCTGCCCCGGAAACCGGTTATGGGTATCTGAGAAAGGGAGCAAGCATTGAGAATACAGTGTTTGAGGTGAAAGAATTTGTAGAAAAACCGAACCTTAAACTAGCGATGGAATTTATGGCTAGCGGCGAGTACCTCTGGAATAGCGGGATGTTTGTGATGAGCGCGAGGCGTTATCTTGAAGAGCTCGCCACTCACTCCAAAGATCTGAACAAAATCTGCCAGCTCGCGTTTAAACGTCGACAATGTGAAGGGATATTTGCGCGAATTCCGGCTGATATTTTCGAACACTGCCCCGCCGATTCCATTGATTACGCGGTGATGGAGAATACCAAAACGGCGGTCTCTGTTTCTCTTTCTGCAGGCTGGAGTGACCTTGGTTCATGGACCAGCCTTTGGGATAGCGAAGACAAGGACAGCGACGGTAACGTATTACGCGGCGACGTGATTAATCGCGATTCCAAAGGTTGTTATGTTCGCAGTGATGAGCGGCTTGTCGCGATGGTTGGTGTTGAAAATCTGGTGATTATCGATACCGCTGACGCCATTCTGGTGGCTCATAAAGATAAAGTGCAGGAAGTGAAAAGCATCGTAACGCACCTGAAAAAACAGAACCGCAGTGAGCATGACTGCCATCGGGAAGTCTATCGGCCTTGGGGCAGCTATGACACGGTCGATCTGGGGTCTCGTTTTCAGGTAAAGAATATAAAGGTAAAACCGGGCGCCAGCCTGTCTATGCAAAAACACCATCATCGCGCAGAGCATTGGGTTGTAGTCAGTGGCACTGCAGAAGTTACCTGCGGCGAAAACGTCTTTTTGCTGTCAGAAAATGAGTCTACCTATATTCCAATAGGAGAGGTTCATCGGTTAACGAATCCCGGAACCATCCCCCTTGAGATCATAGAAGTCCAGTCAGGCTCGTACCTTGGCGAAGACGATATCGTTCGCTTCGATGATATATACGGGCGCACCAAAAAAGCTGTTCAACCGACCGTATCGGGTACTGAATCAATAGTGGAAAATCCTGTAAAAATGACGGCGGTTGAGCGCTCTCCCTTGGATATAGGCGGGATAACCTACGGAAAAACATGCGAAGTTCCGGTTGATTAGCTACACTGCGAAAGAAGGCGATTTGCAGTGAATCCTCGCTGCAACGTGATTTGTTACATCACTAAAATAGAGAGACACTATATGAACAAAATTATCTATATCGTCGGTGTAGTCGTGATTGTCATAGCGATCTTGTCGTTCTTGGGCGTACGCTAAGGCGTCGAGGCCAGAGGGTTCTCGCTAGAAGCAGTATGTAGATTTCGATTGAGAGCACTTCTGCGCCTTGTAATGGTTTGTCGACTCCAGGCATTAGCCCTTTTCTCGCCAGCCCCGGTCGGGCTGGAAGCGCGGGCCATACCGATTGGTCAATGTTTCCAAACTCTCGCGAATTACGTCAAAGTCTCGGTCATGCGCGTACGCCATTGGCCCGCCGCGGAATGGCGCGAAACCGGTGCCAAAGATCATCGCTCCATCGGCAGTGTCTTCATCAGCGACCACGCCTTCGCGAATACAGGTCATGCAGGCATTGAGCATCGGCAGGAGAAGCCTGTCCAACGTATCTTCGGGCGGCGATGAACCCTGCTCCTCTTTCTGGGCTTTTCCGTCTTTCCATGTGTAAATCCCCTGACCTGTTTTCTTACCTAACTTGCCCTCTTCGACCAATATTTTTAGCCATTCGGGGGACGCGGGCATGTTAGTGTCTAGGCGTTCGCGCAGCATTTGCGCGACACTCAAACAAATATCGAGACCCACCTGGTCCGCCAGTTGAATTGGCCCCATAGGCATGCCGAAATCTTCTGCCACCTGGTCGATCGTTTCGGCTTGAACGCCCTCGTCCAGCATGGTCATGGCCTCAACCAGATAAGGGGTCAATGCCCGGTTCACTAGAAAGCCTGGAGCCGTTGCTACGCTTGCGGGCAGTCGGTCGATCTGGCCGACAAAAGCTCGGGCGCGATCATAGGTTTTTGTAGAAATGGCATCGTGTGTGACCACTTCTATCAGTGGCATGCTGGCCACTGGATTAAAGAAATGAAGGCCGACTAATCGCTTCGGGTTCTTCAGGCCCTCCTGCAAACTCTCCAGCGGGATGCTGGAGGTATTGGTCGCCAGGATGGCATCCTTTTTCATCTTGGGCTCAGCCTCGGCGTATACCTTATGCTTAATCTCGGTATCTTCGGGCACAGCCTCAATAACCAAGTCGGCATGGCTGACGCCGTGGTTATCAAAATCCGGAATCAGGTTATCCAGGATGTCACGAGTTTGCGCTTTCGAGCGGTGTTTTTTTTCACACAGGTCGGCGAGCCTCTTGACGGCATCGGCAATCTTGTCCGGTTCCATATCGAACAAGCTGACGCGTAGCCCCTGAAAGGCGCACCAACCAGCGATGTCGCCACCCATCTCGCCAGCACCGACAACGTGAACGTGACGTACCGGTTCGGCACCTACACGAGCGACGTCTTTCATCTTTTCTCGCAGAAAGAACACCCGAACCAGATTACGGGAGGCGTCGGTATTCAACAGATGTGCAAAGGATTTGATCTCCGCCTTTCGCATATCTTTTCCCTGGCCACCATGGTGCTCCCATAGCTCGATCAAAGCCTGTGGCGCCGGGTAATGCTGGGGCGGTGCTTTACTGAAGGTTTTGGAACGCATTTGGCGGGTTTCGAACTGCCGCGCGGGACGGGTTGCCATTAACCGCTCTCGAAAGCCGTTGCCGTTTTCCTTGAGCTCACCTTGAACTGCCGCGCGTACCGCCGCTTCCACATGGCGTTCTGGAATTACGTCGTCCACCAAACCCAGATCCTTCGCTTTGCTGTCGTGGGCATTTTTGCCCGTCAGCATCAGAGTCATGGCTTCAACAGGGTCGATAAGGCGGGTAAGCCGATCCGTGCCTCCCAGCCCGGGATGCAGGCCCAGTTGTACCTCCGGGAAACCCAGCGTGGCGCCGGTTATAGCCAGCCGGTGATCGCAACACAAAGCAAGCTCCAGACCACCGCCCAAGCAGGGGCCGTGGATGATGGCCACTTTGGTAAACGGTAGCGCCTCAAGCCGGTCGACAACGGCATGGGCGCGGGAAAGCTTTTCGATAGCCTCGTCTTCGGATGTCAGCGCCTCGAATTCAGAAATATCAGCACCCATGCAAAAACCAGTGGGCTTGCAGGATCGCAGCACAAGTGCGTTCGGTTGGCTGTTTTCTAACTCATAAAGCACCGAATCAAGCTCTTCGAGCACGTCGGCAGAAAGCACGTTGGCACTCGAACCCTGCTTATCGAAAAGCAGCCAAGCGGTATCGTTGTCGTCGCGTTTAAGGTGCCAATGCTTCCAATTTCCTTTGTCCCCTTTGACCACAGTATCGAACGGCCCCAAAGCCATTTCACGAGTTTTCAACGCTTTTAGAATATGACCTGTCATGGTGGAGCTTCCTTTTTAGCCTTTGGGACTGCCTAAACCGCCTCAATCAGTATGGCGCCGGATTGGCCACCGCCGATGCATTCCGTGGCGATACCCCATTTTAGCTTCTTGCGGCGCAAGGCATTTACCAGGTGGAGTACGATCCGGTTGCCGCTGGTGCCGACAGGGTGGCCAATCGCCACCGCACCACCATCAACATTCAATTTCTCGGGGTCTAGACGCCCCATGGGTTTATCCATTCCCAAGGCAACCTGGCAAAACTCAGCGTCTTCCCACGCTGCGGTACACGCTAAAACTTGAGCGGCAAACGCCTCGTTAATCTCCCATAGATCGATGTCGTTTAGCCCAAGCCCATGCCGTTTGAGGATGGCCGCCGAACTCAGTGTTGGGCCCAGGCCCATGATCGTCGGATCCAGTGCCGACCATTCGCTGTCTTTGATAACGGCAATGGGCTCAAGGCCGTGTTGCTTTACAGCCTCTTCAGAAGCCAGCACTATCCAAGACGCGCCGTCGGTAATTTGCGAACTGTTGCCCGGCGTCACTTGACCATACGGCGGTTCAAAAGCCGCATTAAGCTTGGCTAAAGCCTCCACTGAAGTGTCCGCACGAACACCGTCGTCATGCCTGTAAAGGGTGCCATCCGGCGCGATTGCAGGCACAACCTCGCCATCCAGCCAGCCTTTTTCTTGAGCTTTCGCGAGCCGTTGATGGCTGCGAACCGCATATTCATCGGCTGCTTGACGGGTAATATTGAATTGCTGGGCCAGAACCTCGGCGGTCTGCCCCATGCTCAGGCCGACAATGGGATCGGTCAGGCCTTTGGCCAAACTTAGCTCTGGTTTGAACTGCATGGGGTTGAACTGAGCCAGCTGACGGACGTAATCCTGCGGGGACGAAGCCTTACTTAGGCCAGCAAGCCAGCCCGTCGCCTCGTCGCTCAACATCATCGGTGCCTTACTGAGGGCTTCGGTGCCGCCCGCCAGTATCAAATCGCTGTCACCATCACGAATGTACTTGTACGCGGTGTCGATTGATTGCATACCGGAGCCACAGTTGATCTGTACTGTGAACGCCGGCATTGCCTCCCCCATACCCATTCGCAGCGCAGCCACTCGGGCCGGATTCATCTCCTCCGGCAACACATTGACACAGCCCAGAATCAC
Organism: Marinobacter sp.; assembly: GCA_052089485.1. Taxonomy (GTDB): domain Bacteria; phylum Pseudomonadota; class Gammaproteobacteria; order Pseudomonadales; family Oleiphilaceae; genus Marinobacter. Next base: position 2,117 of record JBQCZX010000055.1, on the reverse strand, counting down.
CTGGTCAAAGGCATTTGATGGTATAGGTTGTCGCAACAATAGTGAGCGCCCGCATTGAACAGCAAGGTCGACCGGGGTGAAGGGGCCAGGCTGACCGCGCGCTTTTAAAAAAGGGGTGCGTGCGCCATCTATAATATAGACAGGCCTATTGCTTCCAGAGGGTTCGCCGGCCGCTGGCTTTTGGTCAGCGGTGGCGCTGGTTGATGAGCGTGACGCTTTCCGTGGCATTGCTGTTCCTCCATTTCTGACCACAGGGTTTCGCAAGCAAACGCTACGAAGCCGATCAGGAAAGAACTGCTGGTGGGCTTTCCTTTATTTAAATGAGTACGTTAGTTGAATGTAGGAGAGGTATCGGATTGTTTCAAGTCTTGGTCTATTGACTTACCATCATCGTAACGCTGCTGTGGTCGTATGAATCCGGGCCTTAATATACAATGGTCGGCTGCCATTTTACCGCTCCCGAGGTTCTTTACTTCATGCCAGACCGTTCAACTTCTGCGACTACCTATTCACCCCGGAAAGTCATGCTCATTATATTTTCCCTCGCTATGGGTGGGTTCGGGATTGGTACCGGTGAGTTCGCCATTATGGGCCTTATGCCCAACGTGGCGCTGGACTTTGGCGTTACGGAGCCCCAGGTTGGGCATTTGATTAGTGCATATGCGCTGGGAGTTGTTGTAGGTGCGCCTTTGCTCGCTATCTTTGGTGCGCAGCTGTTTCGCAAACACCTGCTCATTGCGCTGATGGCTTTTTATGCTGTGGGTAACTTCGCAAGCGCAATGGCGGGCAGTTATGAAACATTGATGGCTTCTCGATTTATTGCAGGCTTACCTCATGGTGCCTACTTCGGTGTTGCTGCGTTGGTAGCCGCATCCCTGGTGCCGCTCAACCAAAGAGCCAAAGCCGTTAGCTATATTATGATGGGCCTCGCATTGGCCCTGTTATTTGGCAATCCGTTAGCCACTTTGATGGGCCAGCACTTGGAATGGCGATATGCGTTTGGTTTTGTCGCGTGTGTCGCCACACTTACTACGGTTCTTGTGTTCTTTATTCTGCCATTAAACCGTGAAGAGGTGCGCCACAGTTCACTAAGCGAACTACGCGCATTCAATCGACCGGAGATCTGGTACCCGTTAGCCATTGGCTCAGTTGGGTTTGCCGGTATGTTTTGTGTATTCAGTTATTTGGCGCCAACACTTCTGAACGTTACTCAGGTAGAACCTATATGGATTCCAATTGGGTTGTTCGTGTTTGGCTTAGGTGGGTTTGTAGGAAACATACTCGGTGGCTGGCTGTTTGATCGTTTTCGATTCAGAAGCGTTGGGATGATATTGCTGTGGGCTGCGGTTATGTTGGCACTGTTTCCACTTGCCACGGGCTCCATCTGGAGCATTCTGATTGCCTGCTTTTTGATCGCACTCATGGTGGCCATGGGCCCTGCCCTGCAAACTCATTTGATGGATGTTGCACACGGCGCTCAAACTCTTGCGGCGGCTTCTCACCATGCGGCCTTTAACCTTGCCAATGCGATTGGACCTTGGTTGGGTGGCATGGCGATTAGCGCCGGTATGGGCTGGCAGGTTACCGGTTATGTGGGTTCAGCCACAGCAGTTGCAGGGTTGGTTGTTTTCTTTTTGGCGCAGAAGCAGCGAGACAACAAGCCTACCACCGTGGTTCGCGCGCGATGAAACGACACGATGCCTTTTGTTTTAGCTGAATTTGCCTGAATGATCGGCCTGCACCAGGAATAATGCCGAGCCAGCTAGTCGTTCTTGTCTATCGTTACCTCAATAGATTTGCTATCACCAGCAAACCACTTTTGAACATACAAAGTGCCCACGATAGGAGCAGTCCCCGCATCAGGGACTTCCTTGTAGCGAACACTGTTTTTTGTTTCTTTCTCGTACTCAAACATTACGACTTTCTTCGACATAAAATGTTTCCGTAACTAACGTCGACCGCCTGTTGCTGCGGTTAGTGTTTGGGTCTTCGGAGTAATCCGCATTTCTTCATACTCCATCGACTTATTTTGTCGATTTATTTTACAGTCTGGCAATCACAAAGCCAGCCTGCTTATATTTGGAAATTACAACCATCTGATATGTCCCTTTTAAGTG
>JBQCZX010000054.1:0-22149 GCA_052089485.1 Marinobacter sp. | reverse complement strand
GCTGCCCGAACTGGTTAGCCCTGGCTCAACACTTGGCCACCTTACCACTGAAGCCGCAACTCACTTGGGGCTTCCTGAAGGATTGCCGGTCATTGCTGCAGCCTCTGACAAAGCCTGCGAAATACTTGGCTCCGGGGGTTTAACACCCGATGTTGGCTGCATGAGTTACGGCACAACCGCCACCATCAACACCACCAACAAACGCTATGTGGAGCCGGTGCGCCTGATGCCGCCCTATCCTTCCGCGTTACCCAGACACTACTCGACAGAAGTGATGATTTACCGGGGCTTCTGGATGGTGAGCTGGTTTAAGCGCGAGTTCGGTTTGCGGGAACAAAAAATCGCTGAAGAACGGGGCATCGAACCGGAGGTGCTGTTTGATGAACTGGTGAAAGCCGTACCAGCGGGTTCCATGGGCTTGATGTTACAACCCTATTGGTCGCCAGGCGTGCGCCAACCTGGGCCAGAAGCCAAAGGCTCCATCATTGGGTTTGGCGATGTTCACACCCGCTCGCACATTTACCGAGCTATTCTGGAAGGGTTGGCTTATGCCCTTCGGGAAGGCAAAGAAAAGATCGAAAAACGCAGCGGTATTAACATTCGCAAGCTCCGGGTTGCTGGCGGCGGTTCCCAGAGCGACGCCGCCATGCAATTAACTGCAGACGTATTCGGCTTGCCAGCCGAACGCCCACACACTTATGAAACCTCCGGGCTGGGAGCCGCTATCGATGCATCCGTGGGCCTTGGCCTGCACCCGGATTTCGAAACCGCAGTGGCCGCCATGACACGGGTTGGCGACGTATTCCAGCCCAACCCAGAAGCCCAAAAGCTTTATGAGCGGCTCTACACCGAGGTGTACCTGCGCATGTATCCGCAGCTTCAGCCGCTCTATCAGAAAATCCGGGATATTACCGGTTACCCTAAATAATGCATCACAGCCTTGGTAACTCGACGCCTTCGGGAACCCGAACTTCAAAGCCGGATTCCACACTGACTGTTTTGCCGGCGGGCACTTCGCGATCCCAAGCTAAAACACCCTTTTTGTCATCAACATCGCGCTCCACCGGCTCGCTGATGTCCAGCTCTTTAACCGTCAGAATATCCTGTTGTGATACCGGAAGCCGATCAAAAATTCTAACCTGCACAGCTTTGGAGTGATGATTGGTGATCTCAAAACGGTTTTGTCGGCGCTGAACGTTTTCACTGCTCCAAACGCCCTCTTCCCCGGTACGTTCAAGTTCGTTCACAACAGAGACACGAATGCCATCGTCTACCCCGAACCCGAGCGCTATCTCCTCGCCGTCTGCCAGTTCTTGCAGTTGGCTTTCACCAACACCCTGGCCATCCCGATACAGAGTTACTCGCCCGGCAGGTATAGGCGCATCCGCTTGAAAGGTGCCTTTTGCGTGTAGATAGCCGGTTGTGTCTACAACTGGCGCGGCCCAGGTGGCAACTTCAACGGGAATCTGGTGCTCCGCAACATTTAACCGTTGGCCAGAAGCTCCACTGGGAAGTGTCACTGGCTGTGGCAGCCGGTAGCTCTGGGTAAAACTGCTTTGGCGCTCAACAACCGCTGCGACGCCCTTGGATGACTTGAGCGAGCTCGACTCCATCTCAGCCATCGACGAATCTGCGCGTGACTGATACGCCGGGAGTCGCTCAGGACTAACAACCCAAGAATGAATGGTTGGCATCGCGGTGCCCCGCCGAGCATTCGCGGTTGAGAGACGAAGCTCCACGCCCGCCCAATCCGTGCCCGTAGACTGCTGCACCACGGCCAGGTGCTCCAGCGTCACCTCACCACTGGTCTTGCCTTTCAGCTCCGTTTTCAGGCGAGCGCTGTACTCACTCCGCCAGCTGGCTTGGCTGGTTTGAAAACGAAGTTTTAGACCCAGCTCGCCGCTTTCGGGTACCCAATAGTGCACCACCACTTTTTTTGTAGCCAGTGCACCCTGCTTAACCTGTGACAGTTCCCGGGCCAAGCGATCCTTTGTGGCGAGGTCGTCAGTCATCCGTGTACGAATAGCCCGGATTTCTGCCAACGCACTCTGTGTTGTTTCTTTCAGCATGGCCGCCATGTCGTTCAATTCCGAAGCCGACAGTTCAAGTGGCGACTCAGCCATATTACTCATGAGAGTAACCTGTTGGTTCCAGGCTCGGATGGCATCTTCTTGCTCCTGAATCCGCAGGGTGACCGCCGCGAGTTCCTCACGGATGCGCCGAGTTTCCCCAGCTACGTATTCTGCCTGCTCCACCCGGCTAATCTGAACCTGCTGTATCTGTGATCCGGAAAGTCCTTCCAGTGCTACTTGCAGGCTTTGATCCTGAAGGCTCACGGGCAATCCTTCAATCTCAACGGCTCCCCTGCCCGAACTTACCTGCTCGCGCTCCTCCCAGGTAAGTTCCGCATGGGAAGGGTATAGCGTTGCCGTTGTGATCTCCGCCTGAGCCATTAATGGTGTGGTCGCAATGGCAATCGCAAGCAGGCTTTGCTTCTTCATGAGAAGGCTCCTTCGAGGTGATGGCTGCTTTGAGTTAAACAATAACTGTGCTTAGTAGCGTACAGGATAAATATTCCTTTATAAGCGACATGTCCATGAAATAGCGGTTATTTTTTAACCATATTCCTCTGGTAGGAGAAAATATTCCGAACTACTCTTACGGTTGGCATCGAAGGAAGCAGTGATGCCCGGGAGCCTGATTACAACCCAATCAGGTGCCCTGTACTGACAGTCCGCTGCAAGCGGATATGACAAAAAACCTCCCAGGATTGGAGAACACACATGAACATCAGTACCGTAAGCCGAACTCTGGCGATAGGATCCGTTTTGTTCGCCACAACCGCTCTGGCAAGCCCAGGCAATAGATCCACCACCAATCTACTTAACGATTTCTGGAGCCCCAGCTATATAAGTCCCTTCGAGTGTCGATTCGGCATTCTCAACAGCACGCCGCTTGGCTTGCCTCGCTGTATGCAGGCAAGCAACATCCAGTACCACCTGGACATGCTCTATGGCATTGCTCAAGCCAACGATGGCAACCGGGCAGCTGGGCTGCCTGGTTATCAGGCGTCGGTTGATTACATCAAAAGCACACTAGAGGGTGCCGGGTACGACGTTACCATCCAACCCTTCCCGTTCAATGCATTCTATCCGGCCGGCGAGGGCGTGCTGCAAGCTATCGCGCCCACGCCAATGGACTACGTGTGGGAAGAAGATTTCACCTACCTCACCCAGACCGAGCCAGGTGATGTATCAGGCACCGCTGTGCCTGTCGATGTGCAGCTCGGCCCCGACAACACGTCAACCAGCGGCTGTGAGCCGGAAGACTTTACCGGCTTTCCGGCGGGTTCCATTGCCGTTATCCAGCGGGGAGCCTGTGCCTTTGGTCAGAAGGCTACCAATGCGGCTGATGCCGGCGCTGCAGGCGTGGTTATTTTCAACCAAGGCAACACCGAGGACCGTAAAGGTTTGTTGAATGCCACTGTGGGTGACGATTACGCCGGGGGTATTCCGGTTGTGTTCGCGACCTACGATGTAGGTGCAGATTGGGTAGGCCAACCAGACCTGCAGTTGCGGGTTGTCGCCAACGTGGTGAGGGAGCAAACAGAGACCTTCAACGTAATAACCCAAACTCACCGAGGCAAGTCGGATAACGTGGTGATGACCGGCGCTCACCTTGATTCCGTATTTGCAGGGGCCGGTATAAACGATAACGGGTCTGGCAGTGCCGCTTTACTTGAATTGGCCTTGCAAATGAAGCGAGCGCATCCTCGCAACCAGGTGCGCTTTGCTTGGTGGGGCGCTGAGGAGGCTGGCCTGGTGGGTTCGACCTTCTACGTAAACAGCCTTTCTCAAGAACAGCAGGATAAAATCAAGGTATACCTGAACTACGACATGATCGGCTCGCCCAACTTTGGCAACTTTATCTACGACGGTGATGGCTCTGATTTTGACCTTGCCGGCCCTCCAGGATCGGCGGCCACTGAGGCGCTTTTTGAAAAGTACTTCAATCTGCGTGGCATCGCGTATGAGGGTACGGAAATAAGTTTTCGGTCTGATTATGCCCAGTTCTTTGAGGTGGGCATTGCGTTTGGCGGGTTGTTTACAGGCGCTGAGGGGATAAAAACCGAAGAGCAGGCTGCCAAATTTGGCGGTGAAGCGGGCGCCCCATACGATGCCTGCTATCACGCAGCGTGTGACGACATCACCAACGTTGACGAACTCGCACTTGAGATTAACGGTGATGCCGCAGCCTTTGTAACCAGTTGGCTGTCGCTATCAACCAAGGTGATCGACCGGGAAATTGCGGCGGCAGAAGACGCACAACCTGCAGCCGGCGCACGTTCGCTGCAAACGGAGCAAAAGCACGACATTACCCATTGGGGTGATAAGTGGATCAAGTAGTGTTTCTATAGAAGAGGGACTGAAAAGGGCTGCTCGCAAGAGTGGCCCTTTTTGTAAATGACTCATTGATCTCGCTAGGGTACATCCCGCTTTGTAGTGCTCTTGCTTTCGGCAATATCCTGTGCCCAGCTACGGTCATCGCCATCCGGTCGCAACGGTTCCTGATCTTGTCCCCGGGTCGGGGCCAACACGACACGGGTCAGCAACGGAAAATGATCTGAGCCGATGGAAGGTAGCCGGGTGATGGAAGCGAGTGTGAAATGATGGCTGTGGAACAGGTGGTCGAGTGGCCATCGTAAAAGCCGATAATCCGCGTGAAATGTGCTATAAAATCCCCGCCCTACCCTTGGATCAAGCAAGCCGCTGACTTTCCTGAACAGCCGGGTTGTCATCGACCAGGCCACGTCGTTCAGATCGCCCGTCACGATCACGGGTTCATCGCTGTCAGCAACGCGGCGCCCAACTATCACAAGCTCTGCGTCCCGTTCCGTCGACTCGTCGTTTTCCGTGGGGCTGGGCGGTGCAGGATGTACAAAGCGAACCCGTACCTTCTTACCAGAGCGCAACTCAACCAAGGCGTGCATAGACGGCACCTTTTCCTCGATCAGAAAACACACTTCAGGCTCGTGCAGCGGTAGTCTGGAGAATACGTGCATACCGTATAAATTATCCAGCGGGCATTTGATGGTGTAAGGCATTTTGCTTTCCAGCACTGCCAGTTGGTCTCCCCACCATTTATCTGACTCCAGCGTTACCAGAATATCTGGCTTGTGCTCTTCTACCAAAGCCAACAATGCCTCGGCGTTACGGTTATGGGTGAGCACGTTGGAAGTCAGTATGGCCAGAGTATGTTCTGGCCCGGCTGCTAGCGCATCTTTAACTTCCTTCGGCCAGATCGCCGTGTAAGGCAAAATCCACCAGAGTTGCGCTCCCAGCGCCCCAACAGCCACAAGAATCAGCACCCAACTCAAAGGTCGGCCCAGATCAAGCAGCAGCAATTGGGCAATGACCAACAGCACAGCCAAGGCCGCCAGCTGCAAACGCGGAAAATCGAAGCCCCGAACGCTCCAATGGGAGTTGCGCCACAGAGGAATCAGTGTTGCCACCGCGATGGCAATCGTACAAACAAAAAAAGTGAGTAACATCATGAAGTCATTATACAGCATGGTCAAAGTGAAGCGATTATTATATGAGCCTGAAGTTAATTTTTCTTCATGAAGTAGAAAAGCACGAACAAATACACAATACTTTTATAGTGTTTCCATAGAATGACCAAGGAGATATTATGACTAATCAAAGTCGTCGTAAATTCATGCGTCACAGCCTACTCGGTATTGCCGCTCTGCCTTTAGGGGCAACCATTCTCTCTCAGCGCGTGTTCGCCCAGGAACTTACGCCGCTTGACCCTTCCGCCGCTCAGGCCAAAGCTTTGAATTACGTCAAGAAGGCCGAAGACGCGAGTGACCATCCTGCGTATGAAGCGGGCGAAGACTGTTCAAATTGCAGATTTTTCCAAGAGGCCAACAACGGTTGTCAGCTATTCCCACAGAATAGCGTGGAACCGAAAGGTTGGTGTCAGACTTGGGCCGCGACCGGTTAACCAGGGCTTCTGATTCTGAAAAGCACCGTATAGAGCAGCGGAATCACCACCAGAGTGAGGGCTGTGGCGAACAGCAGCCCGAACATGATGGTGATTGCCATGCTTTTGAAGAACGGATCCATCAACAACGGCGCCACGCCAAGTATGGTTGTCAGGGCGCCCAACACTACCGGCCTGGCGCGGCTAATGGATGCGTGTACAACGGCCGCAAACGGCTCAATACCTGATCGGATGTCGTTATCTGCCTGATCAACCAGCACAATCGCATTTTTGACCATCATGCCAATCAAACTCAAAAAGCCCAGAATAGCCATGAATTCAAACGCTGCCTGAAAAGACGCCAGCCCGATAACCACACCCACAACCGCAAACGGAACCGTCAACCAGATCACCAGTGGCTGGCGGATGGCGTTGAACATAAACACAACAACCAGAATCATCGCTGCAAGGCCGTAAGGCGCAGACACCGCCAGCCCCTCATTGGCATCGTTAGAGGCCTTGTACTGGCCATACCAAGTAAGCTCATAACCGGGGGGCAGCTCAATGGATTCGATTTTGGTACGTATCGAGTTGAAGGCGTCGTCAGTGAGAACTCCGGGCCCTGGATCAGACTGCACCATGATTGTAGGCTGTCTATCGACGCGACGAATCATGGCATCATCCCACGCGACTTTTACCGATTCGGTAAGCTCACTCACGGGCACAGATTCGTCCAGCTTCTCGCTGTATACCTTGATGCTTTCAATAACCTGCTGGCGGCTGCGTTCATCAAACGGCGCGCGCACCACCAGCGGAATAAGATCGTCACCTTCACGGTACTGGCCAACGGTACGACCACTCAGGGTTTGTGCAACCGCTTGGTTTAGCTCAACACTTGTTAGCCCCAACTTTTGAAGCAATGAGTGGTTATAGGTTGGCACCACCACAGGCACTTGCTGGCGCCAATCGTCCTGTATAGCTATCAAGCTGTCTTCTTGCGCCATCATGGTTTTCGCCTCTTCGGCAAGCTGACGCAGTACCGCGGCATCCGGCCCGCTGAATCCAGCCTCAATTTTCTTACCGCCACCACGGCCCAACATAAACTTCCAGGCTTTAATGGATGCATCAGGATGCTTAGTTGTTAACTCGCCCTGCAGGTCGTTTATCAACGTAGAAATCTGGCTCTCGTCTTCAACGTCCACTAGCAGTTGCCCATAAGACGGATTGCGGGGTTCCGGCGCGTAAGTGAGCATGAATCGCAAGCCACCGCCACCAATGAACGAGGTGATATCGGTTACGCCATCGTGGGCGGTTACATCGTCGGCTACCTCACCCAGCACGTTAGCCGTGTGGGAGATATCCGACCCTTGGGGCAAGTATACATCCACGACAAACTGCGGCCGTTGTGAATCAGGCATAAACCCTGGCGGAACCAGTCCGGCGCCGGCAATACCAGCAGCGAACAGAGTGATCAACACCACACCAGTGGTTTTTCGATGCTTCAGTACACGGTGCAACAAGCCGCGATAGGTACGTAGAATCGGACCCTCTGCTTGCGGCTCATCCGTCTGCTTTACCGTAAGAAACTGGTAGCACAGCATAGGGATAACCGTGACTGAGAAGATCCAACTGAGCGCCATGGAGTAGAGAATCACCCAGAACAACGAACCGGCGTACTCACCCATATCGCTTGGCGACAGACCAATCGCGCTGAACGCAAGAATGCCTACCAGCGTACCGCCCAGAAGCGGCCACTTGGTTGACTCCACCACTTCCAGAACCGACTGATATCTATCCTCACCGTTTCTGAACTTCACCAAAACGGCATCGGTAACCACAATCGCGTTATCCACCAGCATGCCCAGGGCAATAATCAGTGCACCAAGGGACACCCGCTGCATGGCGATATTGTCCATCAACATGATGATTAGCGTGCCGGCAACGGTAAGCAGCAGCACAAAGCCAATGATGACGCCAGACCGCAGGCCGATAAACGCCAGCAGAACGATAAACACAATCACAACTGCAGCCGCCAGATTACCGATGAAGTCCGCCACAGACGCCCGCACCGAATCCGACTGTATGGAAACCGGGTTGAGGGAGACCCCAACGGGGCGCTGGTCGTCCAGCTGGGCAAGCCGGGCTTTAACGGCATCCCCCATCTCGACCACGTTGCCGCCAGATATATTTGAGACACCAAGGCCAATCGCCCGTTCGCCGTTGTACTCCATCAGAAACTGAGCCGGCTCTTGATAGCCCCGCACAACGTTGGCTACGTTATGGAGTTTCACCGTTTGCCCATCGTTGCCTATGCCCAACGGCAAGTCTTTGAGTTGTTGAAAGCTTCCAACCGCGTTTTCGGGAATCACCGGCAGACGCATAGAACCCGCCTTTACTTCGCCGGCCACGGTAATGCTGTTCTGCTTCTTCAGCACTTGGTAGACCTGCTCTGCGGTAACACCCAGATTCTCCAGCCGCTCACTGGAAATCTCGATATAAATGCGATCATCTCGCTGACCGAGCAATTCGGTTTTTGCCACACCATCCACAAGAGCAAGTTCTTTGCTCAGGAAATCGGCATAGTTATGAAGTTGCTTATTGCTGTATCCCTGCGCGGTAATGGCATAAAACAACGCGTACACATCGGAGAAATCATCATTCACGAACGAGGGCCCGGCGCCAGCTGGCAATGACCTTTGGGCATCGTTTACCTTTCGCCGTAATTTGTCCCAAACCTGCTCCAGCTCGGCTTTGGTTTTCGAAAACGCCAGTTCTATCTCCACGTTCACTTCAGAGCGTCCTTGCTTGGACACTGACGTAATTTCCTTCACCTCCTGCATGGACTGCACAGCAGCCTCAATGGGGTCGGTAACTTCATCCGCCACGTCCTGAGAGCTTGCGCCTTCATAAGACGTAATAATGACCGCTTTGCGAATGGTGAATTCTGGATCTTCAAATCGCCCGAGGTTGGTGTAGCTCAAATAACCACCCAGCAGAATCAAGAATATGATCACCCACACGCTGGTTCGTTTCTGAATGGCATACTCGGCAAAATTCATTACTTCTGCCCCTTAGCTTTAAGAGGCCGCACTTTCATGCCTTCTGTTAGCGCACCCACGCCAGCCACAACCACCTTGTCACCTACTGCCAACCCGTCTTTAACGACCACGTGATCGGCGACCAGTTGCCCAACTTTAACGACGCGCTTTTCGACGGCGCCCTTGTCTCCTACCAGCCAGACAAACTCACTTCCGGTGTTGGTTGGCACAATCGCCTGAACCGGCAGCTGAATAACCGCTTCCCCCGCCACGCCATCTTCAATGGGATAAATACGGGCGTTCATACCAGGCAACACGTTCTGGCCATTAAGATCCGTAAACTCAAGCACCACTCGGTAGGTCTGGGACAGGGAATCAGATTCTGAGGCATAGCTTTTATACACCACCGGCAAGCGCACGCCGGTCTCATTCTCAACCATGGCAAAGGCTTTGGTTTGCCTGGCGGGTGACAAAAACAGCTTGCTTGGAACATCAACAACCAGTTCAAGGTCGTCGAGATCGTGAAGCACATAAATGGCTTGGCCGGAATTCACGTTGCGGAAGTTGCTCACGGTTTTTTTTGCGATAACGCCGGCGAAAGGCGCTCGAAGGGATGCATTATCAAGATCTTGCCGAGCATTTGAAAGCTTGTTTCGAGCCAGGTCCCGGTTGGTTTTCAGTTTCTCCAAATCGCTTTTTGCAATAGCTTGGGTTGATTTAAAAATCTGGACGCCGCGCTCATAATCCGCCTGAGCCTTATCAAACTCTACTTTTGCAGAGTTGACCGCTCTCAGAAACTCAGCCTGCTCAAGCTTTGCCAGTATCTGACCCTCCTGAACCTTGTCACCCTCATGCACTTCCATACCCACAAGCTTGCCAGGAACCCGAAAAGCCAACTCGGCGCGTTCTGCAGAACGGACAACCCCGCTAAAGCTCATGCTACCTAAAGCATTGCCAGCAACGGTTTGAATGACCGCAGGTCTAGAGGGCTGTTCGGATTTAGTGGTGGGTTCGGCTTGGCCATCGGAACAGCCAGCCAGCAATGCAGCCGCCATGATTGCCAAAACGATGGAAGTACTCTGAGAAAACAAACGAGTCATTGTTACGTATTCCTTTAACTCTAATTACAAGGAAGAAGGCAATTCAGGCGATTATCAGAATTGATAGTTAATTGCGAGACTGCCATGCCACTGATTGGCATCACCCACATCTTCAACAATAGGACTGTCTGCCGCGTCGCCAAACAATCGGCTGTATTGGGCAACTGCAGAGACGCTGAGTTTGCGCGTTACCAAAAAGGTCAAGCGACCATTCATGCTGCCTTGAATATATTCGCCTTCGGTGCGATAGGTTCGTAAACCGGAGCGCGCAGCGTCCTCAGTGGACACATCAAACAGCGCCTGATTCCAGCGGCTATTGCCCCAGGAAACGCCAGGACCCGCAGCAAAAAGCAGTCGATTGGTAATTTTGCCCCGGTAACGCAGATATCCGCGCGCACGCACGCCATCCAAATCACCTGAGACTGGCGCGGATACATCACCATTAATTTGCCAGCTGCCACCCGTCCAACTCGCCACCACGCCAGCCATCACACCACCGTGCACATCCTCAAAGCTGTCTAACGCCCCGGTATTGTCTCTGCCTTTGGCGTAAGAAATCGTGGGTGCCAGTTTCCAGCTTTCACTTGCTAGAAGGTCGTAGCTCACACCCGTAACCGGGTTGATAGAAAGCCGGCCCTTGCGCGCTATAACGATGGGCATGCCTTCCGCTTTATAGCCATCAGCGCCGCGATACTCTGGCGACCACCCGCCGCCGGCACCCAGGCCCACAGACCATTCGCTGGATTCAGCTTGCCCGCTTCCGCTTGCTGCTAGCACAGGCCCAGCCAACATCGCTGTGGCCGCCGGTACCAAAAGACAGCTCGCAAAATAGTGTCGAATATTCATCATTGTGGTTCGTCGCTCCAAACTGCTATTCAGGGGTCGGGCACTATACATACATGCGTGAATGTATAAAAGTGATATCATGGTGTTAATAACACCTATGGGGGGATTATTCAGATGGCACGCCGGACAAAAGAGGAAGCACTACAGACTCGCGAACAGCTTATCGACGCCGCTGAAATTGTCTTCCATCGAAAAGGCGTGGCCCAGACATCACTGAATAACATCGCTCAGGAGGCAGGTCTTACACGCGGAGCTTTCTACTGGCATTTCAAGAACAAGCAGGAGATATTTAAAGCGATGCTTGATCGCCAGATGTTGCCTTTAGAGCAACCTGGCTCTAGCAATGGTGAGTCCAGAGACACAGACCCACTGGCACGCCTACGCGAATCACTACTGTTCATTGTTCGTGATTTGGAGGAAGAGCCCCACCGCCGCCGAGTCTATGAAATAGTCTTTCAGAAGTGCGAGATGACAGCACAGAACGAACCCATGGGCACCCTGCTTCAACAAAGCGTTCTGATTGGCTCCGAACGCATGCGGGCCACGTTTCTCGACGCCATCAAACTAAAGCAGGTTCCCGCTAACTTAGACATCGACCACGCCATTACCCACCTACAGGTCCAGATTACCGGCCTGATATACCTGTGGTTGTTACTACCGGATAGATTTAATCTGCAAGCCCAGACTTCACGTATGATTGACCTGTTCTTCGATCAACTGCCTGAGCACTTCTTGAGCGATGAGCTTTAAGCCGTTCGTCATTGTCGGTTTACAAATGCGCTTTTAACGTGGTTTGCCAGCGCATCGTTTAAAGGGTTGGTGCCGCGGCGCACAAGTGCCAACTGATAGGAGCCGATTTCAGGCAGGTTTTGGTTGGTAATTTCCTTCAACGGCGTATTTACCAGGCTTTGCGGGAACGGCGCAATGGCAAGGTCTGCCACCATAGCGGCTTCCTGGCCGGAGCAATGCTCGCAGGTGTAGGCAATTCGGTACGGAATACCGGATTTGTCCAGAGCGCGCAGCGTCATCCGGCGCCAGGCACATCCTTCGTGAGCCACGGCAAGAGGCACCGGAGATCGCAAGAACGCCGACGACTCTTCATGCCCCGCCCAAACCAAAGGCTCTTCATGCACAACCTCCCCCCGAATCTTCCGAACGTCATCTGAAACCGTCACCAACGCCATGTCCAATTCACCGGCATCCAACCGTTCCAGGTTCTGTGTGCTGGAACCAACCACAACATTAACCAGAACCGCAGGGTACGAACGCGCAAACTGGGAAAGTACTTCCGGCAAAATTCGAGTGCCTATATCGTCCGAGGTACCAATACCAACCTTGCCTTCCAGAGATGGGGCCAGAAAATACTGCACGGCTTCTTCGTTTAACCGCAACAACCGCCGGCTGTAATCCAGCAGAGCATTGCCTTCTGGGGTTAATCGAACGTGTCGGGGTTCACGAATAAACAGGCACTTGCCAAGCCGCTGTTCCAGCTGCTTTATCTGCATGCTCAGCGCCGACGGAGTCCGATGGACGATCTTGGCAGCACCGGTAAATGTGCCACATTCAGAAATCGTAACAAAGGTTCGGAGTACTTCATTATCGAGCAGCGGCATGGCCAATTGATTGCACCTCCATTAGGGAGATTCAATCTTCGCCTTAAGAATAAATGAAGGCAAGCTTAAATTCTTTTCGTTTGATTGAAAGCTTTTCAGGCAGCACTGTGTAACCGACGCACCCCGGTTGCACAACGTCGTCGTAGCAACCGGAGTTAATGGATCAGTACCTATATATACAGGTGGCGACTATGTTGGGTTTCAAGATGAATCAACAGGCAACTGCACAGCCTACTTTCTCATTGGTAGAAAGCTACGCTCGCCGCCAGCATTTTCGACGCATGGCGAACACGCTCCTTGCTGAAAAAGACGACGTTCTTGCGGATTTGGGTTACGAGCGCCGGAACATTGTGGTCGCACTCAGCTTGCCACTGCGCAGTGATGCGGTGGAATACCTAGAACAACTCCACAGAGCCAAAAGGTGACCAACACGGGTAACGGCGCGCGGCAACCAGCTTGCAAACGAATGTACGCCTAGATGCCGAAGCGCCGAATTTTAATGCTCCGCCCCGTGCAGCCAATTATCAGCGTTCGGTTTTCGACGCACAATTGCATCCTGGATGGTCACACCCATTATCGTCATAACATCCTCTGCAACAGAATACCCCCATCGCGTTCTTGAAATGATCTTCATCATCTGTAACTTTACAGTCGCAACCTTCACGAGCACACACGCCCGTGTCATCTGCGTTTACATTAGCCATAGCTGCACCTCCACCTTTTCATTAGTTGTAGGCTGAGCACGTTCACACTTCATCTTGTCCCTTGCCTACAGTAATACCATAGTAGATATTAACCGGACTGCATCAAACAGAGACTGCCTAACTCACAGAGTTTGGGTACTGTGATCCATTGTCGCTTTTGCCTGCTCCCGCTGCTCAACGCTGGCGCAATGCGCCACAACCGTCCAGCGGCCAGTATCGGAGGCCTTACGCGCTTTTTCTATTAAACGTTCATGATCAGGCCGCAAAGAGACGGCACCCGCGACAAGAAGAGCCACCACGGCGCCCATGAAACCCAACGCGACAAAGGTCATCACCGGGCTTGAACGGGCCAGCGCCGGGCCAATAGCAACCAGCACGGCAGCGATCACCAGCCCAACCACAAGGCCTATCAATCCAAACCTTACATGTGCCTTGACCAAAGACCGTGCAATACCCTGGTCGTCCGGCTCAACTTTGCTCCCCATGTGGGGGTCATGTGGCTGAATAACACGGATTTGCGCAAGTGGTATCCCGGCAGACTCCAGCGACTCTGCAGCACTGCTTGCCGCTGTCTGACTGTCGAATTCTGCACTGATTTTATGGGAATAGTTCTCTCCCAACACTGCATCATCATGTTCAGACATGTCCATGCCTCCGGTAGTGTCCACATTATGTCCTGCCGTGCCCTTACACATAATAGCTAGCAGACATCCCAAGGTTCTGCAACTCCAGGCACCGGTGATCCACGGAGACCGATGCAACCATACTGGCCTGGTCATTAAAAAATACGGAGGACAGATGAGCGGTAAAAATTGCGCTATCAATTGTATATTTTACAATATCTGGCATTTTACGATTACGCCTAACCTCACCACACTGCTTTCTCTGTACTTACATTGTCTGGTTTTGTCGAACAGGCTCAAAGTATTACTCGTGATTATGCTCTTGTCGTTGCATGACGACTAACCCCTTCCCTTAGTTGGCATAAAAACTGCAAAAATTCATCAAGGCCTGCTGTCTATGTTGGCTGTGGTTCTCATTTTCTAATAAGGAAATAAATTATGAAGAGCTATATGGCGTTAGTAATGAGCTTGATGTTGGCAGGAGCGTCTCTGGCATACGCTGCGGAAGATACAGATAAAGCCATGGATTCTGACAGCGACAAAAAAATGCAACCTGACAGCAAAGCACCGCCTAAAAACAAAGCTGCAACCGAACAGAAAGAAATGAAAAAAATGGAGGGATCACTGGGCGATATGAACCCGGATGATTTGGAAGGCATGGACATTTACGACAGCAGCAACACACAAATTGGTGATGTAGACGAAATTGTTGTCGATAAATCCGGAACCCGAATGGTAGTTATCGGCCTGGAAGACGACACCAAAGAAGTTGTTGTACCACTCGACAAGTTTAAAATGTCCAGCGACAAAGAAAGCCTGACTCTTGATATGAGCATGAAGCAACTGATGAAGTTGCCGGATTACGACCCAATGGACATGAAAAGTGCAGAGGAATAAATTCAACGTTTAATAAACAATGCAAACCCAACGAGGGCAAGCATTGTGCTTGCCCTCGTTGGCGAACAGTTTAGGCCTGTGCATTCATCCTGGTGGCATGTTTGAAAACACTCGGCTTTATCACAGAGTAAGCTCAGCCCCTTCTTGTTCCTTATATTTTTGCAATCGGTTGTAAAGCGTTTTCATGCTAACTCCCAGAATACCAGCGGCTTCAGCTTTACGGCCCTCACAACTATCGAGGGTTGCGAGAATCAAGGCTTTCTCGACTTCTTCAACGGACGCTCCAATATTTATCGAAAGCGTATTGCCAGTCCTGCGAATAGGCGTCACAGGCGTGGAAAATTGCGCAGGCAGGTGTTTTAGAGTGATCACTCGGTCCGCCATGATATAGGCACGCTGAACAACATTTTTCAGCTCCCTGACATTACCCGGCCAAGCGTAGCTCTCCAGCGTCACCAAAGCTTCTGTTGAAAAAGCTTTTTTGCTCGCATCGGCTTCATTCAGGTTCTCTAAAAATTGAACAGCCAATTGCCGGATATCTTCTTTACGATTCCGTAACGGCGGCAGGTCAATGGGAAACACCTGAAGCCGATAAAACAAATCCTGGCGAAGCCTGCTCGAATTGGATATTTCTTCAGCACTGCGGTTGGTCGCTGCAATAATGCGGATATTGGTTTCATGTTCGTGCTCGCCACCCACACGAACGAACCGGCGGGTCTCAAGCACACGGAGTAGCTTCACCTGAAGCTCCAATGGCATTTCTGTAACTTCATCCAGAAATAGTGTTCCGCCGTTGGCTTGCTCGAAGACCCCACGGCGAGTACTTAAGGCCCCGGTGAAGCTTCCTTTTTCATGACCAAACAGCTCGCTTTCGATCAGTTGAGGTGAAATGGCACCACAGTTAAGTACAACAAAGGGGTGCATGCTTCTTTTACTTTCCTGATGAATAACGGTGGCTATAATCTCTTTACCCGTGCCACTCTCACCAGTAATCAGAACAGTTGCAGAGGTTGGAGCGACTCGTCGCACTAAAGCCAACACCCCAATCATTACCTCTGATGAGCCAAAAAGCGCTTCTAACTGCGACGTTGCACCCAGCGATGACTGGCTGTCTGTTAAGGGAGCACGTTTTCGAACCCCATACCTCCCGCAACCACCACTGAATAACTCAACCCCTTTGGTTAGATCACCCGTTTTCATAAAAACCATGATTCACGCTCCTTGCTGATCGCCCTGCAAATCAATTGGATAAGCGAACTTCCAGGTTCTCTGAACAGCTCAGGGCAAGTGGTTGAATGGGTGACTTTTGGCCCTGATCCACTGCCTTTTTCCAGAGATATCTGTCGTAATACGCGCGGGTTAGAAAAAATATATAACCTGCTGATTATTATGCAATTAAAGAATACCAATCCTTAAATATGGAACCCAGAAATTTAAAAGTCAAACTCGGAGGTTGGTCATTGCTTGACCAACCTCCGAGTTTGACCTAATTTTTTTGACTAAAGCACAGGTGTTCTCACAAAACATAATTCCTGAATACCATTGATCCATAGGAGTTGTAATGGCGGATCGCCTCTTCCCAAGCTCCTCTTCACCAGCCGGGCAATGTCCGATGAGTGGGGTTATGGCAGCGCCAAATGGATGTCCTGTCTCGCCAAAAGCGGAAAATTTCGACCCCTTCGAAAGCGAATATCAGCTTGATCCTCCTGAAGCGCTTCGCTGGTCTCGCGACCAGGAACCTGTGTTCTATAGCCCGAAACTTGGGTACTGGGTGGTGAGTCGCTATGCGGATGTAAAAGAGATATTCCGCAACAACCACGTGTTCTCACCGGCCATCGCCCTGGAAAAAATCACACCTGTGTCACAAGAAGCGCAGGACGCGCTCAAGCGCTACGATTACGCGATGAATCGCACATTGGTTAATGAGGACGAACCGGCCCACATGGAGCGTCGGCGTGCGCTTATGCAATCGTTCACGCTTGATGAATTAAAGCATCACGAACCGATGCTCCAAAGCCTGACGCGGGAATATCTGGACCGGATTATTGATAAAGGAGAAGCCGACCTCGTTGACGAGATGCTGTGGGAAATCCCTCTGACGGTTGCCCTACATTTTTTGGGCGTCCCCGAAGAAGACATGGACACCCTGCGCGAATATTCCATCGCCCATACCGTAAACACTTGGGGCCGTCCGTCAAAAGAGGAACAGGTCGCTGTTGCGGAAGCAGTCGGAAAATTTTGGCAGTATGCCGGTAAGGTGCTGGAGAAAATGCGCCAGGATCCTTCAGGTCATGGATGGATGAAATACGCTATCCGTAAGCAGAAGGAGCTGCCTGAGGTCGTTACAGATTCCTATCTTCATTCCATGATGATGGCTGGCATAGTTGCGGCCCATGAGACAACCGCCCATGCCTCGGCCAACATGTTCCGACTGCTTTTGGCAAACCGCGAAGTGTGGGACGACATTTGTGACAACCCTGCCCTGATCCCCAACGCTGTGGAAGAATGCCTGCGCTATTCGGGCTCTGTTGCAGCTTGGCGACGTATCGCCACCGCGGATACTCGCATTGGCGACACGGAGATCCCAAAAGGCTCCAAGCTGCTGATCGTAAGCGCATCGGCTAACCATGACGATCGCCATTTCGAGAACCCCGACGATCTGGATATCTATCGGGACAACACCACAGACCACCTAACGTTTGGCTATGGCGCGCACCAATGCATGGGCAAGAACCTGGCGCGGATGGAAATGCGAATATTCCTCGAAGCATTCACCCGTCGCCTGCCGCAACTTCAACTGGTTCCGGATCAGACTTTCACATTCGTGCCCAACACCTCATTCCGTGGCCCGGAGCACCTATGGGTTCGATGGGATTCGCTGCAGAACCCTGAGCGTCATAATCCGGAGATACTTGAGCGTATTCGCACATTCACCATTGGCGCGCCGACACCACACGATTCAGCGCGCCCGATCCGGGTAGCCGATGTGGCGGTCGAGGCCGAGGGCGTGATTCGGCTAGTGCTGAAAGATCCCCGTGGCCGCAAGCTACCGCGATGGAGCCCAGGTGCTCATATCGATGTGGTTGCCGGTGATTTCGTACGTAAATATTCTTTGTGTGGCGACCCTGAAGACCCTTACCGCTTACAGGTTTCAGTTCTGAGGGAAACCGCCGGACGGGGCGGTTCAACCTTCTTCCACGAGACCATCAAGGCAGGTTCGCTGATTCACATTCGAGGCCTGAAAAATCACTTTCGCCTGGATGAAACCGCAGGCTCCTATGTACTGATCGCCGGTGGTATCGGCATCACACCAATCATTGCGATGGCGGATCGTCTCAAGCATCTGGGCAAAGATTACTCTATTCATTACTGCGGCCGAGCCAGGGAGACCATGGCGTTATTGAGTCGTTTGGAGCGTGACCACAGCAGCCGGTTACACCTATACCCTGCTAGCGAGAATCGACGGTTATCACTATCCACCGTGGTTGGTAAAGATAACGCTACGCAGATCTACGCTTGTGGCCCCGAGCGGTTGTTGGATGCGCTCGCGGAAGCGACATCCGATTACCCCGAGACACTTCACGTCGAACACTTTACCGCCACCGGCGCGATTCTGGACCCTGCCAGAGAAATCGGTTTTGACGTAGTGCTGACAGATTCGGAGCTGACCGTTCACGTTGCTCCGGATCAAACGGTGCTTCAGGCCCTGCGGGCGGTTGGTGCTGATATTCCCAGCGATTGCGAGGAAGGCCTGTGTGGCACCTGCGAGGTGGCGGTGGCCGCGGGCGATATTGATCATCGGGACAAGGTACTGACCGCGTCGGAACGGGCACAGAATCGTCGAATGATGACGTGCTGCTCCCGAGCCAGCGGAGGGGAAATTTTTCTGGCTATTTAACAAGCAAAATAATAAGGAGAAGAACCCGTGAAGAATGTACTCAAGCTCTCAGCCCTTGCCAGTGTCTCATTGCTTTTGGCGGCCCCGGCATCGGCACAGACTACCCTTAAAGTCAGCCACTACCTGCCGTCCGTGCACGGTATCCATACGGATTTTATCGTGCCCTGGACGAAGCAAGTTACTGAGTGTTCCGGCGGAGAAGTACAGTTTGAAATCTTCCCCGGCGGCACCCAACTTGGCAACGTTGCGAAACAACAGGAACAGGTGCTCGCGGGCGTCGTTGATATAGCGCACGGGCTGCATGGCATTCCACGGGGCCGGTTCCCGCGCACATCCTTAATAGAACTTCCCTTTCTGACTCGCAATGCCGGCGATGCCAGCCAAACGCTATGGGAGCTTTATCCGGAGTACCTGGCGCCGGAATACAAGAATCTCAAGGTGCTTGCGCTCCACGCGCACAATGGCGGCCTTATTCACACCTCCGAAAAGAAAGTGGAAACGATGGAGGATATGGAGGGGCTTCGCCTGCGAACCCCCAGTCCAGCTATTTCCGACGCGCTGACGGCCTTGGGTGCAACGCCCCAGGGGCTACCTCCCGGTGCAGTTTACGAGAATATTCAGAAGCACGTGATTGATGGCACGGTGTTTCCCTGGGATCCGGTGAAATCCTTCGGCCTGAACGAGGTGCTGAAGTACCACCTGGATGCCGGCTTTTATACGGTGCCGTTCTTCTTCGTGATGAACCAGCGCAAATACGATTCATTGCCTGAAAATGTACAAACCTGCATAGACGATGCTTCAGGCGCTTCATTGGTAGCGAAGTTCGGTGGCTGGTGGGACAAGTGGGATGCTGCTGGCCGCAAGGAAGCCGTGGAAGCAGATCACGTGATCACGGAGTTGACCGACGCTGAGCGCACGCGTTGGCGCGAGACGTTGCAACCAACCACCGATGCCTACATTGAAAAGACCACTGAGCAGGGCGTGGACAATGCCCGTGAAATCTATGAGCGCATGGCTGAATTGCTCACCGAAAAACAACAATAAAACGACCTTGGCGTTGGCGATAGGCCTATGAAATATCTACTTCAGCCACTGCGCGCTCTGGTGACCGTATCCGCCGCAACCGGCGTGGCCGCGTATGCCGCGGCTGCGCTGTTCACCGTGGGAGACGTTATCGGCCGGCAAATTGATATGCCGATTCCCGGGGTGATTGATCTCGTGCAGTTATGCGTTCTGGGTGGTGCCTGGCTTGTTATCCCCTATGCCTTTTTAACGGGCGCACACGTTGGCGTCGACCTTTTGGTTGAGTCCTTTCCCCGGGCGCTGCAAACGCTGCTTCGGTTGATTGCAGGGCTCACCGCGATCGCGCTGCTAGCCCTGATGTTCAAATATTGCTACGACACCTTCCAACAAAAACTGATGTTTGGCGACCGCTCCCAGCAGTTAGGAATTCCGATTTTCTATTTCTGGATTCCGCTGCTGTACGGCGTTGCTCTGTCCATCGTCGCTACGGCATTGGCTGTCATCCCCACACCCCGGCAGGAGGGGTCGGAATGACGCCAGCTACCATGGGCTTTATCGGTTTCGGAGCCACGTTGTTTCTGATTGCGTTCGGGTTTCCGGTTGCGGTTGCCATGGCTTTCACTGGGGTTGTGGGGTTCTGGTTGCTGAACGGTTTGGCCGGTGCCGGATTCATTCTGGGCTCATCCCCCTTCGAGGCCATTTTCCCCTATTCCCTCAGTGTCGTGCCGTTGTTCGTCATGATGGGCGTTTTCGCGGCGCGAGCAGGCTTATCGCGTTCATTGTTCAACATGGTCAATAGTTTCCTAGGCCATATCCGAGGCGGTCTCGCGGTTACCGCCGTGGGTGCCTGTGCCCTCTTTGGCGCCATCTGTGGTTCATCGCTTGCAACCGTTGCCACCATGGGTCGCGTTGCAATACCTGAGATGGAGAAGCACGGTTATGACGGATCGTTGTCTTCAGCATCCATCGCAGCTGGCGGCACCCTGGGCGTGCTGATACCGCCTTCTATCCTCCTGGTGATCTACGGCATTCTGACCCAAACATCCATTGGGCAGCTTTTCATTGGCGCTATTGTGCCCGGCATCATTGGTGCGGTTCTGTACGGATTGGCGATTATTGTCCGGGTGCGCATGAAGCCAGAACTGGCACCACCCGCAGCCAAAACGGGATGGACAAAGCGACTGGCAAGTCTCCGCCGGGTTTGGGGAGTACTGCTGCTGTTCTCACTGGTTATCGGTGGCATCTACCTGGGCTGGTTTTCACCAACAGAGGCCGCCGCCGTGGGTGCTGTGGGCGCGTTCATTCTGGCGCTGATTTCGGGGAACCTTAACTGGCGCACGCTTTGGGAATCGGTACGAGAGATTGCGGGGCTGACCGGCATGATTTTTTTCATCCTGATCGGCGCGTCGCTGTTCAACTATTTTCTGGAAACAACTGGCCTACCCAGTGCGCTGATCGCCGGAATTGAGAGCAGCGGCATGGGGCCAGCAATGGCCCTCATACTCATCCTGCTGTTCTATATTGTGCTGGGCTGTTTCATGGATGCGATGTCTATGATTCTTCTTACTGTGCCGTTCCTGGCACCGGTGGCCACATCGCTGGGTTTCGACATGGTCTGGTTCGGTATTCTTGTGGTGACCGTCGCCGAAATCGGGCTGATTACGCCGCCCATTGGCATGAACCTGTTCGTTGTACAGGCCACGCAACCTGGGCTGACTCAACGCATGGTTGTGCGCGGCATCCTGCCTTTCATCATCGCGGATATCATCCGGCTGGTGATTCTGGTCGCCGTACCGGCTCTTTCCCTCTGGTTACCCGCGATGATGTTCTGATAACGCTACACCCTACTCGCCACCTTGCGCAGGCTGCACCGTACCCCGGCACTCCCCAAACCCAATGCTCGGATACCCGTCACGCCGACAGCGCGCCCGCATGATGACCTCATCGCCATCCTCCAGAAAGGTGCGCTCCTCGCCGCTGGCCAGCGTGAGTGGCTGCTTGCCCCCACCCGTGCTTTCCAGCAGGCTGCCGACCGCATCGGGGGTCTGACCGGACAGAGTCCCAGAACCGAACAGGTCGCCGGATTGCAGCTTGCAGCCGCCGACGCTGTGGTGCGCGACCATCTGGGCGACGGTCCAATACATGTTTTGCGTATTGCTCAACGCCAGTCGCTGGGGCGGCAAGTTCTGTTCGCGCATGGTTTCAGTGAGCAACAACACCTCTAGCTCGACATCTAGGGCGCCAGTTTCCCGGTCGGCATCGTCAAGCAGATAAGGCAGTGGCTGTGGATCGCCGTCTGGTCGCGCCGGTTGGGCTTTGCGGAATGGCTCCAGCGCTTCTGGCGTGATCACCCATGGCGATACCGTGCTGGCAAAGTTCTTTGCCAGGAAGGGGCCGAGAGGTTGGTATTCCCAAGCCTGAA